>NZ_CP077941.1:1821880-2125526 GCF_019722725.1 Vreelandella profundi
GCGCATTGCTTCACGTATACACTGACGGCAGCGTTATGATTAACCATGGTGGCACGGAGATGGGCCAAGGGCTACATACCAAAATTTGCCAAGTGGTCGCCCGTGAGCTGGGCTTAAATTTAGATAATGTGCGCATTAGCGCAACGCGCACCGACAAAGTTCCCAACACCTCACCAACCGCTGCGTCTAGCGGCGCTGATCTGAATGGTATGGCGGCGCGCGATGCGGCGAGCAAGCTCCGTGAACGTCTTTTTGACTTTGCGACCGAGCACTTTTCTGATGGGCTAGATCGTGAAGGAATGCGCCTGGAAGATGGCATGCTGGTAGCGGGTTTCGGCGAAAGTGAACGTCGTATTCCATGGGGCGAGCTGATTCAAACGGCTTACCTACACCGTATTTCGCTATCAGAAAAAGGCTTCTATGCCACTCCGCTGATTCACTATGATCGCTCAGTCGGCCAGGGTCGCCCTTTTTACTACTATGCGTTTGGCGCGGCGGTGGCTGAAGTCAGCGTGGATACGCTAAGTGGAGAGTATCAGGTAGATCGTGTTGACATCTTGCATGACGTGGGCGAATCAATGAACCCGGCTATTGATATGGGTCAAGTAGAAGGTGGCTTTATACAAGGGATGGGCTGGCTGACGAGCGAAGAACTTAAATGGAACGACAAAGGCGTGCTCGTTACAGATGGCCCTGCGACTTATAAAATCCCTACCTTTGGCGACGTACCCACAGTTTTTAACGTTGCTCTGTTGGAAGGCCACCCTAACTCCATGGCCAGTCTCTATCGCTCAAAAGCCGTTGGCGAGCCCCCTTTTATGCTTGGTATTTGCGTATGGTCAGCGCTGCGTGATGCGCTTTCAAGCCTAACGGATTATCAGCGATCACCTCACTTAGATACGCCCGCAACGCCAGAGCGCGTTATGCTGGCGGCAAATTTGGTTAGGAAGAAAGCGCTGTGACTCTGCAAATTGCCAACACATGGCACGCGGCGCTTGATTACTTTCAGCGCACAGGCACACCACACGTTCTTGCGACTCAGGTCACCAGTGCGGGATCGACCCCCCGTGAACCTGGCGCTCGAATGATCATTACCGCGGACGCTATCTTCGATACGCTAGGCGGCGGTACATTTGAGTGGCAAACCATCGCCGCCGCACGTACGTGCTTAGCAGAACAACGCTATGGGCTCAGCTTAGAGGCCTTTTCGTTAGGTGGACGCAGCGGCCAGTGCTGCGGAGGTTTCGTCAACATACTGTTAGAAACCTTTCCCGGGTCGGTAGCAACGCTTGCCGTGTTTGGTGCAGGCCACGTTGGCCGTGAAATCGTTAAGCTAAGCGCCCCGCTTCCTTGGCAGCTATATTGGTACGACAGCCGCAGTGATGCCTTTGAGAATATTTGCAAAAACACGCAACAGCATCCACGCCTGACGTATCAAGCGCTTCATGATCCTCAGCAATGTGTGCCCGAACTATCGTCATGCACGCATGCACTGGTACTCACGCATCACCACGATGAAGATTACGCACTGATTGCGGCGCTTATTCAGCGAGATGACCTGGGTTCCATTGGGTTAATTGGCTCTGAAAGCAAATGGGCAAGCTTTCGTGGACGCCTCCAGCGTGACGGTTTTACAGCTGAGCAAATTCAGCGAGTGCGCAGCCCCATCGGCTGCTTACATGGCAAAAAATTGAGCAATAAGACGCCCTATGCGATTGCCTTAACGGCAATCACTGAGCTGCTTTGGCTGGCAGATACGCCTAGCCCCCAGGACACCCGCGGCCTTGATCCTCAAGCGTTGCGAACACTACTTGACGAATCCTCTACTGCCACGAGTTGATATGACTTCCTCTACCGATACGCTTATTCGCGCCGAATTGATTAGCTTTGCACGCGATCCTGGAGATGGTGATACGCCACAGCCGGGTAGCCTTGAGCACTACGGCGATGGGTTACTTTGGTTAAAAGGCCAGCACATTCATGCCGTGGGACACTTTTCAGAGATAGCACCCTCGCTGCCAGAGGGCAGCCATGTGCTGGACTATCGCGATAAATTAATCATGCCTGGGTTTATTGACACTCATGTGCACTATGTCCAGCTCGATATTATGGCATCGTATGGCCGACAACTACTGGACTGGTTAAACGACTACACGTTTCCGGAAGAGTGTCGCTTTGCCAATCATGCGCACGCTGAAGCTTTATCCAGTGCGTTCTTAAACGAAATGCTGCGAGCAGGTACAACGACCGCTCAGGTCTTTGGCTCAAGCCATCCGGGGTCCGTCGATGCTTTCTTCAGCGCGTGTCAGAAACGCCATCTGCGTATGCTGGTGGGCAAAGTACTAATGGATCGTAATGCACCCGAAGCGCTGATGGATGGCCAGTCGGGTATTGCTGACAGCGTGCGCCTAATTGAGGACTGGCACGGCAAGCAGCGCCTGGGTTATAGCGTGACACCACGTTTCGCTCCAACTTCCACTAAAATCCAAATGGACGCCGCCGGAGCGCTACTGCGTAATGACCCTACTTTGTGGTTACAAACGCACTTAGCAGAAAATAGTGGCGAGCTCGACTGGGTAGCCGAGTTATTTCCCGGCAGCCAAGACTATTTATCTGTATACGAAGAAGCAGGCCTGGTTGGCCCACGCAGCACCTTTGCTCATGGTATCCATCTCGATAACGGCATGCGCAAGCGTCTAGCAGATCGCGGCGCTAATATCGCTTTTTGCCCCAGCTCCAACCTGTTCCTCGGTAGCGGTTTGTTTGATCGTCACGCTGCTCAAGAAACCGGTATGGCGTTTACCTACGCCAGCGATATCGGTGCAGGCACAGACATTTCAGGCTTTGGTACGCTTAAAAGCGCCTACCAGGTTGGGCAGCTACGAGGTCAGCCACTCACCGCTTGGCAAGGGTATTACGGGCTAACTCACGGCAATGCAAAGGCACTTTCATTAGATAGTCATATCGGCCAACTAGCGCCTACCTATGAAGCCGATTTTGTTGTTATTGATCCACAGGCGACATCGTTACTTAGTCGTCGAATCAAACACTGCACAACACTTGGCGAGCGCTTATTTGCGCTGATGATGTTAGCGGATGATCGTGCCATTTACGAAACTTGGGCGGCGGGTCAGTGCCAGCATCATAGAGATTAAAACCTCCTATCAGCGATTCTTTCTCTGGGCGGCCTACGTCGCCCGTTTTATTTTATTGTTCGGTATTGCTGGGTGGTAATTATCTTTTCTGGCGGCAAAAAAAATCCCCCGGGGCATGTGCCCTGGGGGATTTTTCATATAAGTGCCTGACGATGACCTACTCTCGCATGGGGAGACCCCACACTACCATCGGCGCTAAGCGGTTTCACTTCTGAGTTCGGCAAGGGATCAGGTGGTTCACGCGTGCTATGGTCGTCAGGCGTAACTGGTGGTATATCATGCTGATGTGACTGTTTTATCTTTTTACGTGCCACCTGCCTGTCTCACTTTTGTGAGTTAGCTTAGCCACACGCTGCGTATCCGGCTTTTTTGATGCGTTAACATCATCACGTTATCATTTTGAGCCAGACCCCTTGGGTGTTATAGGGTCAAGCCTCACGGGCCATTAGTACACGTTAGCTCAACGCCTTGCAGCGCTTCCACACCGTGCCTATCAACCAGCTGGTCTCGCTGGGCCCTTCAGGAGGCTCTAGGCCTCAGGGATGTCTCATCTTGAAGGGGGCTTCCCGCTTAGATGCTTTCAGCGGTTATCCCGTCCGACCATAGCTACCCGGCAATGCCACTGGCGTGACAACCGGAACACCAGAGGGTCGTCCACTCCGGTCCTCTCGTACTAGGAGCAGCCCTTCTCAAACATCCAACGCCCACGGCAGATAGGGACCGAACTGTCTCACGACGTTCTAAACCCAGCTCGCGTACCACTTTAAATGGCGAACAGCCATACCCTTGGGACCGACTTCAGCCCCAGGATGTGATGAGCCGACATCGAGGTGCCAAACACCGCCGTCGATGTGAACTCTTGGGCGGTATCAGCCTGTTATCCCCGGAGTACCTTTTATCCGTTGAGCGATGGCCCTTCCATACAGAACCACCGGATCACTAGAACCTGCTTTCGCACCTGCTCGACGTGTCTGTCTCGCAGTCAAGCACCCTTATGCTCTTGCACTCAATGCACGATGTCCGACCGTGCTGAGGGTACCTTCGTGCTCCTCCGTTACTCTTTAGGAGGAGACCGCCCCAGTCAAACTACCCACCACACACTGTCCTCGATCCGGATAACGGATCTGAGTGAGAACGCCAATGATGCCAGGCTGGTATTTCAAGGTTGGCTCCCTTCGAACTGGCGTCCGAAGTTCAAAGCCTCCCAGCTATCCTACACAGGCAACATCAGCGTCCAGTGTGAAGCTATAGTAAAGGTTCACGGGGTCTTTCCGTCTAGCCGCGGGTACACCGCATCTTCACGGCGATTTCAATTTCACTGAGTCTCGGGTGGAGACAGCGTGGCCATCATTACGCCATTCGTGCAGGTCGGAACTTACCCGACAAGGAATTTCGCTACCTTAGGACCGTTATAGTTACGGCCGCCGTTTACCGGGGCTTCAATCAAGAGCTTCGCCTTGCGGCTAACACCATCATTTAACCTTCCGGCACCGGGCAGGCGTCACACCCTATACGTCCTCTTACGAGTTAGCAGAGTGCTGTGTTTTTAATAAACAGTTGCAGCCACCTGGTATCTTCGACCGGTTCGGGCTAGGAGAGCAAGTCTCTTCACCCTACGCCGGCGTGCCTTCTCCCGAAGTTACGGCACCATTTTGCCTAGTTCCTTCACCCGAGTTCTCTCAAGCGCCTTGGGATTCTCACCCTGACCACCTGTGTCGGTTTGGGGTACGGTCGCACATGATCTGAAGCTTAGAGGCTTTTCCTGGAAGCGTGGCATCAGTGACTTCCTGACCGTGGTCAGTTCATCTCGTGTCTCGGCTTTAAGATCCCGGATTTTCCTAAGATCTCGGCCTACTCACTTTCACCAGGACTACCAACGCCTGGCTCACCTAGCCTTCTTCGTCCCCCCATCGCAACCATGTCCGGTACGGGAATATTAGCCCGTTTTCCATCGACTACGCCTTTCGGCCTCGCCTTAGGGGCCGACTCACTCTGCTCTGATTAGCATCGAACAGAAAACCTTGGTCTTCCGGCGAGGGAGTTTTTCACTCCCTTTATCGTTACTCATGTCAGCATTCGCACTCGTGATACCTCCAGCAGACTTCTCAATCCACCTTCATTGGCTTACACGACGCTCCTCTACCGCTCATTCCGAAGAATGAACCCGTAGCTTCGGTACCTGGTTTAGCCCCGTTACATCTTCCGCGCAGGCCGACTCGACTAGTGAGCTATTACGCTTTCTTTAAAGGATGGCTGCTTCTAAGCCAACCTCCTAGCTGTCTAAGCCTTCCCACATCGTTTCCCACTTAACCAGGATTTCGGGACCTTAGCTGACGGTCTGGGTTGTTTCCCTTTTCACGACGGACGTTAGCACCCGCCGTGTGTCTCCCACGCTGTACTCACCGGTATTCGGAGTTTGCCTCGGGTTGGTAAGTCGGGATGACCCCCTAGCCGAAACAGTGCTCTACCCCCGGCGGTAATACGTGAGGCGCTACCTAAATAGCTTTCGAGGAGAACCAGCTATCTCCGAGCTTGATTAGCCTTTCACTCCGATCCACAAGTCATCCAAATCTTTTTCAACAGATCCTGGTTCGGGCCTCCAGTTGATGTTACTCAACCTTCACCCTGCTCATGGATAGATCGCTCGGTTTCGGGTCTATATCCAGCGACTGTGTCGCCCAGTTAAGACTCGGTTTCCCTACGGCTCCCCTATACGGTTAACCTCGCCACTGAATATAAGTCGCTGACCCATTATACAAAAGGTACGCAGTCACAGAACAAGTCTGCTCCTACTGCTTGTACGCACACGGTTTCAGGATCTATTTCACTCCCCTATCCGGGGTTCTTTTCGCCTTTCCCTCACGGTACTGGTTCACTATCGGTCAGTCAGGAGTATTTAGCCTTGGAGGATGGTCCCCCCGTCTTCAGTCAAGGTTTCTCGTGCCCCGACCTACTCGATTTCACATGATCAGATTTTCGACTACAGGGCTATCACCTGCTACGGCCAGACTTCCCAATCTGTTCGTCTAATCAGTCACATGCTTAAGGGCTGGTCCCCGTTCGCTCGCCGCTACTAGGGGAATCTCGGTTGATTTCTTTTCCTCAGGGTACTTAGATGTTTCAGTTCCCCTGGTTCGCCTCTTACACCTATGTATTCAGTGTAAGATACTGACCTTATGGTCAGTGGGTTTCCCCATTCAGAAATGTCCGGGTCACAGGTTGTTGCCACCTCACCGAACCTTATCGCAGGCTACCACGTCTTTCATCGCCTCTGACTGCCTAGGCATCCACCGTGTGCGCTTCATTGCTTGACCCTATAACCCGAAGGAGTCTGGTATCTCGCAATGATAACGTTCATTTGCCGGATACGTATAAAACGTATCACAATATAAGAACCCACCTTGCGGTGTGTTCTTGTCAGCATGATATACATTGTTAAAGAGCGACTGTTCAATAAACAGTGATAAAGCGACGTGCGACAAACAACAGCACAGCGACTTATCAGTGGTCACGAAACATTTACAAACGGTATTAAGGTTAAAACTTAAGATACTAAATAATGGTGGAGCCAAGCGGGATCGAACCGCTGACCTCCTGCGTGCAAGGCAGGCGCTCTCCCAGCTGAGCTATGGCCCCATCTAGCAACCAACTTTCCGGGTAATTTTATTCAAGACAAGGCATTTTATGGTGAAGCATGGCATTTCATGCGAGTCATAAAATGACGCCGTATTGGATAAAATTTGGTGGGTCTGGGCAGACTTGAACTGCCGACCTCACCCTTATCAGGGGTGCGCTCTAACCAACTGAGCTACAGACCCGGTTTACTATCACCTCGAAGGCATGGCTAACTAGCCAACCTCACACTACTTTTTACTAAAAGCGGAGAGTGCGCTCTAACCAACTGAGCTACAGACCCAAGAGGGGATCGTGCTTAAACCGTTTGCTCTATGATCTGATCAGGTAATTCATTGTGGACGCTTACTGACTGTGACGCATCGTTTAAGGAGGTGATCCAGCCGCAGGTTCCCCTACGGCTACCTTGTTACGACTTCACCCCAGTCATGAACCACACCGTGGTGATCGCCCTCTTGCGTTAGGCTAACCACTTCTGGTGCAGTCCACTCCCATGGTGTGACGGGCGGTGTGTACAAGGCCCGGGAACGTATTCACCGTGACATTCTGATTCACGATTACTAGCGATTCCGACTTCACGGAGTCGAGTTGCAGACTCCGATCCGGACTGAGACCGGCTTTAAGGGATTCGCTGACTCTCGCGAGCTCGCAGCCCTTTGTACCGGCCATTGTAGCACGTGTGTAGCCCTACCCGTAAGGGCCATGATGACTTGACGTCGTCCCCACCTTCCTCCGGTTTGTCACCGGCAGTCTCCTTAGAGTTCCCGACATTACTCGCTGGCAAATAAGGACAAGGGTTGCGCTCGTTACGGGACTTAACCCAACATTTCACAACACGAGCTGACGACAGCCATGCAGCACCTGTCTTATAGTTCCCGAAGGCACAATCGCATCTCTGCAATCTTCTATAGATGTCAAGGGTAGGTAAGGTTCTTCGCGTTGCATCGAATTAAACCACATGCTCCACCGCTTGTGCGGGCCCCCGTCAATTCATTTGAGTTTTAACCTTGCGGCCGTACTCCCCAGGCGGTCGACTTATCGCGTTAACTTCGCCACAAAGTGCTCTAGGCACCCAACGGCTGGTCGACATCGTTTACGGCGTGGACTACCAGGGTATCTAATCCTGTTTGCTACCCACGCTTTCGCACCTCAGTGTCAGTATCAGTCCAGAAGGCCGCCTTCGCCACTGGTATTCCTCCCGATCTCTACGCATTTCACCGCTACACCGGGAATTCTACCTTCCTCTCCTGTACTCTAGCCTCACAGTTCCGGATGCCGTTCCCAGGTTGAGCCCGGGGCTTTCACAACCGGCTTATAAAGCCACCTACGCGCGCTTTACGCCCAGTAATTCCGATTAACGCTTGCACCCTCCGTATTACCGCGGCTGCTGGCACGGAGTTAGCCGGTGCTTCTTCTGCGAGTGATGTCTTTCCTAATGGGTATTAACCACTAGGCGTTCTTCCTCGCTGAAAGTGCTTTACAACCCTAAGGCCTTCTTCACACACGCGGCATGGCTGGATCAGGGTTGCCCCCATTGTCCAATATTCCCCACTGCTGCCTCCCGTAGGAGTTCGGGCCGTGTCTCAGTCCCGATGTGGCTGATCATCCTCTCAGACCAGCTACGGATCGTTGCCTTGGTAGGCCTTTACCCTACCAACTAGCTAATCCGACATAGGCTCATCCAATAGCGGGAGCCAAAGCCCCCTTTCTCCCGTAGGACGTATGCGGTATTAGCCTGGGTTTCCCCAGGTTATCCCCCACTATCGGGCAGATTCCTATGCATTACTCACCCGTCCGCCGCTCGTCACCCAAGAAGCAAGCTTCTCTGTGCTACCGCTCGACTTGCATGTGTTAGGCCTGCCGCCAGCGTTCAATCTGAGCCATGATCAAACTCTTCAGTTTACAATCATTGTGATCCTTACTTGTCACCCGAGGACAACAAAAGCGGAATCAAACTTGGCTCAAGGTTCAAACGAATTCATTCAAAACGGATTAAAAAGGCAATGCCTTTAAAATCTTATTGCTTGAGTCGCTTGCCTTGATATTGGGTGATTTGTCACCAACATCAGCAAGCGCCCACATGAATTACCTGATCAAATTGTTAAAGAGCTGGTCGCTGAGGCCGTGCCCCGTTGACGTGTGGCGTATACTACCCGATTTCCTGAAGGGGTCAACAGCAAATCACATATTTATTAGCAAAAACCTCACATTGGGCTCAACAACATCTATTAAAGGGCCAATAACCAGTGGCTTAATACCTTAAAAGATATAAGCCTACAGCGCTGCCAAGCGAGCACGCAATTCCTCACGCCGATCATGAGTAACGAAGGCTTCATTGATAGCATTTAGGGTCAATTGCCGAAACATTGCCTCATCCCACCCGAATGCTTCCGCGCAAGCCAAATGATTCGATAGCATGCCGCCGCCAAAGTAGGCTGGATCATCTGAGCTAATAGTGACTTTCAGCCCTTCCGCCAAAAGCTTCGGGAGGGGGTGGTCACATAGGTTTTCAACCACCTTCAAACTGACATTGGAAAGCGGACATACCGTGAGAACAATCTGCTCACGACGCAAACGGGCCACGACCTCATCGCTTTCTAAGCAACGCACTCCATGGTCGATGCGCTGAACATCAAGAATATCCAATGCATCATTGATATATTCAGCCGGGCCTTCCTCACCCGCATGTGCCACGCGCACAAGATCTAGCTGTTTAGCACGATCAAATACAGCAGCGAACTTTGCCGGCGGATTGTTTTTCTCAGCACTATCTAAACCAATGGCATCCAGCATTTTCCAATAAGGCGCCGCCTGCTCCAGCACATGCAGTGCCTCTTCTGCAGGACGATCACGCAGAAAAGCCATGATCAAACCTATCGTAAGATCCAGCGTTTCCTCAGCCTCTTGCTTGGCCTTTAACAGTCCGGTCATCACGACTTCTAACGGCACGCCGCGCTGAAGGTGTGCCTGAGGATCAAAGTGCATATCTATATGGACAACGCCCTCACCTCGCGCACGCTTAAAATAGTCCATTGCCAGATCATAAAAGTCCTCCTCATTGCGGAGCACATTCATCCCCTGAAAATAAAGAGCCAAAAACGCCTGCAGGTTGTTAAAACGATAGGCATCTTTAGCCTCCTGCACCGTCGCGTAAGGCAAATCAATGCCATTGCGCTGCGCCAAAGCAAACATTAGCTCCGGCTCAAGCGAGCCCTCGATGTGCAGGTGGAGCTCTACTTTAGGAAGGTCACGTAAAAAATCATGCATTGCGGGCTCCTTACTGTTGCACGTCTTAGCTGCTGCGCTTATCCAATTCAAGAAGCTTACCGGCATCAAGGTGCCAGTGATACTCAACGCTAGGTAGCAGATCCAACGAGCTAACCTGATGAATAAAAAAGATAGTGCTTCGATTGACCAGCCACAGATCCAGCGAGTGAGCAATATGCTGAGCAGTGGATGCATCGAGGCCGGCGAAAGGTTCGTCAAGAATGACCACGCTAGGATCGCGTAGCATCAAGCGTGCCAATGCTACACGCCGCGCCTGTCCACCCGAAAGCTGCTGCCCCCTTTCACCTACCGCAGTATCTAACCCACTAGGGAGTTGACCTACCCAGTCGTGCAGCGCGACAGCCTTTAATACCTCATGAAGCATTGCATCGCTCGCGTCGGGGCTAGCAATACGCAGATTTTCTGCTAACGAGGCATCAAACAAATCTACCTGCTGCGTGAGCATAGCAAACCGGCTGGCACGGCTCTCTGCCGATAGTTGCCACGCATGAATACCGGCAATCTTAATATCGCCCTGCGTTGCTTTTAGGCGCCCCATCAACAGGCTGGCCAGTGACGACTTTCCTGCTCCAGAGTTGCCGGTAATCACGGCACGCTTTCCAGCGGGCAATTCAAAGCTGATATCGCTTAACGCCGGAATAAATGACTGCGCATAGGTTATAGAAAGCTTGCGAGCAGTGATGGCTAAACCTACGCCTTCTGGCAACTTAACGGGCGAGTTAACCGGCTCGCGACCAGCCGTTAATTTATTTAGCCGGCGCACTGCGGCGTAGCTAGCACCGAGTTTCATAAAGCTCGCGGGCAAAGCAATAAACGCCTCATTAGCACCTAGCGCAATCAGCACCGCCATAACTAAAATAGGGCCCGTCACCCACTGCTGATGAAAGGCCAGACTTGCAAGCCACAAAACGCCAATCACCATTAATCCACTGACGGCACCGACAAAGCAGTTTATCAACGCAGTCCTGCGGCCTAAGGAGCGCTGATTACTAAATGCCTGCTGCTCCTGACTGGCAATAAGCGCCCGATGCCATTGTGAACTTTGATAACTAATTAACTCCGCGCAGGCCTGTACCTGATCGACAGTCAAGCGACGAAGAAGCTGCTGATCAACGACCTGCTGGTAGCTTTGCGAAAACCCCCAGGTAGCCGCAAACAATGTCACTATCAGCCAAAGCAAACCCAACGTGATCGCCATTAGCAACGCAACGCTTGGCAACCATATAGCCACGAACAATGACACCGCCAACACGCTAAGCAGCGCCACGACGGGTGGCACTAGTATGCGTAAATAAAAATTATCCAAGGTGTCGATATCAGCCGTTAAGCGGCTCAGCCAATCACTCGCCCGCTCTGCGCGCAGACGCGCATCGTCAAACCCTGTTAAATAGCCGAATACGCGATAACGCAGATCAGCCAGCAGCGTTAGCACCGTATTGTGGTTATAGAGCCGTTCAACATAGCGGGCAACTGTGCGCACAAGCGCGAAAAAGCGAATGCCTCCACCGGGCACATAAACGTCTAGCCGCGCCGGAATACCCAGCGCAAAGGCGATACCGGTTAATGCACTTGCGGCAATAAACCAACCGGAGAGTCCCAGTAGCGCAAGCCCAGCCATTAAGGTAATCCACACTAGAAGAGAACCGATTAAAAAGCGCCGACGCCGCTGTATTAAAAGCCGCAACCAGGGGCGAAAATCATGATAAATATTCATCATGAGCAGACCCTTTCCAGCAGGCCCTTTTTAAACACAAAATGCCGCTGAGCAGAGGCAATCACAGTCATATGATGGGTCGCAATCACCAGCGAACGTCCCTCTTTGGCTAGCGCTAGCAATGCTGTCAATACAAACTGCTCAGTCTCTACATCTAAACTCGTCGTGGGCTCATCTAATAACACTAGCGGGGCATTACTGAGGTATACACGAGCGAGAGCCAGGCGCTGCGCCTGCCCGCCCGACAGGCCCACGCCACGCTCACCAATCAGCGTATCTAGGCCTTCAGGCAACTGCGCCAAGAGAGAGCCCAAGCCTGCACGCTGAAGCGCGGCCGACATTTCGTCACGGGTAGCTTCTGGCGCCGCTAAGCGCAAGTTCTCCTCTAGGCTGCCATATAGTAGGCATGGCTGCTGATCCAACCAGGCGTAGCGGGCACTCTGCCAGCGCACCTTGCCAGCACTCGGTGCGACAAAGCCTGCGAGCAACGCTAGCAGCGTCGACTTACCGCTTCCCGATTCACCGCTAATCACTACCACTTCGCCCTGCTGAATGGTTAGATCGATAGGCCCTACAACCTGGCCACGCCCAGGGTAAGCAGCGCAAGCAGCCGTTAACTCGATAGCCGATGCGCGCGATATTGGCTTCACGTACTCATTGGCACTAACCATGTCAGGCACATTAAATATATTCACTACGCTTTCAGCGGCGCCGAGAGCCGCTGCACGGTCATGATAATGCTGTGAAAGCGTGCGCAAGGGCTGGAAAAACTCAGGCGCTAACAGCAGTACGGCTAGCCCCGTAAACAGTGTCAATGAGGGTGACGGCCCATAGTCAATGTAGCCCAGCAGCCCAAACCCCACGTACATAGCCACAACAGCAATCGCCACTGAGGCAAAGAACTCAAGGACTGCTGAAGAGAGAAAGGCCAAACGTAAAGTGCGCATACTTAGGCGGCGATAATCGTCGGTGGCATACCAAACATCCTGCTGCACAGCGCCGGTACGACCAAATAGCTGTAGCGTTGTCATGCCGCGCACGCGGTCAATAAAATAGGCAGACAGTCGGGATACGGCGACAAACTGGTCGCGATTAAGACGCTCAGCGCCCATACCCACAAGCGCCATAAAAAGAGGAATTAACGGCGCTGAAAGGAGTAGAAAAATAGCCACTAAATAATCCAGCCACCCCACTACTATCAATATTATGAGAGGTAGAAAGAGGGTAATTAGCAGCTGGGGATAAAATCGAGCGAAATAGCCTTCCAGGGCATCGACATGCTCAACCACCTGGTTGGCTAGAGAGCCGCTATGCTGACTGGTTAACCATATTGGGCCTAATGCAGAAAGCTTGTCCAACAGCTGCGTTCTGGCCAGCTGACGAATACGCAGGCTGGCTTCCAAACTCAGCGTCTCATAACACCACTGGAACAATGCTCGCAGCATCACACAGCCAGCTAGCAAACCAAACACAGGCAAAAGGGCTAACGGCGAGCGAGCCTGCACCACCAGCTGTTCGATAAGCCATGCAAGCCCTACGACCAAAACGATAGTTTGGCTACCCGCCAGCACTCCGCAAAGCGCCGCACCGAGCAAGCGCTTGCGTTGCGTTAAAGCCAATTCCTTCAGCCAACTACGCGGCGTTAAGGCTGCCACTTGCGTTACCATGCGCTCAGTGATATCCCTCACCTACACGTACTTTGCCGCGAAAAACCCAATATGTCCAAGCGGTGTAGGCCAAGATGACAGGAATAACAAACACCATACCTACCAGCAGGAACAGCTGAGATTCTGGTGCAGATGCTGCATCCCACAGCGTGTAATTCGGTGGCACGATAACCGGCCATTTGCTGACAATCAGGCCTAAATAGGTAAAGAAGTAGATACCAATCGTGGCGAGGAAAGGCGCAAGTTCACGACGTTTTTGCACCGAGCGATAAACGATAAAGGAACACATCAGCGCCATCGCCGGGAATATCCAAATTAGCTGAATATTGCCAAACCAGCGTTCCCACACACGAGGATTTACAAAGGGCGTCCAGAGGCTAATCACCGCAAACACGAACAGCACCAGCGCGAGTAACATAGGCGTGATTTTATACGCCCAGTCCTGAACATGACCTTCAGACTTCAGGATCAGCCAAGTAGCACCGAGCAATGCATAGCCGGCCATTAAGCCAAGACCAGTCAGCACAGAGAAAGGCGTCAGCCAATCAAACGCGCCGCCAACATAGACGAAGTCCTCAACGGGAAAGCCTTGAATATAGGCCCCTACCACTGCGCCCTGAGCAAAGGCCGCAATGGCCGACCCCCAGCAAAAAGCACGGTTCCACCAATGCCGATTACGCTTTGATTTGAAGCGAAACTCAAAGGCAATGCCGCGAAATATCAAACCGGCAAGCATCAGGAAAACGCCGATATAAAGCGCTGGCAGGAAAACTGAATAAACCAATGGGAATGCGCCTAACAGGCCAGCGCCACCCAGTACTAACCACGTTTCGTTGCCGTCCCATATCGGTGCGACCGAATTCATCATTACATCGCGAGCATCCTCATCGGGCGCAAAGGGATAGAGAATTCCCAGCCCTAAATCAAACCCATCCATCAGCACATACATCATGATGCCGAAACCAATGATGAAGGCCCAGATTAACGTCAGATCAAACATTTCCATGCTCAGCTCCTCACCGGGTCAACGTCATCATCAAAAGAGGTATGCGCAGCAGATAGCGGCCGCATAGGACGATGGACATTGTGATCAGTCGTTTCACGCTCGTCTTCCGGCAACATACCGTTACGCACGACTCGTGTTAGATAATAAATGCCTGCGTAGAACACCACGGCGTAAACCAGGATATAGCCAATCAGTGAAAACAATGCCATGGGGCCGGTGAGTGACGGCGTTAAGCCCTCAGCATGCGTCATTATGCCGTAAACCAACCAGGGCGCGCGCCCAGACTCCGTCACGATCCAACCTGCCAACACCGCGATAAAAGGCAGTGCGATCATGCCGGTTAAGGCCCTCAAAAATAATCGCTGACTATAAATACGCCCGTTGCGACGCAAAATCAGCCCCATCAGCGACACACCAATCATTAATAGCCCAATGCCGACCATGACTCGGAAAGCCCAAAATACAATAATCACTGGCGGCTGTTCATCAACAGCTACTTCATTAAGGCCAGGTATTTCACCATCAGGCGAGTGCGTCAGAATAATGCTGGCCAGGCTAGGAATACCGAGTTCAAATTTATTGGCTTGCGCCTCTTGGTCTGGAATAGCGAACAGCAGCAGCGGTACGTTAGTAGAAGTCTCCCAGTGCCCTTCCATAGCGGCGACTTTAGCCGGCTGGTGCTCTAACGTGTTTAAACCGTGGAAATCACCCACCACTGCCTGCGCTGGGGTTAAAAACAGCAGCAGCCAGAGACACATAGATAGCGCACGACGATTGGCCTCTGGGTCGCGACCTTGCACCAAAAACCAAGCGCTCACGCCTGCCACCACAAAGCCACCGGTGATAAACGACGCCAGGGCCATATGGGCAAAGCGGTAAGGAAAAGAGGGATTAAAAATTGCCTCAGACCAGGAAGTAACGTGGAATCGATTGTCAATTAGCTCGACGCCAGCCGGCGTATGCATCCAGCTGTTGGCTGACAATATCCAGAAAGCGGATATAAAAGTCCCTACCGCGACAGTAATGGCCGCAAACAGGTGAACGCCTTGGGGAACTTTGCCGCGTCCAAAAAGCAATATCCCTAGGAAGGCAGCTTCTAGGAAAAAGGCTGTCACAACTTCATAGCTAAGCATGGGGCCTAAAAAGTTGGAGGCCGCCATCGAGTAATTACTCCAGTTCGTACCGAACTGAAACGACATTACGATGCCAGACACTACGCCCATGCCGAAAACCACAGCAAAGACTTTCGTCCAGAATAGCGCCAAACGATCCCAGGCAGGATTATGAGTTTTAAAAAACAGCCCCTGAAGCAACGCAATGTAGGAAGCGAGGCCGATGGTAAACACCGGGAAAATAGTGTGGAAACAGATCACAAATGCAAACTGCAATCGTGATAACAACAGTGGATCAAGTTCCATATCACTCTCCCAAAACCTGAATCGGCATCCCGTTAATGGGCTAACACAAGCCTAGCTAAAGCTTAGCCGACAAAAAACTTCTAGCTAAACTCGCTAAGCTTATTTGGCCACTAAAATGGCCCTTCTAAAGCACCCTCTTAGGCAAACATCATATAACAAGTGCTACGCAGCAAAGATGAGTCGCATTGACGCACCGCGCTGCATAGCTGCTCTTTTCTCGGTTTTATCCATGCAACTTTACTGAGACATCACAACGATACTCACCATATACCCGGTGTAAGCAACAAATAGCGCTAGTAAGATACCGCCTTCTAAACGATTAATTCGACGCGGACGCCCACGCCAAGAAAATGCAAATAGGATCATAAGCAGCGTCATACACGTCATAACGCTCCAATCGCGCACCAACACTTCACGCCCTGTTTCAATCGGCGCGATCAGTCCAGCAATCCCCACGACGGCCAGGCTATTAAACAGGTTAGAGCCTACGACGTTACCCAGCACCATATCGTGCTCTTTACGGCGCAAGGCACTGATAGAGGATGCAAGCTCTGGCAAAGACGTGCCGACGGCAACAACGGTCAACCCGATGATCAAGTCGCTGACGCCAAAACGCACGGCGATTTCAACCGCCCCCCACACCAGTAACCGCGAGCTTGCCACCAATAAAACCAACCCTACCAGCGTCCACATGATGGACTTACCGCGGGACATTGGCTTACTTTCAAGGGTTTCTGCGACCTCGGCGACTAGCGCATCGTCGGACTGCTTACGCGAAAGGATGATGCTGACCACAATGAACACAACAAGCGCTAACAGCAGGCATAGCGCCTCCCAGCGCTCCACCATGCCATCTAGCAGCATCAACCCTGTGACTAGCGTGAATAGCATCAGCAGCGGCATTTCTTTGCGAATAACGCTAGAGTGCACGGCCAGCGGCGCAATAAGCGCCACAGACCCCAGCACTAGACCAATGTTGGCAATATTTGAGCCGTAGGCATTGCCCACCGCCAAGCCCGGATTACCCTGCGTCGCGGCCAGCACCGACACCATCATTTCAGGTGCGGAGGTGCCAAAGCCTATGACCAGCATCCCTATCAGCAAAGGCGAAAGCCCTAGCCAGCGCGACGTTGCCGCAGCCCCTTCAACAAATTTCTCGGCACTCCAAACCAGCAACGCCAATCCGAACGCAACCGCTAATACTGGTAGCAACATTTCATTTCCTTATGGGCATAATGACAGGCACCATTTTCAGGTGCTGTTTTCAAGTTCAGTTTCAGGCGCTATCTTCAGGCAATATGACTAAGTTTTCTATCAAAGCATCGTTCTGTAGAAGCATCGTTCTATAAAAGCACTACTATAAAGTGCTATGACAAAGTGCTATTTCCTAGCATCATGTTCAAATGCTATTTCATGAGCTTTACGCTTAGATACGAAGACCTAGACAGACATTGTATAAAACTGGAATGCATACTGGAATGCATTAGGCAGTGCGCATCCACTGTTTACGGCGCCAATGACCCATCGAGAAGCGATCGACACCCTCGCCGACGCTCTGGCCAAAGGCTTTTCTTTGCGCTTTTTAGACGATATTTTAGCCCCGCGACATTGCTAAAATATGTGTTTGACAGCTTAATGCGCCACATCCTAGTAGCTTTGCTACAAATACGCACTGAGAGTTTTGGCTTTTGCCCTCACAACGTTTCATGAAACGCCCCTCGTTACCGGTTAACACTCCTCTTGTTGACCTTTCGCCGCCTGAGATTAGAACTCAGCGCCGGCGCCTGCGCGCCTGCCATGAGTGCGATTGGGTATCGGCGCTGCCGCCGCTAAGTTCAGGTGAAAAAGCCACCTGCCCACGCTGTTCACACGTGCTTGTCAAACGCCATCGCTACCCAGCGCAGCGTAGTATGGCCCTAGCCGTAGCAGCACTCACCGCTCTGATCCTGGCGGTGTCATTCCCCTTTATTAGTTTTAGCGTAAGTGGCGTTAGCAACCGCATTGAGCTATCGCAAACTGCCACTACGCTTATTAGCTTTCATCAACCCGTGGTCGCTATTGCCGTCATCATGACCATTGTCGTGCTGCCTGCCGTTTATCTACTGGGGGTGCTGTGGCTTCAGTTTGGTCTATTGCGTGATCAGCCCTTGCCCTTTAGCCGTGACATTGCACGCTCGCTATCGCATTTAACGCCCTGGATGATGGCCGATGTATTTATTATTGGCGCCCTGGTAAGCCTGATAAAAATAGCCGGCTTAGCCGATGTTTCTCTGGGCATTTCGTTTTGGGCATTTTGCGCATTTGCACTGCTGTTACTGATGACCACGCAATCCATTGATGCCGACTGGATGTGGTTTTCTCTAGAGGGCGAGCCTCTCTCTCCAGAAGGTACGCAAACAGGCATACCGGCCGCTGGCCAAGGATTAACCGGCTGCCCAACGTGTGGGCTTATCAACAGACTTTCTGGGCGTGGCCGAGGGCACTGTGCTCGTTGCCATGAAAAGCTGCACCAGCGCCTGCCGAATAGCTTGCAGCGCACATGGGCTCTGCTTGGCGCCTCAGCCATTATGTATATTCCCGCCAATATCTATCCCATAATGACGACCACGAGCATAGGCAACTCAACGCCTTCGACTATTATTGGCGGGGTCGTCCAGCTTATTCAAATGGGCTCATGGCCTATCGCTATGGTGATCTTCATTGCCAGCGTGATCGTTCCCCTAGGCAAGCTGGGCGCGTTAACGTGGCTTTGTCTCGTCGTTAGACGCAGCAGTGCGCTGAATGCCCAAAGCCGTACTCGGCTTTATCGGTTAACAGAATTTATTGGCCGATGGTCGATGGTCGACGTTTTTGTTGTGGCTATTTTAGTTGCTTTAATCCGCGCAGGATCTTTAATGTCGATTGCACCGGGCCCCGCGTCACTGGCTTTTGGCTCGGTAGTCGTACTAACCATGTTGGCCGCCATGACATTTGATCCTCGCTTAATTTGGGATACACCTCTCCCAGCTCGCCGCTCTCTTTTACGCCGTAAAACGGCCACCAAGGAACCTGTTGATGGCTAATGAAACACCGACAAATACCGATCAAAAAAGCACCGATCCAAGCGACGGCACGGATTTAAACAAGGCGAAGACATCGCGACAAACGCGCCTGTCACCCATTTGGGTGGTGCCCATTGTCGCTATCGCTATTGGCCTGTGGCTGGTTTACGACAACTATTCCAGCCGTGGCACCCTGGTAACGCTGACCATGAACAGCGCCGAGGGCATTGAAGCAGGCAATACACTGATTCGCAGCCGCAATGTTGAAATTGGGCGCGTGCAGAGCGTGAGGCTATCCGACGACCTTTCTCATGCGGTGATGACGGCACGCATTCAGCCTGAAGTTGAGGAAATGCTACGCCAAGATAGCCGCTTCTGGGTGGTCAAGCCGCGTATTGGCCGTGAAGGCATCAGCGGCCTAGGCACCGTACTGTCAGGCGCCTACATTCAGCTTGAGCCCGGCACCGATGAAGCGCCGCGCCGCGAATTTCCGGTGAGTGAGACTCCTCCCGTAGCACCTGCCGGTCAAGCGGGGCTGCGCCTTAGCCTCAGTAGCCAACTAGGCAATTCGCTGAGAGTAGGCGACCCTGTTTCTTATCAGGGCTATACCGTCGGCCGTATTGAGGAAAATAGTTTTGAACCCGAATCACGCACGATGCAGCACAAGGTGTTCATCGAGGAGCCCTATACGCAGCTAGTCACTGACAGCACGCGCTTTTGGAAGACAAGCGGCGTGGATTTTCGCTTAGGCTCCGATGGCGTGCGCATTAACGTTGAGTCAATTGAAGCGCTACTTGGCGGGGGCGTGACCTTTGGCGTCCCCGAAGACCTTCCTATGGGGCAGCCGGTTGAAGCCGATGCACACTTCATTTTGTATGCCGACGAAGACACCGCACGAGAAGGCACGTTTAATCGCTACCTAGAGTATGTGCTGCTGGCAGACGAAACCGTGCGCGGCCTTTCAAAGGGAGCGCCGGTAGAGTTTCGCGGTGTCCGCATGGGTACCGTCGCAGCCGTACCTTGGAACTTTACAGCCTCTCAGCCAGATTCGCGGGCCCGCTTCGCGATTCCCGTGCTGATAAGAATTGAGCCTCAGCGTCTGGGCATTGAGAATAACGATATTGATTTGGAAGAATGGGCAGGACGCTTTGATCGCATGTTTGCGCTCGGCCTGCGCGCATCGCTAAAAAGCGGCAGCCTCCTGACTGGCGCGCTTTTTGTCGACTTAAACTTTCAGCGCGATCTTAACGAAAGCTATGTGAGCGAAGAATTTTCTGGCCGAAAAGTATTCCCAACGGTGGCTGGCGGCTTTGCACAAATACAGGCGCAGGTGACCGATTTACTCGATAAGCTAAACGCGCTGGAAGTAGAACCGCTGCTGACCGGCTTGGAGCGTAATCTGCAGGCTTCTGAAAGCGTTCTCAACGAAGTTCGTGAGACTAGCGCTTCTATTAATCAGCTGCTTAACGACCCTGAAACGCAAGCCGTAGGTGGCAACCTTAACGCCACTCTTGAAGAGCTTCGCAGCACGCTGCAAGGGCTATCCCCTTCTTCACCCGCTTATCAAGACCTTACCACAGCCATTGAGCGACTAGACCGCTTGATGCGCGACTTACAGCCGTTGGCACGCACGCTGAGCGATAACCCAAGGGCGCTTCTGTTTGATAATTTAGATACCCAAGACCCCATTCCACGCGCACCACGCGACTAAGGAGCCAAATATGTTGATAGGGACAAGTAGGTTGACGTGGCTGAGGTGTCTGCCAGCACTGCTGATTTGCCTTTTGGTGTCAGCGTGCGCCAGTAGCGTTCCGCCACCGGCCCGCTATATGCTGCCGAGCGATCAAGCGGTTATTGCATCAGGCCAGCCCAGCAATACACTGCGGCTGAGCGCTCCACGACTCGCCCACTACCTAGATGTCGACGGCATCGTCATGCAGCTGGACGATATTACGCTGAACGCCGCGCGTGAGCATCAGTGGGCTGAGGGCCTGGGTAGGCAACTTGAGCGCGGGCTACGCGCTCGCTTAACGCAAGCACTGCCGACGGTCAGGGTCGTCCGTGCAGAAGGCTCACAGTCAGACGCCCTCACGCTACGCCTAGATATTGAACAGTTCCAAGGCCGCTTCGATGGTTTTGCCGTGACGAGTGGCCAGTGGCAGCTGCTTAATAGCCAGGGCGAGCTGCTGGTAATGGAAAACTTCTATGCACAAACAAAGCTTGAGGAAGACGGCTACCCTGCACTGGTCCGCGCCCTCGGCAATAGCTGGGATCAAGCCGCTGAGCTTATCGCCCAAGAGATACGCCAGGGCGGTTACGTCGACTGAGCTGTGACATTAGGTCCTCGCTGATACTAGGCAGCTAAACAAGCTGCCTAGTTATAACCGTGTTACACTGCCCGGCTTATTACCGACACGTAAGTTTTCTGATGTGTCCGTGCACATCAATCCGCAGCGCTTCTCAGCGTTGTCGCTTTCATGTCACCTGTCACGGTCACACACGGCTAACCAACGACCATCGCTGCCCAGTGAATTATCTGACACACTTTGCTGCCGCGCTGGTGAATCAACCTCGCTTTTTGAACATTACATCTAGTGGCACACACTACTTACCAGTACTGACTCACTAGGTGGCTGCGGAGAACGCATGAGCTTTTCTGATCTTGGCCTGCACGCCGATTTATTACGCGCTGTCACAGCGCAAGGTTACACCGAACCTACTCCGATTCAACGACAGGCTATCCCTGTCGTACTAGAAGGTCGTGATATGTTAGCCAGCGCCCAAACGGGCACTGGTAAAACAGCTGGTTTTACACTCCCCATGCTGCAACGTCTTAACGGCGGCAAACGTCCGGCAAAACGTCAGGTGCGTGCGCTAGTGCTGACGCCGACACGCGAGCTTGCCGCTCAGGTTGGTGAAAGTGTTTCCACCTATGGTCAGCATCTCGCGCTGCGCTCGCACATCATTTTTGGTGGCGTTGGCCAACAGCCTCAAATCGACGCGCTTAAAGCCGGTTTGGATGTGCTCGTTGCAACGCCTGGCCGCTTGCTCGACTTACACCAGCAGGGGCACGTTGACCTGTCCGCGGTTGAAATTTTAGTGCTTGATGAAGCCGACCGCATGCTTGACATGGGCTTTATTCACGACATTAAGCGCCTGCTACGCCTAGTGCCTAAAAAGCGTCAAAATTTACTCTTCTCGGCGACATTCTCTAACGAGATCCAAACCCTTGCTCAGCAGCTTCTGGATAACCCTGCGCTGATTGAAGTGGCGCCCCGCAATACGACTGCCGAAAAAATTGAGCAAGCTATCTATCGCGTCGATCGTGAGAAAAAACGCGAGCTGCTAGCCCACTTAATTCAGCAGAATGGCTGGTTTCAAGTGCTCGTTTTCACACGTACCAAGCATGGCGCTAACCGCCTAGCCGAGCAGCTCTCTAAACAAGATATTCCCGCTATGGCTATCCATGGCAATAAAAGCCAAGGCGCTCGTACTCGCGCATTAACGGCATTTAAGAGCGGCGATCTGCAGGTATTGGTAGCAACCGATATCGCTGCGCGCGGCCTGGATATTAACGAACTGCCTCACGTGGTCAATTTTGACCTACCCAACGTTGCCGAAGATTACGTCCATCGCATTGGCCGTACGGGTCGCGCTGGCAGCAATGGCGAAGCCGTTTCGCTGGTGTGTGTTGATGAAGACGCGCTACTGGGCAGTATCGAGCGTCTGATCAAACAGACGTTGCCAAAGCACATTGAACCGGGGTTTGAGCCTGACCCTAGCATCAAGGCCGAGCCGATCGAAAACGGCCGCCGTAATCAGCGCCAGCCGCGAGCTAAACGTAAACCCGAGGGCCAAAGTGCCAATGCCGGTGGTGGTGAACGCAAACGGCGCGCTCGGCGTTAATTGATACTGTCGGAATATGCAGAGGATAACCCTTTGCATATTCCAAACTGCTGTTTTAGCATCTATTTCCAGCCTTTTGGCGTGAACAATTTTCATGGAGTGATTATGGCGTCATCCCACCTTATGGCCGACTACCGCCAATGGCTGACGTTTCAACGTCAAGAACAGCTCAGCCGCGAACATCAAGGCATTGTGCAACGTCTCGAAGACGCACGAGCCTCAGCTAAACAAGTGATGCAGGCCTATCGCAGCATGGCTGAAAAGGCCTCCGTTGAAGGTGCCTGCTACCGCACGCTGTTTTTACGCCAGCGTGACGATAATCATGCCCTGCCTTGCGAGGGCTGGCTGTTTGTGCGGCGTGTACTAAGCGAAGGCAACAGCACTCGCGTTCGGGTCACCCTACTGGAAACCTTCACCCTTGAAGATGGCATTATGGCGCCCGGTGATAAGCCCGCACGCAAGCTGACCTTAGAAATATTTGATCAGCTGCACATTGATAAAGGCATGAGTACTAGCGTTAGAGTGGACAGCCTGGACACCACACAGGACTACCACTTTATTACGCTACTTGATGCGGTTCGCGGAGACCTGCGTCCCCACCTTAAGTAGCAGGGCCATGGCTAATCGTCGTTCGATTACGTTTATTTTACTGATGGTTGCGGTGGGGCTGAATTTACGCCCCGCCATGTCTTCGGTGGCGCCTCTATTAACCCGCCTGCAAGAAAGCACAGGGCTTTCCGCCACAGCCGCAGGATTGCTGACAACCCTGCCAGTGCTCTGCCTGGGCCTTTCCGCCCCGCTTGCTCCGCTGCTAGCTAAACGCATTGGCAGCGAGCGGACGCTCAGTGCCGCTCTGCTATTACTCGCTGCAGGGCTTATTCTGCGTGGCTTGCCTATCCCCGGTGTGCTTTTTATCGGCTCGGCAATGGCTGGCAGCGCAATCGGCATTGGCGGCACGCTTCTTCCAGCGTTAGTTAAGCGAGAACTTCCTGATAGTGCGGACCTGCTCACCGGCTTGTATACCATGGCGCTATGCCTAGGGGGAGCCTTAGGGGCCGGGCTTAGCGTACCGCTAACAAATATGCTGGGGAGTTGGCAGGCAAGCTTAATGAGTTGGTCGCTACTAGCATTTTTTGCGCTGGCGCTGTGGCATTTCCAAATGCCTAACTCTGCGCTTGCAAGCACTCAAGCTCGATCAAAAAGTGGCACGTTACGCCTGCTTAAACAGCCACTGACATGGCACGTTATGCTGTTTATGGGCTTGCAGTCCTCCATGGCCTACATTGTCTTTGGCTGGCTGCCGACGCTGCTAGTCGATCGCGGCTATAACGAGGCCGATGCGGGCTGGACAATGGCCGTTTCCATTATGTGTCAGCTTGCCTCTGCGTTGGGCGCGCCGTGGATTGCACGAATGGGCCGAGACCAGCGTCCTGCGCTGCTGCTAGTCCTGCTGTGTACCGGAATCGGCCTATGGATGCTGCTGGTTGCACCGCTGATGTGGAAATGGCCAGGCGCGGCAATATTAGGCATTGGGCAAGGCGGCAGCTTTAGCCTTGCCCTTAGCTTATTAGTGTTAAGAACCGCCAACTCGCGTCTAGCCGGGCAGCTTTCGGGCCTCGTTCAAGGCGGCGGCTACACTTTGGCGGCCTTAGGCCCTTTCGGCGTCGGAGTATTGCTGCAAGCCGGTGCCAGCACATCGACCATCGCTTGGCTGTTGATGGGACTCATCGGCGTTTGTTGCGGCTTTGCCCTGCTGGCCGGTCGCAATCAGCGTTTAGATGATCAAAGCGGCGAACTGCTCATCCAGGGCGTTGGTCGCACCGGCTGATCGCCGACTTCGTACACAGCCTCAGGAGATGACGATGGCTACCTACTCCCGCCTTGCAGACAGCGTTCCGAGTCAAGAACGCATCTTAGTCATCTACACCGGCGGCACCATCGGCATGCGCCAAGAGTCGCATGGGCTTGCGCCAGGTGGCGATTTCGCTGCCCGCATGGAATCAGCGCTGGGCCGGTTATCGCTAGCACAGCGACAGGCTCTACCTGCTTATGAGATTATCAGCTACGCCACTCTGATTGACTCAAGCGCGGCAACGCCGCTTACCTGGCAGCAGATAGCCCGCGATATCAATGACCGGCTGATGAGCTACTCGGGTTTTGTGATTATTCACGGCACTGACACGCTGAGCTGGACCGCTGCGAGCCTTGCTTATCAGCTCCTAGGCGTGGATCGACCCGTGGTTCTCACGGGTTCAATGCTGCCGCTAGAAGCACACGGCAGTGATGCTCTGGATAACTTACACGGCGCGCTGCAGTTCGCCGCCACGCCCGCGTTACAAGAAGTCGCCATTTACTTTGCGGGACAGCTGCTGCGCGGCGCCCGCGCTATCAAACACCACAGCCAAGCACTCAATGCGTTTGTGAGCCCCAATTATCCAGTGCTCGGTGAGCGTGTCGGCGACGATTTTGTTTATTACCCTAGCCGCGGGCTTGGCCTTCAGCAGCGCGGCGCGCCTCGGTTTGAATTACCCGACTACCGCTTAGTCGACCGCGGAGAAATCCTGCGCATTGCGCTTTGGCCAGGCATTTCAGCCTGGCAACTGGACGCATGGCTGGGTGATTCGCGGGTTAAAGGCGCGCTACTGCAACTATGGGGCGCTGGCAATCTGCCTGACGACCCTAGCTTGCTAAATGTGCTTGCTAAAGCCAGTGGCGAAGGCAAGCTATTAGCCGCGATTAGCCAGTGCCCGCAAGGCAGTATCCAACTAGGTGCTTACGCGGCCGGGCATGGGCTTAGCGATGCCGGCATCCTTTCAGGCGATGACATGACGCCCGAAGCGGCGTTCACTAAGCTTGCGCACCTGCTAGCCCAGCCACTATCTCTAAACGATCAGCGTCAGCGCTTTTTGACGCCACTCGTCGGTGAACGCTAGCGCATTGGCCGTTTTGCACACTGGCTTAAGATCAGATTCACGCTATGGTGTAGAGTAACTAACCATTTGCAGGAGCAATCGATCATGGAAAAGCCGGTACACTATTTCAGCGAGCTCTTCGAGCAGCTAGGTCTTGCGTCTGATGCTGATTCCATCGAACGCTTTATTCAGCGCAATGCGCCGCTGCCCGACACAATGCCCCTTGCCAACGCGCCCTGCTGGAATGAAGGGCAGGCAGACTTTCTACAAGAAGCGGTCGCTGAGGATGCCGACTGGGCCGAGGTCGTTGACCACTTGGACGCTTCTATGCATAAACCCCATTGATCATTCTCTAACGATCATCTTGCCCTTTCGATTCGACGTCTGAACCACGCACCTATTAACAGTAGCAATGCTAATGCGATCAGCGGTAGTACGACGTCGAACTGCAGCGCATTTTCTTCTTCAATAGCCTCTAACGCACCGTAAATGGCGCTACTGTAAACGCCCCACTTCACGGACAAGCCTAGCGCCGCAGCTAACAGAAACGTTTTTAGCGATATGCCGCGCAACCCTGCTGCAAAATTAATCACCGAGTGTGGGAAGCCCGGCAATATTCTCAGCGCCGACTGGGTCATTAAATCGCTACGCCGCTCTAACGTCTGCATGACTTTTAACGTCAGCCCGCCGGGGTTCCAGCGTTTGCCTGCCCGCGCCGCTATTTTATAAGCGCCCAATGCACCGGCAACGCTACTGAGCGTGAGCATCATGGTTGCCATTAACGGTGGATAAAAAGGCGCAATCAACCATAGACCGATACTTCCGGGCAGCCCTATCGCTAGGGTCACTGCCATAATCAGCATTACTGAAACGATCACCGCAGGATGATGCGATGCTTGCGATGCCCACTGTTTAATCGCCATCAGATCAGGTGAACACCATAGCCACACATAAGCCAGCATGGCACAGCATGCAAAGCCAAGCGCCCAGCGCCACGCATGTCGCGGCGCTTTATTCATTGAGCCTTGCCTCTACACGCTCCAGAATCTGTCGGCTTATTTTTCCGACCAGCGGTTTAGCGGCTTTATTAACGGCTTTTTCCATTAGCCGATTGCGAATTTCATAGCTCAGCGTTAGCGCCACTTCAGTACCTTCGGGAACGCCTCTCAGCTGATAGCGACCCTGATTCTTAACGCCGTCTAACGACTCCCAAGCGAGAACATTTGGGGGCTGAATATCAGTGACCTGCACGTCAAATGCCCAGTCCATGCCCACGGCGCGCACGTGCCACCGATAGCGATTCTCACCTAGAGAATCTATAGAGCGAATTAAATCTGAATAGTCAGCAAAGTCTTCTACACGGCGCAGCAGCTCAAACACCCGCTCAGGTGATGCATTAACGATTTCACTGTGTTCAATGGTAGCCATTGGTTGCCCTCTAACAGTGTGGACGATTAGCGTAGCATGTTGATATTAATGCTGCCCGCCAACCCTGCATTTCGCTTAATTGTGCGCTAAAACTGGTCAGTTTAGCGGCGATTGCGTAAACTGCCGCCCTTCCGGACCGGACCCCGGAACGCCGCAGCCGCTAATCACGGCCCGCGATCAATAAATTCTCCGACAAAGAGTATTTCTTATGTCATCAACATCCTCACTGGCTGCTGACAGCGCCACGACCGTTGTTATCTATTCCGGCGGAATGGATTCTTACACCGTGCTTCACCGCGCGCTGCGTGAAGGGCTCAACGTCCATGCGCTGTCTTTCGACTACGGTCAGCGCCATGCACGCGAGCTCGATACGGCCCGACAAGTGTGTAACACGCTTGGGCTGCCTCATCAGGTTGTCGATATACGCGCCATCCATGGTTTAATCGATAACTCAGCCCTCACTAATCCAAACCAAGCCATGCCCCAGGGCGATTACGCCGAGAACAATCTTCGCTCAACCGTCGTGCCCAACCGTAATATGATTTTGATCTCGTTGGCGATTGCCAAGGCGTTGAATATTGGCGCTGAGCGAGTCGACTATGGTGCCCATGGTGGCGACCACATTCTTTACCCCGACTGCCGCCCTGAATTTGTTGACGCTATGAACCACGTAGCGGGCATTGCCAATTTTGAACCTGTACAGCTGCACGCCCCTTATCTTTCTTCCAGCAAGGCAGATATTCTGCGCGACGGCCTGGCCATGGGCTTAGATTATCGCCACACCTGGACGTGCTATGAAGGTAAAGAACTAGCCTGTGGCGTGTGTGGCAGCTGCACTGAACGACTCGCGGCCTTTGCCGCTAATGACGTGACGGACCCCCTCATCTACAGCGCAGATGCCGCAGCAGGTCAGCGCTGATGTATCACGTTAAAGAAGCCTTTTACACTCTTCAGGGCGAAGGCGCGCAAGCGGGCAGAGCTAGCGTATTTTGTCGCTTTAGCGGATGCAATCTTTGGTCAGGCCGGGAAGACGATCGCGCAACGGCAAAATGCACGTTCTGCGATACCGATTTTATCGGTACTAACGGCATTAATGGCGGAAAATTCGCGGACGCCAACGCCCTCGCTGAACACATTGTATCGCTGTGGCCCGATCTACAGGACAAGGCGACGCCCTACGTGGTATTTACCGGAGGCGAGCCGTTATTACAGCTTGATGAGGCGCTCATAGAGGCGCTACATAGCCATCGCTTTGAAGTGGCGGTAGAAACCAACGGCACCCTTGCACCGCCCGCTGGCATCGACTGGCTATGCGTGAGCCCAAAAGGCAACAATCCGCTGGCCGTTACGCAAGGAGACGAGTTAAAGCTGGTTTTCCCTCAAACTGATGCGCCTCCAGAGCAGTTTAGCGGCTTTAGATTCACTCACTTTTACCTACAGCCCATGGACCTTGCGCCGCTGAATCAAACCGCGTCTACCGTTGCCCAAGCAACCGCCTATTGCATGGCCAACCCTCAGTGGCGCCTATCGCTGCAAATACACAAATTAGCAGGTTTTGACTAATGTCCTTATTCGTTCAACAACTGACGCATATCGACGTCTCTCTTTGGTGCCCCACGCAGGGATTGGTGGGCTGCAGCTGGCAAGTAGACGCCATACTCGATGGCGAGCTCGGCGAAGACGGCATGCTGTTTGATTTTGGTGAAGTAAAACCGTGGATTAAACGCACGCTGGACAGCGGGTTAGACCACACTCTGCTAGTGCCGACGCAGGCATCCGGCGTAAGCGTTACGGAATGCGCTGAAGGCATCTGCGTTAATACCACCACGCCTTACTCTATGGAGGTGCGCGGCCCTAAGGAAGCCTTTACTCTGCTGCCCTGGCCTGATATCACCGTGCCTCGCATAGCCGAGCACTTAAGCCAGATACTGACCGAACGGCGGCCTCACAATGTCCATAGCGTTACGCTGACGCTCAGCGAAGAGGCCAATGAGGGCGCCTCGTATGGCTACAGCCACGGCCTCAAGCGCCATGCCGGCAACTGTCAGCGCATTGCTCACGGGCATTGTTCACGGCTGTATATTTGGCAGCAAAATGAACGCCAGCCGCAGCTTGAACAGCAATGGTCGGATTGGCTAAATAACCGTTATTTACTCGAACAGGCTGATATCGCCGCTCAGGATAGCGAGCGCCTTACCTGCCGCTATCAGTCCGCTCAAGGTGATTTTTCCATTACGCTGCCTCAGCAGCAGTGCGTAATATTGCCTGGCCCCACGACGGTGGAAAATATAGCGGCTTGGCTAGCGAAAAAAATTGCGACGCAAAGCGGGCAAGCAACGCGAGTCCAAGCATTTGAAGGTATTAACAAAGGCGCAATTGCTATGTCTACGCCCAGCGTTACGGCATGAGTGAGGGCTGTCGTGCGGGGTGCGGCGCCTGCTGCATCGCGCCTTCCATCAGCTCTTATATTCCCGGCATGCCGTCAGGCAAACCGGCGGGCGTGAGGTGCGTACAGTTGGATGAGCATAACCTCTGTCGTCTATTTGGCGATCCTAGCCGACCCAGCGTTTGCGCACGCTTTAACTTTGATCTCAGCGTCTGTGGCGAGCACCGCGATGAGGCACTCGCCACACTGATTTGGTTAGAACAAAGCACCAGTTAACGCGGCGAGGCTCGCCGCTAACTTTCCGCATCCACCAGAATAGGCGCGCGGCGGTCTAGTAAGCTGACCCAGCGCGTCAGCACTGGCGCATCGCTATGGCTGACCTCGCTCAATAAGCGTCTAAAGCTGTCTTTAACCTGCTGATCATTAGGCTCAATGTGCGTCAGCCATAGCTCTAAGGCCGCCAGCTCCTGGTGACGATTACCATGCTCTCTAGACTGGCTAATAGCCATTTCTGCAAGTGCTTTCACCTCATGAGCCGGATACTCAAGCAAGCTACGCACTTTCGCCAGCTGGGTGGCAAGCTCAGGTAAAAAGAGCGTTGTGCGCTCACGGGCAATCACCAGGCACTGCTCAAGATAATCTTCAGCAGCGCTTAATTCACCCAGTTCAATACAAGCGTCGGAATACCAGAATGACGGCCGCTGATAGCGGTCGCGTCCATTGAGCTCGGCCATTTGATCCAAACTGTCGCGAATATGCGCTAACCCTGCAGTGTCTCCCACCAGCGCTCGCTGCCAGCCAAGCACGCTCTGTGCAGAAATCTGCCACAGCTGCAGGTCTGGTGTAGCGGTCATGGCCGCTGCCCGCTCGGCGTGACGTGCGGCTAAATGTACGTGACCTATTTGGCGGTAAAGCGACGCGGCGAACAGCAGAGCCATCGCCAACGTCCCCGGATGAGCAATCTTTTCAGCCAAACGAATGGCGGCGGAAACTTGCCGCTCGGCGCGTTGATAATCGCCGCGCAGACACAGCGCCCAGCCTTGAAAACAGGCGGCTGAAACCTGCGGATGATCAGAGAAAGGCAGCCACTCAATCATCATCTGCGCATTGAGGGGATCAATCTCATCTAAATGATCGTGCGCCTGCTGAATACGCCCTGCCCAATACTCGCAATTGGCGCGTGCGTAATCCGCCAAACGGCGATAGCGTGGGTCTTCAAGGCGTGTGGCAATATCCGCAAGCGTTGAAGCCAATGCAAACGCGTCCGCATGGGCGTAGCGCTGGCTGCGCCCTACCCACAGCCCCCACTTAACTAAGAATATCTGCTCTAAATCTTCAGGATCTTCTAAGCTATCAATGCCTGATTCACGCAGCAGCTCACGGGCGCGCACAAAGCTCTCATGGGCGATCGGTGAACCGTGCCCCTCTAATGAGAACGCCGCTTGGCCACGCACGGTCAGCAGGCTCACCTCACGCTCAATTTCGTGCTCTACGTGACGTAAACTGGCTAGGCCAGCATCGGCCATACGCATCGCGGTACGATTAGCGCTCACTTTAAGCGCCTCCCGAGACGCCAATTCAAAATAGCGGGCGCCGCGAGCATAGTGGCCGCTACGACGCAGATGCGTTGCAAAATCGCCGGGATGGCGGCTAATCCACACCGGGAAGCGCTCCTCAATTAGGGTCACTACCTGCTGGTGTAGTTTGACACGCACATCCCGCGGACAAGAAAGATAGGCCGCCTCCTGAAGCAGCTGATGGCTAAACTGATACTCGTGCACACCGCCATCATTCTCAACCGGTTCGACAATTTCTAGCTGCCGCATATGTTCAAGTGCCTGGCTGAGGCGCGCTTTATCCCAACCGCTGCATTCAAGCAGGAAGTCCAGCCTGAAGCGCTTGCCAAGCACGGCAGAAACATGGGCAATCTCGCGATCACCTTCGAGCTGATCAATCCGACTGGCCAACAATCCCAACAACCCCTTGGGCAGCTCATCAAAATGAACGCTGCGCCCCTCTCGACGATCCATATCCAGGCGGCGGCAAATCTCCTGCATATAAAGCGGTACGCCATCGCAGCGCTCTATAATTTGATTACGCAGTCGCGGGCTTAGATGGATACGGTAGCGGCGGGAAAGCTGAGACAACAGCCGTGATGATTGCAGCGCATCAAGATTGCCCAGGCTAATTTTCTGATCCCAATGCAGCTTCACCGGTAGCGCATCACGCCCATGGTGGCTAGCCACCAGCATAAAGGCGGTATTAATCGGCAGGCGCGCCTGTAGGCCAGAGAGCACTTTAAAGGAAGGCTCGTCTAGCCACTGCAGATCGTCGATCATCAGCACCAGCGTGCGTGTTTCTGCCTGGTGCTCAATTAAACGGTGCAGCAGCATGACGACCAGCTCTACGGCTTCACCGCTTTGCGCCAGCTGAGTAATCTCTTGCACCTCATGCACGCCGAGCGCTTCTTCCAGCAGGTGCTGACGATCAGCCTCTAGAGGATCTAATGCTAGCGTTATTTGTAGCGCCTGAATGGTCTCTACCGTTAATGGCTGCTTCAGATACCAGCTGACCAGCGTACGGGCGACACCGTAGGCATCAAGTGCTGACATGCGCGTCGTGGGCTGCCAGCAGATAGCCGCATCGCGGCTAAGCTCCAGTTGGCGAAAGCCCACCATGAGCGCAGATTTACCCATGCCCGAGGGCCCGCGAACTAGTACGCTTTGACGCAAGCCAATACCGGCCCGGGCTAATGCATCGCGCAGCGTGCGCAGTGCGGTTTCGCGACCCACTAAACTGGGCGGCAGCGCATCGCGGCCACCTTCATTTTGCCCCAGCACCAGCGCGCGCAATCGGACACGGCCATCGCTGGCCATCAAACGAGACACTAACCGAGGCTGAAGATCGAGTGCCGGTGGCATGTGCTGGCTCGCCTCTTGGGAGATAACCAGCTCACTGCCTTCAGCCGCACTCATCAGCTCCAGCGACATTTGAGTGACTTGGCCCAGCGGGTCAGCTAATTGGCGCTCGGGCAAATAAATCACTCGCCCGCTGTTTAAACCAGCGGCCAGTTCAAATTGCGGTACGCTGCCCTCACCCGCCCAGTGACGAACGCTTTCTAACGGCAGCGCCTGACGGCAATGCTCATAAAGCGCGACTAATTCAGCCAGCTGGTGTGCTGGGCCATGGGTGCCAAAACAGGCTAAACCTAAACCACCGGTCGCGCCTGGCAGCCAGAAACCGCCTAAATGGCGACACTGCTGCTCTAGCCAGCGTAAAAGCTCTAGCTGTAGCGCAAGGCAGTTACGCATCGCCGCACGGTCCTGCCAATCCCCTTTTAAGCGCAGCCGAATAGCCATCACCGATAGCTGACGAAGCTCAATTTCATCTTCACGCAGTGGTTTGCTGTCAACTGCCAGCGCGCGCGAAAAAGCGCCCTGGGGACTCATCAAGCGCGCGTCGTGATGGCCGTCAGACCAAAAGCTTGCCAGCTGTACAAAGCTGGGTTCTGGCTGCTGCCCGGACAGCGCCAATAGCTGCAAATAGCTATTATAGTGCTCATGGGCAGCGGCCATTTTGTTCTGCTCAGCCAACTGGCGAACCAAGCGCTCGTGAAACGGACCATAGCCGGAAAAGCGGCTCACCAGTGCTTCTAATATAGCGCCTGGCAAGTCAGCGTGAGCCTCAAGTACCTGCTCGGCGAAACGAACCACGCGCTGACGCCATTCATTACGTACCTGCACTAGCCAGCGCTGAAACTCACTACAGCTCGACAGCTGCAGCTCTTCAATCAGATCGCCTTGATAGCAACCCATCAGTGCCTCAAGAGTCTCTAAATCTCGCGGACCCTCAAGCAGTTGCTGCAGGGTGTGCAAATCCACCTGCCAGTTTGCCGGCAGTTGAAAGGCAATCGCTTGACGAGACACGCTTAACACCTGATCAGCGCTCTCACCAAGCGACTGGCGTAAACAGTGCAGCGCATGACGCAAATTAGTTCTACCGGAAGAAAGTCCTTGGTCGGGCCAAAGAAGCTCTGCTAGCGCCGCCCGATTAACCGGCTGGCGATGCAGCAGCAGATAAACGAGCAGGGCTTTGACTTTGTCGTAGCTAAAATGGGTTAACGCATCCTCGCCTTGAGTGAGCGAAAAATGGCCGAAAAGAGTTAATTGATCAGTCTCACGAGCATCGCGCATGATAGACATCCTGCCTAGGCTAGTAGCGGCTTAAGCGGGCACACCGCTATGAAAACGAAAAGCCGTATCGGGCGAAGTAATCAGCTCCGCTTCACGCGCCACAAAAAATGCGATTCGATCATCGATTGAATTCGATGTTTGCTGTCGAGCCAGCATTAGATAATCTTCAAAATGACGACCTTCTGACTTCACCAGCGTGCGATAAAACTTGGCAAGCTCTTCATCTAAATAGGGAATTAAACAAGCAAAGCGCTCGCAGCTACGTGCTTCAATCAGTGCCCCGATAATGAGTACATCGATCAAACGCTCGGGGTCATTGCTGCGCAAATGCCGCCGAAGTCCCTCAGCGTAGCGGGAGGCCGTTAAATGCTGATAGGCCACTCCTCTCGATTCCATTAACGAAATCACTTGTTCAAAATGCAGCAGCTCTTCACGCGCCAGCTGCGACATTTTGCTAAGCAGCAGCGGCTGATCAACGTAGCGATATAGCAGGCTCATTGCCGTCGATGCGGCTTTTTTTTCACACTGCGCATGGTCAATCAAGAGCGTTTCAGGATGTTCGATCGCCCATTGTAGCCACGCGACAGGCGTGGCACAGGCTAGGAACTGATTGAGGCTTTCAGGCAGAAGATCATCGGCTCTAAGCCCATGAGGGGCGGCCTGCAAAGCACTTAACTGTATCGACATAACACAACCACCGACCCCACGTATCATTATGATGAAGCACATAAGCGCTTGGCGCTTAGTTCCCTGAGACTTACTTAGCACGCTTACTTGCATTGCTCCTGACTAATATAGTGAAGAGCTCAAAAATGCTCCACGTCTTTTATTAGCGCATCAATAGCCCGTAGCGGCTCAGCCCATGGTAACGCGCTGTAACAACAATCACACCCGCCAAGCGACTATGCTGTCGCCAAAAAATGCAAAAAAGCGCTTCTTTTAAGGCTTAGAAGGTTAATTAAACATGCTTTTGTTAGTTACCGTCGAAACATCAGGACAAAGTACAAGTGCCTGTTCTGCTTGCTAGCTTAACATTGTCGACAGTTTGTCGTAGAATCTCAGCCATCCAAGCAGACGCTGTTTGTCAAGCGTGCACCACATGCGATCGGCCACACTTTTTAACACCGTGCAGCTAACACCGTGCACCGTGCAGACCGTTACCATGAAAATGAAAAAAGCAAATGAGAGGGCCCCAACGTGATTGAAGCTTACCGCCAGCATGTCGAGGAACGTGCCGCTGAGGGCGTCCCGCCCAAGCCCCTAAACGCTGAACAAGTCGCTTCACTAGTTGAGCTACTAAAAACACCGCCGGCTGGTGAGGAGGAATTCATCCTCGAGCTGATCACCAACCGGATACCGCCAGGCGTTGATGAAGCCGCCTACGTCAAAGCAGGCTTTTTAACCGCTATCGCTAAAGGTGAAGCAACGTCTCCGCTGATCGATAAAGTGCATGCTGTCAAACTACTCGGCACCATGCAGGGCGGCTACAACATCGTTTCTCTGGTTGAGCTACTCGACAATGAAGAGCTAGCCCGTGAAGCGGGTGAGCAGCTTAAGCACACGCTGCTTATGTTCGACGCCTTTCACGATGTTGAAGCGCGGGCCAAGAACAGCAACAGTATCGCAAAAGACGTAATTCAATCCTGGGCAGAGGCTGAATGGTTCCTGTCTAAGCCTGCTCTGGCAGAGAAAATCACCCTTAGCGTGTTTAAAGTACCGGGTGAAACGAATACGGATGACCTGTCACCAGCCCCGGATGCCTGGTCACGCCCCGACATTCCGCTACACGCCAATGCGATGCTCAAAAACGAGCGTGATGGCATTGAGCCAGTCGTGCAAGGCACAACTGGCCCGCTGAAGCAGATTGAAGACGTTAAAGCGTTGGGCTTTCCTGTCGTGTACGTAGGCGACGTCGTAGGCACCGGTTCTTCACGTAAATCTGCGACCAACTCCGTTTTATGGTTCTTCGGCGACGATATTCCTTACGCACCGAACAAGCGCGCTGGCGGCTTCTGCTTTGGCAATAAAATAGCGCCCATCTTCTTCAATACGATGGAAGATTCCGGCGCCCTGCCGGTTGAGATGGACGTTGCCAACCTGCACATGAACGATGTTATTGACATCTATCCCTACCAGGGAAAAGTGTGCAAGCACGGTACCGACGACGTCATCACCACGTTTGAGCTTAAAACGCAGCTGATTCTTGACGAAGTACGCGCAGGCGGCCGTATTCCTCTGATCATCGGCCGTGGTTTGACGGGCAAAGCGCGTGAATCGCTGGGTCTGCCGGCGTCAGAGGTTTTCCGCCTCCCAGACCAGCCTAAAGATACTGGTAAAGGCTTTACCTTAGCGCAGAAAATGGTGGGTAAAGCGTGTGGGCTTGAAGGTGTTCGTCCAGGCATGTATTGCGAGCCGAAGATGACCACCGTTGGCTCACAGGATACGACTGGCCCGATGACCCGCGATGAGCTGAAAGACCTTGCTTGTCTTGGCTTCCAGGCTGATTTGGTCATGCAGTCCTTTTGTCATACCGCCGCCTATCCTAAGCCGGTCGATGTAGACACTCACCACACTCTGCCTGACTTCATTATGAACCGTGGCGGCGTATCGCTGCGTCCTGGCGATGGCATCATTCACAGCTGGCTGAACCGCATGCTGCTGCCTGACACGGTCGGCACCGGTGGCGATTCGCATACGCGCTTCCCGCTCGGCATTTCCTTCCCTGCAGGTTCAGGCTTGGTGGCCTTTGCCGCGGCGACGGGCGTTATGCCGCTGGATATGCCGGAATCGGTACTAGTGCGTTTTAAAGGCCAGCGCCAGCCAGGCGTTACGCTGCGCGACTTGGTTCACGCCATTCCGCTTTATGCTATTAAGCAAGGCTTGTTGACCGTTGATAAGTCTAACAAGATCAACGCTTTCTCTGGCCGCGTGTTAGAAATAGAAGGTCTTGAAGACTTAACCGTTGAGCAAGCATTTGAGCTTTCCGATGCCTCTGCCGAGCGTTCAGCCGCGGGCTGCTCGATCACGCTTTCCGATGAGAGCGTCACACAATATCTGAAGTCCAACATTACACTGCTGAAGTGGATGATGGGCAACGGCTATGGCGATGAGCGCACGATTAGTCGCCGTATTGAAGGTATGGAAGCATGGCTTGCTGACCCAAGCCTGATGCGTGCTGACAAAGACGCTGAGTACGCTGAAATTATTGAAATTGATTTGGCTGAAATTAAAGAGCCGGTTCTATGTGCGCCGAATGATCCAGACGATGCGCGCCTGCTATCTGAGGTCGCGGGCCAGAAAATCGATGAGGTCTTTATCGGCTCATGCATGACCAACATCGGCCACTTTCGTGCGGCCGGCAAATTGCTTGAAAAGCAGCCTGCAGGTAGTTTAAAAACTCGCCTATGGCTGGCACCACCGACTAAAATGGATCAGCATCAGCTGACCGAAGAAGGCTACTACGGTATCTACGGCCGCGCCGGTGCGCGGATGGAAATGCCGGGCTGTTCACTGTGTATGGGTAACCAGGCCCGCGTTGCTGCCAAGAGCACCGTGGTGTCCACGTCTACACGTAACTTCCCGAACCGCCTTGGCGATGGTGCTAACGTGTACCTCGCCTCTGCGGAGCTGGCTGCCGTTGCCGCAGTAGAAGGACGCCTACCCAGCGTTGAAGAGTACCAACGTTATATGGGTGAATTTGACGCTATGGCGGGCGAGATTTATCGTTACATGAACTTTCACGAAATTGAGGAGTATCAGAAGATCGCCTCAAACGTGATTCCGGTCGCGCAAGAAGCATGACCGCCCCATCGCCGATGCTCGCACCATCACAGTCAGCGTGACTTCTCACACTGACTGAGTCGATGACCGAACGCCCCGCCACTGTGTAACAGAGCGGGGCGTTTTTTATCTTTCCGATAAGGAGCGCATGATGACCAACTCCATCCAAATAGTGACACCGGACCTATGCGACGCGCATCCTGACGTTGCGGTGCTTGACCCCATGTTTGCCAATTTTGGTGGTCTGGATACTTTTTATGGCCCTATCCGCACTATCAAATGTTTTGAAGATAATTCCTTGGTCAAACAAGCCGTTACCGAACCCGGCAACGGGGCGGTATTGGTAGTCGATGCAGGCGGATCACATCGCTGCGCCATGCTGGGCGATATGCTAGCAGAGCAAGCGGTAGCCAACGGCTGGGCAGGTGTAGTGATGTACGGCTGCGTACGCGATGTTGATATCCTGGCCAATCTACCGCTTGGTATTCAAGCACTCGGCAGCCACCCGCGCAGAAGCAATAAACACGATGAAGGCCAGCGCGATGAGCCCGTGACGTTTGCTGGGGTCACGCTTAAACCCGGCCAGTGGCTGTATGCAGATAACAATGGCATCATCGTTGCTGAGCGCGAGCTGTCACTGTCTTAAGTACTATTTTAAGTGCCATCTTAAGTGCCATCTTAAGTGCCATCTTAAGTGCCATTTTCTATCATTATTAATCAATGTGGGCTTAACCACATCGCTCGTCAACGCTCCGCTTGCCAGGCGTGGCAGTTGCTGCCACCCTGTTAGTTCACTCTAACCGTTTAATGACGATGCAGCCTTTGACCCACCTTGGCTCTGCCTTACTACGTACACTGCGCGATCATCTGCGTCCATTGATCGCCTATCATTTATTTTTTACTCTGCTCGCCTCGGCCCTGCTGCTGCCCGCCATTACCTGGGTGATACGCGGCCTGCTTGCCCAGTTAAATCGCACCGTAGTGACCAACGACGAACTGATCGCCCTGCTGTTTAGCCCACTGGGACTTATCGGCATGCTGGTTGGGCTTGGGTTTACGTTTCTAATTATTTACTGGCAGCAAGCCGGCATGCTGCAAGTAGCGGTCAGGCCGCGAGACAACCACTATCGTCTCGCGTTGGAGGCACTCTGGCTGAGTACTCGCCGACTGCCCGCCCTAGCGGGCTTGGTCTTTCTTCAGGTCGGTACGCACCTACTGCTTCTAGCGCCCTTTATGGCAGCCCTCGCTTGGCTCTATAGCGTTTGGCTAAGCGGTATAGACCCTTACTATTTACAGCGTGTGCGTCCACCCGCGCTATGGTATTTCATTGCCTGCGCCCTGCCGCTGATCGTTGCTTGGGCATGGGCAGCGTCGTGGCTCTATCTTCGCTGGCTGCTGGCCCTTCCATTGGTGGCGCTGGAAAACTGCCCGCCTTGGTTGGCCTTAAAGCGTAGCGTCAGCCTAACTCAAGGCTGGCGGCGTTCTATTGGCGCCGCCGTACTGCTGCTGCTAGTGATCATTATTAGTCTACCTTTCCTGGCTACGTTGCTGTTCGATCGCTTTTTTACCCCAATGCTTTGGTGGCTTCCCGAGCACAGCGCCGTACTTATTCCCGCCATGCTGGCGTATTTAATTGGCTATGTACTGCTCACCCTAACCATTACCTTTGTGGGTATTGCGACCAACGCGCTGCTCTCTGCATGCCTTTATATGCAGCTGGCTCATCATGAGCCTCGCCCCGCCTCTCCTGCGGAGGATGCCAACGCAGGCAAGCTTGCCTGGGCGGTTGAGCTTAGCGTGCTGGTTTTTGCAGGCCTGCAGGCCTGGTGGATACTCAATAGCTTTGAGATACGTGACAATGTTGCCGTCATTGCTCACCGCGGCAGCTCTATGGTGGCGCCTGAAAACACCCTTGCAGCGGTCGATCAGGCGCTGATCGATGGCGCCGACTATGTCGAAATTGACGTCCGCTTGACTGGCGATCAACAGGTTATGCTCTACCATGACCGGAGCTTGGCAAGATTAACCGGCGATAATCGTGAGTTTGGTGATGTAACCCGAGAAGAGCTTAGCCAATATGACATTGGCAGCTGGTTTGGCGATGCTTATCAGAACGAGACTATACCGGGTTTAGATGAAGCACTTAGCATTGTGCGCGGCCAGGCAGGCTTAATGATCGACATGAAGCCATCGCCTGGGCAAGAGCAGGCGTTGGCCGATGCCGTGATAGACACCTTAAATGCTGAGAGCGATATACGTTACCGCTGCTGGGCAACCCAGCAGAGCGCCTTCGATGGCTACACGGCATGCGGTTTTCCGAATGCGCTTTTAGCAATGCGCGTAGCCACTATGTCGCCTTCCTTACTGACGCATATTCATGAACGAGCGCCGGCGCTGCGCGTCACGCTGCTGGCACAGCTTATTCTGCCTGGAACGCTAGATAGGCGTGAATTTGATGCGCTTGGGTTGAGACACAACCGTATCACCGAAGGGGAAATTCGTTTAGCGAGGCTGTACGGTTATGAGATACATGCCTGGACAGTTAACAGCAGCGCCCGTATGTCGACGTTAATTGACCTGGGTGTCGATGCTATCATTACCGACTACCCAGATCGTTTAACGGCGCTTATTCACGACCGCCGTGAGTTGAGCGACGGTGCGCTAATGCTGGTGAAATTGCGTAACTGGCTACGCCAATAAACCGCTAATCACCCATCACTACGCCTTCACGCCGCGGGTCAGCGCCACCAAACAGCGTGCCGTCTTTACGGCGCATAATGGCCTGCAGGCCGCTGGTCAACTCACGCTCGCTCACGGTGTGGCCGCGCTCGCGAAGCGCATCTATAGTGGCCTCAGAAAAACGCCCCTCCTCAACAAACACATCACCGCCTAAGGTAATCGCATGAGGTAGGTTCAGTGCTTCTTGCGCATTGAGCCCCCAGTCGCGCAGCGCGACCAAGGTACGAGCCGTGTAGTGAATAATCGCTGCACCGCCCGGAGAGCCTAAGCTTGCCACCAGCTCGCCGCTCTCTTGGTCAAACACGAGCGTTGGGCTCATGCTTGAGCGCGGCCGCTTGCCTGGCTCGACCCGGTTAGCCACCGGCTCCCCGTCCACCTCAGGCTCAAATGAGAAATCGGTCAGCTCATTATTAAGGAAGAAACCACCGGCTAAGCCTGTCCCGCCGTCGGATAATATCCGTGAGCCAAACGCTTGTTCAATGGTGGTGGTCATCGCGACGGCATTGCCGTCTTCGTCAATAATACTAATGTGACTCGTGCCATATTCCGGCTGGTCTGGCTGAGAAGCCCAGGTTATCGCCAGCTCACCAGGATTACCGGGCTCGGCGCTGTCGCCCATGCTCTTCTCGCCAATCAGCGCGCTGCGCTGCTGAAGATATTCAGGTGCCAGCATCGACGACCAGGCGCCACCGGGTGCGTCTACAAAGTCGGGGTCGGCAATATAACGGCCACGATCTGCAAAGGCTAAACGCGAGGCTTCTAAAAACTGATGCAGCCATCCGCTGCTAGCAGCACCATTATCTAACGGCGCTTCCAGTAACGGCTGCTGATCTAACATACCTAGAATCTGCATGACGGTAAGATGGCCGGACGAAGGCGGTGGAAAACCGCATACTTCCCACTGCTGCCAAGGCGTGCACAGCGGCTCGCGGTCGACGGCTTCATAGCCGCTCATGTCATCAAGGGTCAAGCTGCCGGGACGCTCAGGGTGGTTCTGAACCAGCGCTACGATATCCTCTGCCACCGCGCCTTCATTTAAAGCATCGCTGCCTTCGGCTGCTACGCGCCGCAATATTTCTGCTAAGGCAGGATTTTTAAGCGTTTCACCCACGGCGATGGGCTCGCCTTCTGCATCGTAGTAAAACTGGCGGGCTAGAGCGTCTTGGCGCAAGTATTCATCGCTGGCAAGGGTCGTATGCAGGCGATTGCTAACAGCGAACCCTTCCTCGGCCAGAGTAATGGCGGGTTTAAACAGCTCTGCCCAAGCCAGCTCGCCGTGCTCAGCATGCGCTTTTTCCAGCATCCGCAGCGTACCCGGCACACCGACTGAAAGCCCGCTGGCCACCGCATCCATAAACGCTAAGGGCTCGCCATCTTCCATGAATAGCTCGCCGGTTACGCCTTGTGGCGCCGTCTCGCGGCCATCGTAGGCACGGATGTCTGCGCCATCGTAGTACATCAAAAAAGCACCGCCGCCAATCCCACTAGATTGAGGCTCAACCAAATTCAATACCATCTGCACGGCGATGGCAGCATCTATCGCGTTACCACCGGCTTTTAAAACCTGGTAGCCCGCGTCAGTCGCTAGCGGGTTGGCTGCAGCGACTGCAAAGGAGTCTGTAGACCAACCCGGCTTTTCTTCATAGCCCGATTCTACTTCAGGCGAAATTGAAGGGGCTTCATAGCTAAAACCCCAGCTATATAACGGCACTACCAGCAAACTTGGCAGTGCAAATTTCATCTGTTTTGGGGACATCACAACGCTCTCCCGCGGTTTTTGAAATGACCAAACTATCGATGGCAGTGTCTTAAAAGCTACTTTTAAAAAACCACTGATGATAGCGATCTTTTGAAAGGGACTACCAGTCAACGGCAAAAACTACCCGATTCAGAATAGCTTATAAAAACATTAACGCCCGACACACTGGCCGGGCGCAACATAAAGACAAACATTCTCATGATTAATCGATTTTTTGGCCTGCCAGCATAAACCATGTTTCCAATACCGCATCAGGATTGAGCGATACAGAGTCAATGCCTTGCTCCATCAGCCATTTCGCTAAATCAGGATGGTCAGAGGGCCCTTGACCGCAAATGCCTACGTACTTGCCCTTGGCTTTACACGCCTGAATCGCCATGGCGAGCAGCTTCTTAACCGCTTCATTTCGCTCGTCAAAGAGGTGGGCCACAATGCCCGAATCACGATCTAGCCCCAGCGTTAGCTGAGTGAGGTCATTAGAGCCAATCGAGAAGCCGTCAAAAAACTCAAGAAACTCATCAGCGAGCAGCGCATTCGCCGGCAGCTCACACATCATGATGACTTTTAGATCGGAAGGGCCGCCGCGCTTCAAGCCATTAGCCGCCAGCAGTTCGACGACGTTACGTGCCTCATCGGTGGTACGCACAAAGGGCACCATAATTTCGACATTTTCGAAGCCCATTTCTTCACGAACGCGCTTCAACGCACGGCACTCAAGCTCAAAGCAGGGGCGGAAGGCCTCTGAAATGTAACGTGAGGCGCCACGAAAGCCCAGCATGGGGTTTTCTTCGCCAGGCTCATACAGCTTGCCGCCGATCAGATTCTCATATTCGTTGGATTTAAAGTCGGAAAGCCTCACGATCACGCGCTGAGGATAAAACGCGGCGGCGAGCGTTGAAATTCCTTCGACCAGTTTATCGACGTAAAAACTAACCGGATCAGCATAGCCTGCCGTACGCAGGTCGATCACCTGCTGTAAATCTACGGGTAGCGTGTCGTACTCAAGTAGCGCCTTAGGATGGACACCGATCATACGGTTAATGATGAACTCTAGACGCGCCAGGCCAACCCCCGCGTGAGGCAAGCTTGCAAACCCAAAGGCACGGTCCGGATTACCGACGTTCATCATAATTTTAAAGGGAATTTCCGGCATGGCATCGACGCTAGAAACTTTGCAGTCAAAATCCAGCAGCCCAGCGTAGACATTGCCGGTATCACCTTCTGAGCACGATACGGTGACATCAATCCCCTCTTGCAACTGAGTCGTGGCATCGCCACAGCCAACCACTGCGGGAATACCTAGCTCACGGGCAATAATGGCAGCGTGGCAGGTACGCCCGCCACGATTGGTGACGATAGCCGACGCACGCTTCATGATCGGCTCCCAATCAGGGTCCGTCATGTCCGTAACTAATACGTCGCCATCGTTAATCTTATCCATGTCATCTGGGCTTAAGATGACTTTAACGGCACCGCGCCCAATGCGCTGCCCAATCGCCCGTCCGGTGATCAGCGTGCGACCTTTCTCACGCAGCTGAAAGCGCTCAAGCTTGCCGCCCTCCTGCTGAGAGACCACCGTTTCAGGGCGTGCCTGAACGATATACAGCTCACCATCATCGCCATCCAGTGCCCACTCAATATCCATAGGCCGCTGGTAGTGCTGCTCAATCGTCATTGCTTGCCGCGCTAGATCCATTACCTGCTGATCATTTAGGCAAAAACGAACACGATCTTTGTGCGGGACGTCGATAGTTTCCACCGACTTGCCGGCACTGGCTTCTTTGCCGTAAACCATCTTAATCAGCTTTGAGCCCAAATTGCGGCGCAGTACCGCTGGGCGACCTGCCGCTAGCGTCGCTTTATGCACATAGAATTCATCCGGGTTAACCGCACCCTGTACGACGGTTTCGCCCAGGCCCCATGAGGCCGTGACGAACACGGCATCGCGAAAGCCAGATTCAGTGTCGAGGGTAAACATGACACCGGCTGCGCCGGTTTCAGAACGCACCATTTTCTGCACACCGGCAGATAGCGCAACGTTCTCATGGGCGTAGCCACGATGTACCCGATAGGAAATCGCGCGGTCATTGAATAAAGATGCAAACACTTCATGAACAGCGCGCTTAATATTGTCAAAGCCTTCAATATTCAGGAAGGTTTCCTGCTGGCCGGCGAAGGAGGCATCCGGTAAATCTTCGGCTGTCGCCGAGCTGCGCACCGCCACTTTTAACTGGGGGTGTTTCACCTGCAGCTGTGCGTAAGCATCACGCAGCGCTGCTTCAAACGCTGGGGGCAGCGGCGTGTCGATAATCCACTGGCGAATATTGCTACCCGCTTCGGACAAGGCCTTAATATCGTCTACGTCTAAGCGAGCAAGGGTCGCATTAATACGCTCATTGAGCCCGTCATGAGAGAGAAATTCACGATAAGCGTGGGCCGTGGTGGCAAAGCCGCCGGGCACGGTGACGCCAGCGCCTGATAAATTAGAAATCATTTCGCCTAGCGAGGCATTTTTACCACCCACGCGCTCTACGTCCGTCATACCCAGCTGATCGAACCACAGAATGTACTCTTCCACGTAACCCCCTCGCTCTCAGACGTCGACATGACCACTACTACAGTCACGAAAACCACGGACCATGAATTATTGACTGAGCTACCCTAGCACCGCGCTAACGTATTCGCCATTGGTCTAATAGCGAAGAGAGTGGAGGATTTTTACAACAGCAGGGCTTTTTAGGCCAATTATGTAGTCAGGGCTATTTTAGCCAGGATCTCTTTAGATAGGGCGTTTTTAGACAGAGCAACTTTAGACAGGCCCATTTTAGGAAGAGCCATTGCACGTTGTGCTGTTAAAGCGCTCAGCCCACAATAGATCAATCACTCACAGGCGGATTTCATTATGAAGCGTACGGCTTTTTTTATTTCTGATGGCACCGGCATCACGGCGGAAAGTTTAGGGCGCAGCCTGCTAGCCCAGTTCAGCGATGTTGAAATCAACATGCTAACAAAGCCCTATATCGATACGCTGGAAAAAGCACAGGCGTTGGCAGAGATTATTGAAGCAACGGCCAGTCGTGACGGCCAACGCCCTATCATCATTGACACCATTGTTGATCAACAGATTCGTAACGTTATTCGCCAAGCGTCGGGCTTTAAAGTGGATATTTTTTCGACCTTTTTAGAGCCTTTAGAGCAAGAGCTGGACACCCACTCCTCGTATAGCGTGGGGCGAACGCACTCGATTGGCAGTGACGATGTGTATATGGATCGCATCCACTCCGTGCACTTCGCGCTGGACAACGACGATGGTGCACGTACCCATCAATACGACAAAGCAGACATCATTCTGGTGGGGGTTTCACGCTGCGGCAAAACGCCAACCTCGCTGTACTTAGCGCTACAGTTTGGCATCCGGGCCGCTAACTACCCGCTGACTGAGGATGATTTAGATGAAGACGGCATGCTAAAACTTCCCAAAGCCCTCGCGCCCCATCGTCAAAAACTGTTTGGGCTGACCATTGATCCACGTCGTCTGGCTGCCATTCGCAATGAAAGACGCCCTAACAGCCGCTACAGCTCAATCGATCAATGTTTGCAGGAGGTAGATCAAGCAGAGTCGCTGTATCGCACGATGCATATCCCTTTTATAGATGCGACCCGCTTCTCAGTTGAAGAGATTTCGACGCGAATGATTGCCGAAACTGGATTAGCGAGGCGCTTTTCGCCCCGCTAATATTGAATGTCTAACAATTACATGCCTTTGGGTGCAAAAATACCCGGGGCGTTGCGCCAGTAGCCTTTATAGTCCATGCCAAAGCCAAACACATAGCGGTCAGCCACTTCCAAGCTGCAGTAGTCGGCCTTTAAGCCGGGTACCGCTTTGCGGTTGTGCTGTTTATCGACCAGCACAGCCGTGGTAACGCTGGCGGCCTTAGCTTCTTGGCAGTAGGCCAAAATACCGGCTAACGTTGCGCCTTCGTCTAAAATGTCATCGACAATAACGACATGGCGACCGGCCATGGGGACTTCCGGCGAGACGCGCCAAAAAAGCTCGCCGCCGCGCAGCTCATTGCGATAACGGGTGGCATGCAGATAATCCACTTCTAATGGGAAGCCCAGCCGGGTAAGCAGGTGGCCGGTGGTAATCAAACCGCCGTTCATAACGCAGTAAAAAACCGGTAGCTTATCGCCTAAATCTCGGGTGATCGCTTCCGCCATACGATCAAGCGCCCGCTCTACCTCCTGCTGGGAGATTAAGCAGTCGGCGTTATCCATTAGCTCACGCATTGAGTCCAGTGACTCCAACGCTTCTTTATCCAACTTCGACATCTAACAACTCCGCGGCGGTTTAAAAATCTTGATATAGGTTAGCAAGTGCGCTTAGAGGGTGCTGGCATTCGTCTGACTGGCCAGCGCTTCTAATTTAGCGTGGGTGCGCCGCCAACGCCCTAGCGCACTTAATGCATCTAAGTCCGGCCGTGCGCGGCTGTAACGGAGCTTGGCGGCGCGTTTAGCGTCGATATCTTGGCAGGCGCTCATTACCTCAAGTGCCGCGGCGCGGTCATTGCATACCAGCAGCATATCGCAACCTGCGGCTAACGCTGCACGAGCACGATCCTTAGGCTCACCGGCTTCGTGGGCACCCGCCATGCTTAAATCATCAGAAAAGATGCAGCCCTTAAAGCCCAGCGACTCGCGCAGCATGCCTAACCAGCTAGGCGAAAAGCCTGCAGGTCGGGAATCAAAAGCACTGTAAATAACGTGGGCGGGCATGATCCCTTCTAGCTGGCCTGCCAGATGATAAAAGGGCACTAGATCATGCTGTTTAATCACCTCAAGAGGCCGATCATCCACCGGCAGCGCGACGTGAGAGTCGGCAGCGACACTGCCATGACCAGGGAAGTGCTTACCGACAGCGGCCATCCCCGCCTCGTGAAGACCTTGCACAAAAGCACCACCCAGCGCGGCCACATGCTGTGGATCATGACTAAAACTGCGGTCACCAATCACGCTTGATATACCGCTTTCAACATCAAGCACCGGCGCAAAGCTTAAGTCCAAACCACAGGCGGCCATTTCCATGCCCAGCAGCCAGCCAGCATCTTTTGCCAACGCGAGGCCGTCTTCTGCGTTAGCGCTGTAGCACTCACCAATGCGCGCCATGGCAGGAAGGCGTGTTAATCCTTCTTTAATGCGCTGAACGCGCCCGCCCTCCTGGTCAACCGCGATCAATAAATCACCCCGCACGCGGCGAATATCGCTACACAGCTTGCGCACCTGGTAGCCGTTTTCGACATTACGGGCAAATAAAATAACGCCCCCTACCGTGGGTTCAAGCAGCAAGCGCTTTTCGTCGCGAGTTAATGTTGGGCCTTCAAGGTCAAGCATGACCGGGCCTAGAGGTTGAGTCATCGTGAGAAGTCCAATAAGAGGGGCGATGATTTTAGACGATCATTTATCAGTGTCAAAGACGGGGCCATTTGCAGCCTGCCCCCAATACCGCTCAGCGTCTTTTAGTCAAAGCTTCGTTTAGTCAAAGCACTGCCTTTCACCGTGCAACCAAACGGGGGTACCGGGCAACGACAATGCAAAGATAGGCAGCAAATCATTGTTGCGTAGCCGAATGCATCCGTGAGAGGCGGCGACGCCCATCGGCTGGTCAGCGGGCGTACCGTGTAGATAGATATAGCGCCGCTGGGAGTCAACCTGACCGCCACGGTTCACGCCTCTCTCTAACCCACAAAGCCACAGGATCCGCGTCAAAATCCAATCGCGCTGCGGGTAGGCCTCGTCTAACGCGGGCGAAAAGACTTCCTCCGTCCAGCGGCGGCCACGAAACACCGCATTCTCCGGCAAGCCATTGCCAATCGCCGCGCGCACGTAGTGCCAGCCATGCGGCGTTTTACCGCTACCATTGTGCTCGCCAACACCGGCAACACCTGAAGAAATGGCGCATTCATGCAGCACTTTTGGCCCCCGCCAACAGCGCAGCCGCTGCTCGGTGGTATCTATCTCAAGCCAGATGTTCTCGGTTGGAGGTAGCTCAGCTAGCCTTGGCGTTTGCATGGTGTCCTTCTTCTAAAGCTGGGGGTAATGGCGCATTCATGGCGGCAACAACGACCGGCCTCAGGCGCCGGACTAAGTCCCGTACCGACACCTGCTCATGATAGTCCTTTTCCGCGATATCACGCAGGGCATCAAGGCCTGACAGGGTGAATATAACCGTGCCTAGCATGAAGTGTAGCCGCCAAAAGCGCTCGGCGTCTGGCAGCTCCGGGGTTGCTTGGCGCACGAGTTCCGTGAAGCGCGTAAACACATCCCCATACTCTTGCTGTATATGTCGCCTTAAATGCCCTTGGGCCTGACTGTAAGCTAAACCTAGCAGGCGCATAAACACCTTCAAGCTATTACGCTCAGCGGGCACCGCAAGAACCGTCGTTGCCATGGTCTCAAGCAGCGTTTCTAGCGGAATAACCTGCCCATTATGCTGAGCCTCAAGCTCATCAAGCGCAGTGTGAAATCGCAGCGTAAAAGGATCCAGATAGCGGGAAAAAACAGCCTGGATTAAGGCTTTTTTGGAGCCAAAATGATAATTCACAGCAGCAAGATTGACGCGCGCCTTGCTAGTGATGTTGCGCAGCGAGGTTTCAGCGAAACCACGCTCTGCAAAAAGCACTTCAGCGGTATCAAGTATACGGGTCACCGTATCAGATTGAGCCATGATGCTCTCCAGAGAAACAGGTGTTTAAAACATCGCAAAATACTATGCCATAACCTGGGTAGTCTCAACGCTTGATTTGTTATCAGACTGCCTGGGTATTCATAAGAAAACGCTTAGTTTCAAACCATTGAAGCACTCTCAGAGCAGGAAATATCGGCATTGACAAGGCCATATACTGGACAGAGAGACATACTGTATACTTAAACACTTATCGTTTAAGTTACCTTCATTTTATGACCGTCTATTCACAATTTTGGAGCTTGGTATGTCGCGTCCACTAACCGCTCGCCAACAGCATGTATTTGATTTTATTGTTAAGACCATGGGCGAATTTGGCTACCCTCCGACGCGCGCAGAAATCGCCAAAGCGCTTGGCTTTCGCTCACCCAACGCCGCTGAAGAGCATCTACGCGCACTTGAACGCAAGGGTGTTATCCGCATTATTCGCAATACGTCACGCGGCATACGCTTGCCTAACCAGGAGCCTCAAGACGTAGTGGACACGTCTGTCACGGCGCTTTCTGCCACGCTAGAGCCTTCTCAGACGGGCCTGCCTGTCATTGGTGAGGTAGCCGCCGGCAGTCCTATCTTGGCTGCCGAGCATATTGATCGCTACTGCCCGTTGCCCGCCGAGTATTTCACGCCAAAAGCGGATTACTTGCTGCGCGTTCGCGGATTATCTATGAAAGATATCGGCATTTTAGAGGGTGACCTGCTGGCCGTTCATCGTACTGAGCGTGTCCGCGATGGTCAGATAGTCGTTGCCCGCTTAGATGATGAAGTCACGGTGAAACGCTTTAAGCGCCAGGGTCACCAGGTCACTCTGTTCGCAGAGAACGCCGACTTTGCGCCGATTGAAATCGATCTGCGCTCCCAGTCGCTCGATATAGAAGGCGTTGGCGTTGGCGTGATTCGCGGCGGCAATGGTCAGGCGTTAGGTTAAGCACAGCATAAGCCAGCTATCCGTGCCTTTACCGCTTCTGATCGGGGAAGCCGCAAAGGCGCGGCTTCCCCGTGGCGATAGCGCTGCCTCACTGATGAGCCGTTTAGCTAAACACCACCGTTTTATTGCCATGGATCAGCACGCGGTCTTCTAGGTGCCAGCGCAAACCGCGTGCCAGTACCGCTTTCTCAACATCGCGCCCAAAACGCACTAAATCAGTGGGCGTATGGCAGTGGCTAACACGGTGGATATCTTGCTCAATGATGGGGCCCGCATCAAGCTCCTCGGTGACATAGTGGCAGGTAGCGCCAATCAGCTTAACGCCGCGCTGGTAGGCCTGGTGATAAGGTTTTGCTCCTGCAAATGAGGGCAAGAAGCTGTGGTGAATATTGATTACCTTGCCTGAATAGCGGGCGCACAGCTCAGGTGGCAGGATTTGCATATAGCGTGCTAGTACGACGCAGTCCGCGCGTGCGCTATCGATTTCAGCCTGCACTTTGGCAAACGATGACTGCTTATCTGCCGGGTCTACCGGCACGTGATGATAAGGAATCCCGTACCACTGCGTCAGCGAACGCATATCGTCATGGTTGGAAATAACGCCAACAATATCGCAATCCAATTCACCCGACTGCCAGCGATACAGCAGGTCTACTAAGCAGTGCGATTCTCGCGACACCATTAGCACCACACGACGACGCTTTTGAGTATCGACCAACGCCCACTGCATGCTGAATTCTCGGGCTACCGGCTCAAATGCGGCGCGTAGCGCTTCTACCGACATACCCACTGAATCCGCCAGGATTTCATAACGCATAAAAAAGCGGCCGGTTTCTAAGTCCGAATGCTGGCTGGCTTCAGTAATCGACCCACCTTGCTGGGCAATAAAACTCGACACGCGTGCAACAATGCCCACTCGATCAGGGCAAGAAACAACTAAACGATAATAATGCGACATGGGGGTTACTCTTGACCTATTTCAAACATCACTGATGAAAAACTAGCCGGTTAAACCGACCTAACAAACCATCACCTTGGCATGTTAACGAAGCTGCATAGTGTATCGGAAGGACAACGATGATTGTTAGCCGCCCCTGCCTTCCCGTATAGTTAAGTCACTACTTTTTAGGCTCTTCATAACTAATGCATTCTTCACGCGTTCAAATTCGTCCCCGCCGTCGTCCACCGCTGCGCATATTGCCGCTGGGGGGATGTGGTGAGATCGGAATGAATCTGACGCTATACGGCTATGATAATCATTGGATTGCCGTCGACTGCGGCATGATGATTCGTCAAGATCTTCCTAACTCACCGCTTCAGGTACCCAACTTAGATACGCCGAAGGCGCTGGGGATCGTACCCAAAGCACTGTTTATCACGCATGGTCATGAAGATCACATCGGCGCGGTTGCCTGGCTCTGGCCCATGTGGAACTGCCCTATTTATGCCACGCCGCTGGCAGCAGGGCTGCTTAGACTAAAATTTGCTGAGCATCAGCTTAGCAGCGCAGCTATACAGGTCATTGAGCCTGGCGAAGCCCTCGAAAGCGGCCCATTCACTCTTCGCTATTTGCTTTTAACGCACTCCATCCCCGAAAGCTGTGCTCTGATGATGCTGGCCGGTGGTTACCGCGTTTTACATACCGGCGATTGGAAACTTGATCCCGAGCCGCTGATTGGCACGCCGATAAGCCCAGCTCAATTCAAAGCTCTTGCCCCCATCGACTTAGTCGTGGGCGACTCAACCAACGCTCCTATGCCCGGCCATTCAGGCAGCGAGGGGGACGTCGCTCGGGCGTTAGCAAAAACGCTCAGCCGCTGTGAGGGCCGCGTCGTGGTCTCGTGCTTTGCAAGCAACTTGGCACGGGTGCTTGCGATAGGCCGCGCCGCGCACCAGTGTGGCCGGCGTATCAGCTTAATGGGCCGCTCAATGGAGCGCATGGTCAGCGTCGCGCGCGGGCTGGGATACATGGATGACTTACCGCCTCTAGTGCCCAATCACGACTTGGGCTACCTGCCGCCCGATGAAGTCGTCATCATTGCGACAGGCAGCCAAGGGGAGTCCCGAGCGGCGCTGCAGAGATTAGCTCAGGGCCGCCACCCTTCTGTCGACTTACAGCCGGGCGATAACGTTATTTTTTCGGCCAAGGTCATACCCGGCAACGAGCGCCCCATTGATCAGCTTAAAAAGCGCTTAACCCAGCTGGGTGTACGTATTTACGACGAGGTGAACCACCCTGAGCTGCATGCGACCGGCCACCCTGCACAGGAGGAGTTAATTAAGCTTTACCAGTGGCTGAAGCCTAAATACTTGATGCCTGTTCACGGTGAAGCAAGGCATCAGAAGGCGCATCAGACGATTGCTGAGCAGCTGGGCATTAGCGCACCGCTAACGCCGGTCAATGGTGATTTGTTATGCTTTGACAATCACGGCCTTCACCGTGAAGCGCGCCATGTGCAGCCGCCCTGCATTGTTAATCAGAACAGCGTTGTTCCACATCCAGGATTAGATGCGGCCATTTCCACGGCTCGACGCGGCAGCCTATATTTAGCGCTGCCCGTGACCATTAGCGACCACGGCTGGGCGCGCATCGGCCGTTTGATGCTGGATGCAACAAACGCCAGCCCGCTGGATGAAGACAGTTTTATTGATTGGCTTGATGAGCAGCTTGATGAGATTGCCGCCGACACACTCGCCGATCTGCGAAAGGCGCTGCAACCACGTTTGATTCATTGGCTGGCAGATCATATGCAGCACATGCCTGACGTGCACCTGCAGATTACGGCGGCTGAAATGCCGGAGACCTCCTAGCAGAACAGCGTATAGCGTTATTAATCGTTAGCTTTTTGCTGGGCCGTTAGAAGCTTCCCAACGCGCCACATCCTGTTGATCAGAGTGACGCTCTGCGACCCAATACTCGCCCTGTGCGGAATGCTCTTTCTTCCAGAAAGGAGCCTGAGTTTTTAAATAGTCCATAATAAAATCACAGGCTTCAAATGCTTCACGGCGGTGAGCGCTTGCTACGAGCACCCGCACAATCGCATCGCCCGGCTGCATATGTCCTACCCGATGAATAATGCGCACAGCGTTTAGCGCCCAGCGCTGCCCTGCCTGCTCACCGATGGCTTCAAGCGTTCGCTCGGTCATTCCAGGATAGTGCTCAAGTGTTAAACCGGTGACATCGGGCGTTTCATTGAAATCACGCACCAGTCCGGTAAAACTCACCACCGCGCCAATATCCGTGCGCTCTGATAACACATCGTCATATCCATAGGCCATTGAGAAAGGCGCGGCTTGAATGGCAACTTTAATATCCACGTTTCACCCCCCCGTGACCGGCGGAAAAAATGCCACTTCATCGTTATCGGTCACCAGCGCATCATCATTGGCCATCACTTGATTAATCGCACATAGCGTACGCTGATCGGCCAGTAGGTTGTAACGCGAATCGCGTGCCGCCAGCGTCGCTTTTAATCCGCGAATATCTCGGCTGGCAAGCTGATCCAGACCCACGACGGTCTCGCTCTCGCCAACGCGCTCGCGCAGCTCGGCTAAAAACTTAACGCACACGCAGGGTGAAGGACAGCGCTCACCCACGCTGACTTCCCCTGTCGAGCCGTCGCCGGTGACAATAGGTGTCTGCTCGCTTAGGCGCTGGTAATCACCACGCTGCCCGCCCTGCTTGCTCTCAAGCTGAATGGCGTCGATACGCATACTTTTATCGACCGCTTTGCACATATCGTAAAGGGTCAAGCATGCAACGGAAACAGCCGTCAGCGCTTCCATTTCAACCCCTGTACGGCCATTTAAGCGGCACAGCGACGTCACGTGAACACAGGACTCTGCCACGTCAATTTCAAACTCAACCGATACCTTAGAGAGCGCCAACGCATGGCAGAGCGGTATTAGCTCATGGGTTCTTTTCGCCGCCTGAATACCCGCGATACGCGCGGTTGCCAGAACATCACCCTTGGGCAACTGTCCGTCGCTAAGCAATGTTAATGTTGCGGGCTGCATCACAATACGCCCTGAAGCAACGGCTTCGCGGCGGGTTTCTTGCTTATCGCCAACGTCTACCATATTGGCTTCGCCACGGGTGTTGAGGTGGGTTAGCTGCATAGTAATCACCTTTGCTTGTGTGAAGGGCGCGTCGTTGAGGGCCGGTTCATTGAAGACTTGATCATTGAAGGCTTGATCATTGAAGATCTGGAGACTGAAGGCAACGCCTTATTTTTTTGCATTAATCCAGGCCACGACCCAGCGCGCGATAGCGTCAATATCATCAAGATCTAGCCGAGGCACGCCTTCAGTCACATCGATTGAAGACAGCCTGTTCGCGGCGATCGCCGCCACCCATTTCCCCGTCAAAATTGACGCATCGCCAATGCCATCCCGGTACAGCACCAGCTTAGGTATTGGCCAGGTCTTAAAGCCTTCGACAATCACAAGATCAGGGTGATGTGGTACTAGCATGGCGATCAACTTAGCCAAGTCAGGTTCTTCTTGCCCGGGCGTTTCCTGCATCAGTGCAAAGCGCTGATGTGAAGCCACCAGCACCGGCGCCGCACCAGCGCTGCGCAGCTGATAGCTGTCCTTGCCGGGCTGATCTACATCAAACGAGTGATGGGCATGCTTAATCACGGCCACTTGCAAGCCATGCTCATTTAACTGCGGCAATAGCTTTTCTAATAGCGTCGTTTTACCGGTGCCACTCCAAGCAGCAATGCCCAAAATGGGAAAGGATGCCGTTAGTTCATCTCTCATGCTGCCGACGCTCCTGGTTGCCACTGGCACGATGTCATCCAAGCGATGTACGTGGTGTTCAAAACGCTAATGTTATTCGCCCTCTTGCTCTTGGGGTAACAGCCAGTTCAGCACAATACCCACTAACGCCGCTAAGCTGACGCCCTGCAGCGTAAACTGGCCACCCCCAAACTGCATACCACCAATACCAAACACCAGTATCAATGAAACCACCACTAAATTGCGGGGCGCCGTTAGCGATTGCCCAGCACGGACGAGTGTATTCATTCCTACCACCGCGATGGAACCAAACAACAGCGTCATAATGCCGCCCATCACAGGGCCCGGAATGGTTTGCAAAAATGCGCCAAGCTTAGCAACAAAAGCCAACACAATGGCAACAATCGCAGCTACTATCATGTACTTGGGATTAAATGCTCGCGTGAGCGTAACCGCCCCCGTTACTTCTGAATAGGTAGTATTAGGCGGCCCACCAAATAAAGCGGCTACCGTCGTTGCTAATCCATCGCCGAGCAAGGTGCGATGAAGGCCCGGTTTTTCAAGATAGTCTTTGCCCGTCACCGATCCAATCGCCACCATATCACCAATGTGCTCAACTGCCGGCGCAATAGCGACGGGTATCATGAACAAAATAGCGGCCCAGTGGAAACTTGGCGCTGTAAAGCTAGGTACCGATAGCCACGCGGCCTCGTGAATCGGCGTGAAGTCGACAACTCCCATCAGTAGCGCCAGCACATAGCCTGTAAAAATCCCGCCAATAATCGGTATTAGTCTTAGCAGCCCGCGTCCAAAAACGGCGAGCAGCAGCGTCACCAGCAGGCTGGTCATTGATAAGAAAATGGCGGCTCCATAGCCAATGTTATCGCTAGTTTCACCAGTGGCCATACTCACAGCGACGGGCGCCAGCGCAAGACCAATCACCATAATGACCGGCCCGACCACGACCGCAGGCAGTAAACGGTGCAGCCAAGCGGTACCTTTTACGCGTACGGCTTGTGAAATAACGACATACACCAGTCCAGCCGCCATTAGTCCACCCATCGTAGCTGAAACGCCAAAGCTGGCTACCGAGCCTTGAATAGGTGCAATAAAGGCAAACGATGAGGCTAAAAATACCGGTACGCTTTGGCTAGTGACCGAATGGAACACCAGCGTACCCACACCGGCGGTAAACAGTGCAACGCTCGGATCAAGCCCGGTTAAAAGCGGCACTAATACCAAGGCACCAAACGCGACAAAGAGCATTTGCGTACCGGTTAATAGCACTTTTGCCCACGACTCAGTTTGACCGGCAACGTCACGCATCGGTGATATCCTAGAGATGATTAAATTGTAATGTGCAAAAAAATGCCCCTAACGCAGAGCGCAAGGGGCAATCTAAAGAGGGACGCTTAACGCGTTCCGAAAATCTTATCGCCAGCGTCGCCTAGCCCTGGGACGATATAGCCATTTTCATCCAATCGGTCATCAACGGAAGCGGTATAAATTTCGACATCGGGGTAGGCTTCCTGCACCCGCTTAATGCCTTCCGGGGCGGCGACCAACACAATTACTTTCATGTGCTCACAGCCGCGCTCGCGCAGCATATCTAGCGTTGCGACCATAGAGCCGCCTGTTGCCAGCATCGGATCAATGACAATCGCCATGCGCTCTTCAATATCGTTGGCAAATTTGGCGAAATAAGGAACCGGCTGCAGCGATTCTTCATCGCGGTAAAGTCCTACGACGCTGACCCGCGCACTGGGGATAAGGTCCGTTACGCCTTCCAACATGCCAAGCCCGGCACGTAAAATGGGTACAACGGTGACTTTTTTACCCTTTAACCGACGCGTAGCAATCGGCTCCCCGTTCCAGCCCTGAATCTCATGATCTTCAAGCTCCAGACCTTTAGTGGCTTCATAGGTCAACAGCTTAGCGACTTCACCTGCTAGTTCACGAAAGCTCTTAGTGCTCAGATCAACTTCACGCATCAGCCCCAATTTATGTTGAACAAGCGGATGGTTAATAGCGTAAACACTCATGGGACTTCCTCACTGCAGGGGATTCAGAATGGCAACCTGGGATCTTTCATTAGGCGCAAAATTGCGCACATTCTACCCGCAACCCGTTTCGAGGTTAAGGGGTTTCCGGTAATTGCCACTCAATAGGCGTTCGCCCCTGCGCTTGCAGGAACTGATTTGCTTGAGAGAAATGCCGTGTGCCGAAGAACCCCCGATACGCTGAAAGCGGTGAAGGGTGTGGTGCTTCGAGTATTAAATGCCGACTTTGATCAATTAATGCGATCTTCTGGCGTGCATGGCTCCCCCAAAGGAGAAATACACAGGGAGGCGAATGCTGGCTAACCGTCTCAATAGCGCGATCGGTAAACGGCTCCCACCCTTTTCCCCGATGCGATGCCGCATTACCCTGCTCAACGGTGAGCGAGGTATTCAATAACAGCACGCCCTGTCTCGCCCACGCTTCCAGATGACCGTGACGCACCGGCGTAAAGTCGACATCGGTGGCCAACTCTTTATAGATATTAACCAGCGACGGCGGCACGGGAATACCGGCCTGCACAGAGAAACACAGGCCGTGCGCCTGATGGGGGCCGTGATAAGGATCCTGGCCTAAAATGACCACTTTCACTTCGCTTAACGGGGTCAGTTCAAAGGCACGAAACCACTGCGTAGAGTGCGGGTAGATAACTTTTTTGGCCGACTTTTGCTGCGCTAAAAATGCCTTTAGCGCCAGCATATAATCTGCTTCAAACTCATTACCCAGCCACTGACTCCAATCGTTGGGAAGTGGATTGGTCATGCTTACCTCTTCAGTTGATCAACAAGCGGCTCAACGTAAGCGACGCCCATGTCCCAGGGAAACTGAATCCAACACTGCTGAGCCACTTCTGTCAGATATTGATCGACCAAAGGGCGGCCGTCCGGCTTGGCATAGATAGTAACGAAGTGCGCCTTGGGTAGCATTTTACGCACTGCCCGCGCCGTTTTGCCGGTATCGACTAAGTCATCAACCAGCAGCCATCCGTCGCCATCGTGCTCGACACCCTTCATAATATCCAGACCGCCCTGGTCCATATGGTCATAGCTTTTAATGCACACGGTATCGATCAGCCGGATATCCAACTCCCGCGCAATTAACGCAGCAGGAATTAAACCGCCGCGCGTAATCGCCACGATGCCTTTGAAATCACGCTCGATCATCTGATGGCAAAGCGCACGCACATCGCGGTGCAGCTGATCCCAGGAAACAGTGAAGTGTTGGTGATAACGGTCGCTGCTCATGGGGGATTACTCGTCTTCGTTGAAGGAACAAACTGCGAATACGCTGTAACCAGCATCGCGAATTTTCTGTGAACCACCCAGCTCAGGCAGATCAATAATGGTAGCTGTCTCAACGACATGGCCACCGCTGCGCTGAATGAGATTAGCCGCAGCCATCATCGTGCCACCGGTCGCTATCAAGTCATCCATTAACAGAATGCGGTCATCCTTTTGGAAAGCATCGGAATGTAGCTCAACCTCCGAGTGCCCGTACTCAAGCGTGTAGGTTTCACTGATTGTTTTGAACGGCAGCTTGCCCTTCTTACGCACCGGCACAAAGCTACACCCCAACTCATAGGCCAGCGGCGCGCCAATGATAAACCCACGTGCATCGATAGCCGCGATGGCATCCAGATTCATTTCTTGATAACGATGAACAAAGCTATCAATCAGCTTGCGAAAAGCCGCGCTATTTTGTAGCAAAGGAGTGATATCACGAAAATTCACGCCCTGCTCAGGCCAGTCAGGAACCGTGCGAATAACGGACTTAATGTAGTCGCCGTAGATACTCATCGCGCCTCTCATCGATTAGTAAAAAAGTGGTGTAAAACCATGCAAAAGAGTCAAAAAAATCAGGGGCCATCACCCCATAAATAGATATCTCGCGGCAAACAGCAGCGACAAAATAATCACAGCGGGGTTGAGATCGCTGAAACGGCCTGACAGAGTTTTGATGCCGACATAGCTAATAAAGCCCAGCGCAATCCCTTCAGCAATGGAGAACGTCAGCGGCATCGCCAGGGCTGCAATCAAAACCGGCGCGGCATCGGTTGGGTCATCCCAGTTGGCGTGCGCTAAGCTACCCGCCATCAATACCGCAACGTATAGAAGCGCACCGGCGGTGGCGTAGGCAGGGATAGAGCCGGCTAGCGGCGCAAAAAACAGGCTAATAAGGAACATCACGCCAACCACTACTGCGGTCAAACCGGTACGGCCGCCCGAGGCGATACCGGCAGTTGATTCAATATAGCTTGTCGTGGTTGAAGTACCCAGCGCTGCACCCGCCATAGACGCGGTACTGTCGGCCATCATGGCGCGACCAATGCGAGGCAGCTTGCCGTCTTTATCTAACAGCTTACCCCGATGAGCAACGCCCACTAAAGTGCCCGAAGTATCAAATAGGTCTACAAACAGGAAAGCAAAAATCACGCTGAGCATCGCGACATCTAACGCTCCCATCAAATCCATCGCCATGAAGGTGGGTGCAATGGAGGGCGGCATCGACATTAATCCACCGTACTGGTTATGCCCAAGCAGCATTGCCAATACAGTGATGCCCAAAATACCGATCATCACCGCGCCGGTGACCCGCAGATAAGACAAAGCGGTAATTACAAAAAAGCCCAGCAAGGCATAAATAGCCGGCGGCTGAGATAGGTCCCCAAGCGAAACGAAGGTGGCCGGATTAGCAACGACAATCCCTGCGTTTTTAAGCGCAATCATCGCCAGGAACAGCCCGATACCGGCTGCAATGCCCAGCCGCAACGACATTGGAATGGCATTAATAATCCATTCACGAATCTTGAAAATACTGAGTAAAAAGAACGTCAGACCAGAAAGGAACACCGCTCCCAACGCAGCTTCCCAGGTGTAGCCCATTCCAAGCACTACGCCATAGGTAAAGAAAGCGTTTAACCCCATACCTGGCGCCTGGGCGATGGGGTAATTGGCCCATAGACCCATCACGAAACAACCTATAGCCGCGGCTAAGCAGGTGGCCACAAACACTGCGCCGTAGTCCATTCCCGCTTCGGAAAGGATGCTTGGGTTGACAAAAATAATGTAGGCCATCGTCAGGAACGTTGTAATCCCGGCGATAACTTCTGTCTTCACATTGGTTTTGTGCTCGGAGAGCTTGAAGTAGTTATCCAGACGTTTCATGAGTCTTGTTGTCCTTAGCGCTAACGCCGCATAAGCATGCGTTCCGGTGCCCAGAAAAGCCGCACATACTACCGAAACGCTCAGCGTGATGCGAGCGCCCCGACATAGCGGCTCATAAACGCGAGAAAGTCCCGCGGCTTAATGCCAAGCAATCTTCAGGCCATGAGCTAACCGATTGGTCAATCCCACAGCGCACAAACACAATAAGCAACGCGGCTATAGGCCTTACTATGGAGGACCTAGCGGTTAAACCCGCTGCTGCGTTGCCAAAATGCGCTCAACGGTCTCAACGATAACCTGCGTTTGTGGATCGACTTCAATATTGACCTGATCCCCAGGCGCCCGGTCTTGAAGCGTAGTGCGTGCCAGCGTTTCAGGAATTAAATTAACGCTAAACTCAACGCCAGTTTCCGTTTGGCGCACATCACCTATCGTCAAGCTAATGCCATCGACACCGATATAGCCTTTCTCGAATACGAAGCGGCCAAGCCTTTCGGGCAGAGAAAACCACAGGCGACGGTTGTTAGGTGCCTCTTCGATCGCCACCACGTCTGCCATAGAAATAATATGACCCGACATCGAGTGCCCGCCTATTTCATCGCCAAAGCGCGCCGCGCGCTCTATATTGATGCACTGCCCTGGCGTGACGGCACCAAGATTGGTCAACCGCAGCGTTTCGCGCATTAAATCAAAGCTTACGTTATCGCCCTCGATCGACGTTACCGTCAAACACACCCCGTTATGGGACACCGATGCGCCGATCTCAAGGCCCGCTCGCATTGAGAGAGGCATTTCAATTACGTGTACGCGAAACTCATCAAGCTCACGCACTGCTACAACCTTCGCAACCCCTTGCACAATGCCGGTAAACATAAAACTCTTATCTCCTGAATGTCAGCGCTAGCGAAATGATGGTCATAATCTTACTACTGGTGCCTCGTGCTTGCGCACTCTTCTCCACTATATTGCGTATCGATCCGATAATACTGGATGGCTAAGTAAACCCTCACCCAGTCAAACCAAGCACATGCCCAAGCATGTTGATTAGTAAAAAATACACAAAAAGCGATAAATATCAGGAAATATCGCTATTTTAACAGCTTAAAACATACAATCGGACGGATGTGATTGACAGGCCATGTCGGCATATTTAAACTTTGGTCGCAAATTTAATGACGCCGATTTGTACCCATATTGCGGGCGTCCACCCATACTTTGGCCGGGCTTAGCCACTGTTTAGGTGAAGTGCAGCTAATAAGGGTGTGTCCAGCGCTGATGGCCACCCAAGAGGGTGGCTTTTTTATTTTCAGCCCTACCCTTGGTCACTTGAAATTTGCACCCCCGCACCCGTCTTCGGCCTACCGTTAAGGCAGACGCTATGATTGAACTTAGCAACGTCAGTAAAACCTACTTCAGTAACACCTCTGTCGGCAAAAGAAAGGGCAACGACAAAAACGCTGTCCATGCACTCAAAAACGCCAGCCTCAGCGTCCCCAAAGGCACTATCCATGGCGTGATTGGACTTTCCGGCGCGGGCAAGTCCACGCTGATTCGCTGCGTCAACCTGCTTGAGCGGCCCACGAGCGGCAGCGTTACGGTAGACGGTCAAGAAATGACGCGCCTGAGCAATGCAGAGCTTAATCGGGCACGCCACCGAATTGGAATGATCTTTCAGCATTTCAATTTGCTCACCACGCGTACGGTCTTCGACAACGTCGCGCTTCCCCTTGAGCTAATGGGCCAAAAACGTCACGCCGTGCGTGAGCGCGTTATTTCGCTGCTGGAAATGGTGGGCCTAGCGGACAAAGCCAATCAATACCCGGCCCAGCTTTCTGGCGGGCAAAAACAACGCGTGGCCATTGCTCGCGCGCTGGCCAGCAAGCCGCAGATTCTGCTTTGCGATGAAGCAACTTCAGCGCTTGATCCACAAACCACCAGCTCAATTCTGGAGCTGCTGCGTGATATTAATCGTCAGCTGGGCATTACCATTCTACTGATTACTCACGAGATGGAGGTGGTGAAATCAATTTGCCATCGAGTCAGCCTGATTTCAGACGGGGAACTGGTTGAAGACGCAGAAGTGGGCGACTTTTTCACCGCGCCGCGCACACAGCTGGGCCGAGAGTTTCTCAATGATTTTCTGCAGCTAACGCCGCCTAAAGAGCTGATTGAGCGGCTTATGGACGCGCCCGGCAACAATACTCACCCCGTCGTCCGGCTCACCTTTTCGGGCGATGCGGTCTCAACGCCACTCATTTCACGCCTTGCCCGTGAGTGCGGTGTCGACGTCAGCATTTTGCAGGCGAAAGTAGAATCTATTCAGGAACGCACCCTAGGCTTAATGATTGCAGAGCTATTAGGCACGCCGGCGCAGACGCAGCAGGCCATGACGTATCTTGAATCTCATCAACTGCAGGTAGAGGTACTTGGCCATGTCCAGCGCAATGATTGATCTTATTTTACAAGCCACGCTGGACACTCTTTATATGGTGGCCGTATCAGGACTGATTTCGACCCTGGTTGGTCTGCCGCTGGGCGTATTGCTATACGTTACGCGCCCTCGCCAAATATTAGCCAAGCCCGTGCTAAACCAAGCGCTCAGTCTCATTACTAACATTGGCCGCTCAATTCCTTTTATCATTTTGATGGTAGCCATCATTCCTTTTACGCGGATGCTCGTCGGCACGTCGATTGGCATCAATGCCGCGTCGGTACCGCTAACGATTGCTGCCATTCCGTTTATTGCGCGACTGGTTGAAGCGGCGCTCAATGAGCTTTCACCGGGACTCATTGAAGCAGCACAGGCGATGGGCGCCACCCCTTGGCAAATCATTTGCAAAGTGCTGATTCCAGAGGCTCGCGGCGGCATCATGACGGGCTTAACAATTACCGTCGTGACGCTGGTCAGCTACTCGGCCATGGCAGGCGCAGTCGGCGGCGGCGGGCTAGGCGATTTAGGCATTCGTTATGGTTATAACCGCTTCAATCCGACCATTATGCTCATTACGGTCGTGATCTTGGTCGTCATGGTGCAGGGCTTCCAGAGTCTGGGCGACTACCTGGTTCGCAAAAGTGATCGTAAATAGTTAGTCACCTGCCTCTTTATGCCAAAAACGAATTAGACACACGCTTCTTATTCCCGCATCATTGCACCATTATGTACAACGTGATTGGAGAAATGCCATGCAAAAGCTCATTATCGGTAGCCTGACAGCCCTAGCCCTTGCGGTTAATGTCGCCAACGCAGAGACACGCAGCATCAAAATGGGCACCGTCGCCGGCCCTGAAACAGAAGTAATGGAAGTCGCGGCCCGCATCGCTAAAGAAGAATACGACCTTGATGTCGAAATCATTGAGTTTACTGACTTCGTCACACCTAACGTTGCCCTCGCGGACGGCAGCTTAGATGCTAACGCCTACCAGCACGAACCCTACCTAGACACCATGATTAACGACCGCGGTTACGAGCTCGCGGTGGCTGGCTACACCTTCGTTTATCCGATTGGCGCTTACTCGGAGAAGTACGACAGCATTGATGATCTGCCTGACGGCGCACAAATTGCCCTACCCAACGATCCGACCAACGAGGGTCGTGCGTTGATCTTGATGCACAACGAAGGCCTGATCACCCTTAACGATCCTGAATTCCTTGAAGCAACGCCTATCGATATTGCTGAAAATCCGCGCAACTTCCGCTTCCGTGAAATTGAAGCGGCTCAGCTGCCGCGTGTACTGCCCGATGTCGACATGGCGTTCATCAATAACACCTTTGCACAGCCGGCGGGCTTAAGCCTTGACGATGCGTTGATTAAAGAAGGCCCTGAGTCGCCTTACGTCAATCTGATCGCCGTGCGTGCGGGTGACGAAGAGCGCGAAGAAATCCGCCAACTGGTCGATGCCTATCAGCGTGACGAAGTCATTGAAAAAGCGGAAGAGCTATTCAAAGGCGCGGCCGTCCCAGGCTGGACCAAGTAACGCCTAGGACTGCCTCCTTCGAAGTAAAAACGATATGCTAAGCCGGCCCTGCGCCGGCTTTGTGCGCTTTGTAAAAACACCTGTCTTATGCGATTTTTAAACTAAGGAAGCCAAATGCAAACCACTGTCGATTTTTCGATGCTTAACCGCCAGCTGGAAGCGCTGCTGGACACACGGGACTGGCTAACCAATAGCGCACAGACAGGCGCATTTATCGCTCAACAGCTTAGCGACTTAAACTGGGTGGGATTTTACCTTCAGCGTCAATCCGACGTACTCAGCCTGGGACCCTTCCAAGGCCAGCCTGCATGCCATCCGATCCCTTTCAGCAAAGGTGTCTGCGGTGCCGCTGCGCGCCAGCAAACCACTCAGCGAGTCGACGACGTGCATGCAGTTGAAGACCATATTGCCTGCGACACCAACTCACGCTCTGAGCTGGTGGTTCCTGTCGTGGCCAATGGCCACCTATGGGGCGTGCTTGATTTAGACAGCCCACTGCACGGGCGTTTCACGCAGCAAGATCAGGCTGGCATTGAAGCACTGGTTGCCACCTTTATTCAGCAAACTGATTTACCCAATTTCATCGCGAAAGCTAACTAGCACACATACAAAACACCTCGCACGATAACGCACGAGGTGTTTTTAGCTATTTGGTAGGACCAGGCGGATTTGAACCGCCGACCTCCACGATGTCAACGTGGCGCTCTAACCAACTGAGCTATGGTCCTACTGACGCTGCACTCAGACACAATCGTGCCAAGCAACGGATGCGAATTGTACGTTCTTACCACTGAATTGCAAGCTTTTTCCCTGTTGTGCTTCGCCTCTTTGCACGAACCACTCGATAACAAATTGTCGTTAAACTCTTACACTTATATTATTACATCGCAGGCTAATTATTTTAGTATGATGGCCATTATCTATAGGGAGGTAAGCCATGCTCGGTATTTTGCTAGGAAGCATCGCCATCGCGCTGTTATTAGCCACGCTCATTGCGCGCATCGAATTGCACTGGTGGTGGATCCGCAGTTTTGAATTTCCACGCTTACAGCTTGCATGCGTAGCGCTCGCTGACTTTTTATTAGCGGCTATCTTTGTTGATGCGGGACGCTGGCAGTGGATTGCCCTCGGCGCAGCAGGTGTTACCTTTCTGGTTCAGGCCTACTACATCTTGCCTTGGACACCGCTTTGGCCTGTGCAGGTTCAAGCGGCAGAAAATCCAGATAAAAGCCGCACCATTACGCTGCTAATCGCTAACGTCTTAACGCCGAATCGGCAGGCCCAATCGCTTATCGACATGATAAACAAACATAAGCCTGACATTGTACTGACGCTTGAGTCTGACCAATGGTGGGAAGACCAGTTAGACCCGGCGCTGAAAGAATACTGGCCCCACAGCGTTAAAATCCCGCTCGACAATCTTTACGGCATGCATCTTTACTCGCATTTGGAGCTGACCAACACCTCCATTGAGTGGCTGATTCAAGACGACATTCCGTCTATTCATACCGGGGTCACGCTAGAAAACGGCGAAACGCTTTGCTTCTACGCACTTCACCCTCGCCCGCCTGCGCCTAGCGAGAGTGAAAAGTCTTTATGGCGTGACGCTGAGCTTTTACTCGTCGGCAAAAAAATTCATGACGATCCACAGCCAACGCTAGTAGCTGGCGATCTTAATGACGTGGCGTGGTCAAGAACAACACGGCTTTTTTGTCGCGTGGGCGGCATGCTCGATCCACGCCGAGGCCGCGGGCTATTCAGCACCTTCCACGCTAAATATCCAATGTTACGCTGGCCTCTTGACCATATTTTCGTAACCGAGCACTTCACCCTGGTAGGCATGCAGCGCCTAAGCTATTTCGGCTCAGATCACTATCCTATCTTAGCGACCTTTTGCTATCGCCCCTCGCGCAAAGACGAGCATGAAACGCCCAAAGCCAGCACAGAAGAGCATGAGGAGGCCAGCGAAACGATTCAAGAAGGAAAAACCGAACACCAAGAAACCTAATCGCTGACGCCCCACACAGGCCGGATTACTCGGGAATACCGCCTTGAGTCAACACGGCCGGATCCAGCAAGCGCTCAAGCGTTTCACGATCAAGGTCTGTATTCTCCTCAGCCACGTCAATGATCGGCCTACCCGCTTGGTAGGCCTTTTTCGCAATAGCGGCCGCTGCGTTATAGCCAATCACACCATTTAACGCCGTTACCAGAATAGGGTTGCGTGCCAGGGGCACTTTCAGATTTTCTTCACGCACCTTAAACGTTGCGATTGCGCGATCAGCCAGCAGGCGAGAAGTATTGCTCATCAGGTTAATTGAAGTGAGCAAATTGGACGCCACTAGCGGCAGCATGACATTCAATTGGAAGTTTCCGCTTTGGCCCGCAACGGTAATCGCCGCATCTAAGCCAATAACCTGTGCAGCAGCCTGAGCGGCTGACTCGGGAATTACAGGGTTTACTTTACCCGGCATGATTGAGCTGCCGGGCTGCAGCGCCTCAAGCTCAATTTCGCCCAGCCCAGCCAATGGCCCTGAATTCATCCAGCGCAGATCATTGGCAATTTTCATAATCACACAGGCCAAGCCTTTTAACTGCCCTGATAGCTCGACCGCCGCATCTTGTGAAGAGAGGCTGGCAAAAAAACTATCGTTAGGAGCGAACATTAACCCCGTCTGCTCGCTCAGTTCCTGGGCAACCTGCTCAGCGAACCCTTCAGGGGCATTAATACCCGTACCCACCGCAGTGCCGCCCTGCGCTAAACGGCAAAGCCTTTGCATTGCGCTATCAAATCGCTCGATGGCTTGATTGAGCTGGCTCGACCAAGCGCCTAACTCTTGATCCATGCGCAGCGGCATGGCATCCATTAAATGGGTGCGCCCCGTTTTAACGATATGGCTTAACTCGCTAGCGCGGCTATCAATCGTGTCACGCAAATGCACCAACGCGGGGCGAAGAGACTCATGTACAGCGATGGCGGCCGAGAGATGAATGGCGGTCGGAATCACATCGTTGCTCGACTGCCCCATATTGACGTGATCATTGGGAGTGACGTCGACCCCCTCACGGGACGCCAGGGTGGCCAGCACCTCATTGACGTTCATGTTAGAGGAGGTACCTGAGCCGGTTTGAAATACATCAATAGGAAAATGCTGATCATGAATGCCGGTGAGCACTTCACGGGCAGCTTTCTGAATCGCCTCTGCGCGCTCTTTATCAAGCGCTCCCGATGCCTGATTGACGCGTGCTGCGGCTAACTTGATACGAGCAACCGCATGAATAAAGGCCGGAGGCATGGGCGTGTGAGAAACCGGAAAATTATTAATGGCTCGCTGCGTTTGTGCGCCGTAAAGGGCATCTGCGGGCACTTCCAACTCACCCATGCTGTCGCGTTCAATACGTGTTTCCATTGCTGGTTCTCCTATGAATATAACGACTTACTCTGGTCTGAGCGTAAAGCCGCAATATCGTTCGCCAGGGGTTGCCAAACTCTTGTTCAAATACAGCCTACCTCAAAAAAAGTCGTCTTCAATCAAGTCTTCACGAACTGCTCAGCACATACTCTTAAAGCTAATGTTGCACCGCACAAAAGCGTTTGCTATGCTGCACTGCAAGATGACACATAAAGATGCCAGTAAGTAAGCAGTACCCACCTCTGGATGGCTGTTTCTGGCAATCTATTTTAGCAGCGCTGTCTCTGATCGTGCTGTTGCAACCCTAGAGGGAATGAATATGAATACTGTTAATACTAATGAAATGAATCAGCAATTTGACAACATGTTTATGGCGCCAGCCCGCGCGTTTATGGCATTAAGCGTCGATTACACTGAAAAAATGATCAATGCTCAGATGGATGCCAGCAAAGCCTATACAGATACCGGCATTGCGCAGATGCGTCAGATGATGAACGTGAAAGACGCAGAAGGCCTGCGTAGCTACATGGAAAGCCAGCAAAACGTGGCTAAGGAATTAGCCGAACGTGCTAAGGGTGACGCTGATAAAGTAGTGTCATTGCAGCAGGATTTTATTCAGAAAAGCCAAAAACTGACGGAAGACAACGTCAAGCAAGCGCAAACTGCCGCTAGCAAAATGAGTAAAACCGCTTAACGCTTTTCCCATGTTATAGCGAATAAACCAGTTCGTTAAAACGCCACCGTTGGCTCTGCCTACGGTGGCGTTTTAGTGTCTGTCGAATCATTTTTTGCCCTACTGCTGAACCAATTTTTTACCAACCTAGGGCAGACTTCACAAACGGAATCGTCAGCTTGCGCTGAGCCGTCAGCGACGCCTTATCAAGCGTTTCCACCGCACGGCACAACTCGCCTAGCTCACGCGGGCCGCGATGTAGAATATAGCGACCCACGTCGTCGGGCAGCTGTATTCCTCTCACGCTGGCACGTAGCTTTAGGGCAGCCAAACGCTCGCTGTCGTCATCTAGCGTATGAACGTGAAAGGTCACACCCCAGGTTAACCGCGAGGCAAGATCAGGCAGCTGCACATTCAATTGGCGTGGAGAGGCATTGGCAACAATTAATAGCCGCTTGCCCGCATCCCGCAGCCGATTAAAAGCGTGGAATAGAGCCTCCTCCCAACGTTTGCGTCCGATCACGCACTCAAGGTCGTCGATCGCCACAAGATCCAACCGCTCGATATCTTCCAGCATCAGCGGCGGAAAGTGGCCTAAGTCGCCCAGCGGTAAGTACAGCGCGCGCTTATCTGCATCTGAAGCTGCGTGACAGGCCGCTTGAAGCAGATGACTGCGCCCCACCCCAGGCGCCCCCCACAGGTAGAGAAACGGCTCACCTTGCGCCGTTAGCTGCTGGGTAACATGCTCTACTAGCGAGGCGTTCGCACGTCCCGCATAGTAGTTATTAAACGTGGCATCATCACGTAAACCAATGCCCAGAGGAAGCTGTGCCGGTGTTCGGCTCATGGTGACTCCCGTTTATCATCACGCGCTGGCTCATCATGATACGACGAACTTACCTCGATAATCTTTGGCTGGTCGTCGGTATTTGTATCGTCGTAAAGCTCGCTGTGCTGATAGCGTACTTTGACTTCTTTAAGCAGCACCAAAATCACCGCAGCCACCGGCAGTGCTAACAGCACCCCCGTTAAGCCAAACAGCTTTCCACCCGCCAACACGGCAAAGATGACCGCTACCGGATGTAAGCCAATTTTGTCGCCCAGCAGCTTAGGCTGAAGCACCACGCTCTCAGCCATTTGACCAATGCTGAAGACTAAAATCACGCCCACCACTGCCCACCACGTGGCGTATTGAAAGAGCGCTACCACAAGCGCAATCACCAGGCCGACAATAAAACCTAAGAACGGCACAATGCTCACTAGCCCGGACACAAAGCCGATGAGCAGGCCAAAATTAAGCCCCATCAGCGTCAAACCGACTGCGTAAATAATCCCTAAGCAGAGCATGACCAGCAGCTGCCCGCGTAAGAATGAGGAAAGCACCTCATCGCAGCGGCGCGCTAAGCGAAAGGTATCATCAGCCCACTGACGGGGAATTAAATTGGCAATATTGTCGAGCAATCGATTCCAGTCTAAAAGCAGATAAAACGTCACCACGGGAATCAATGCAACGTAAGTCACCCAGGACGCAAACGCCATTCCAGAACGACCAATTTGGCCCAGTGCCTGCGCTAAATAACCGCCCGCATCACGCCAATTATCAGCCAGTGTTTCACGGACATTGGTTAACTCTGCGGTCACGTCATAACCTGTCCATTCCTGCACCTGGGGAGCCAGTATATTTTCGACCCAGTTGAAAATACTCGGAATCGCTTCCCCCAATTGCTTAAGCTGCTGAACAATCAGCGGTATTAAGATCAGCAGGCTCACCACCAGAATGATTAGCAGGACTAAAAACACGCTGCTCACCGCCAAAGGCCGGTTCATACCCCAGCGCTGGAAGCGATTCGCTAGCGGGTCGGCTAAATAAGCGAGAATCATCCCAGCAATAAAAGGCATTAGCACTGAATCGAGCAAATAAATAGAACCGCCTATCACTACCAAAAACAGCACACCCCACCAAGAATTGCGCATATATTCCTCTCAAATATGGATTTAAACCGGCCCTTTTCACTAAGCGTTACTATGCCGTATATCAGCAAAACCTGCTCGTAAGCTTTTCAACATGTTTCACAGCGGTGCGGCTTGCGCCACTGAGTGTTACAATTCGCTCCAGTTATCGCCCAGCACTGGCCATGTCGCCAGCACTACCAGCACCGCTATTTGCTTCACAGGATCTGTCATGACCGAGACCTCTTCTTCTTCGGCTACGCCTTCCCTCAGCTACAAGGACGCAGGCGTCGATATTGATGCCGGTAACGCCCTGGTTGACCGCATTAAACACGTTGCCAAGCGCACTACTCGCCCAGAAGTGATGGGTGGACTTGGCGGCTTTGGCGCACTGTGTGAAATACCGGCAGGCTATCGGCAGCCCGTTCTGGTCTCAGGCACCGACGGGGTCGGCACTAAGCTGCGCCTAGCCATGGATCTTGGCAAACACGACACGATTGGGATTGATTTAGTCGCGATGTGTGTCAACGATTTGATCGTCGCCGGCGCCGAGCCACTGCTATTTCTTGACTACTATGCCACGGGTAAGCTCGATGTGGATATTGCTGCCGACGTTGTCACCGGGATTGGCGCTGGCTGCGAGCTAGCGGGCTGCGCGTTAGTCGGTGGCGAAACCGCCGAAATGCCCGGCATGTACGAAGGCAGCGACTATGACTTAGCAGGCTTTTGCGTTGGCGTCGTTGAAAAGGCAGACATTTTAGATGGCAGCAAAGTGGCTGAAAACGACGTTGTGCTGGGCCTTGCGTCATCAGGCCCGCACTCCAACGGGTACTCGCTAATTCGCAAAATTCTTGACGTTAGCAACGCCTCGCTAGACACCGACATTGACGGTACGGTCCTTGGCGATGCGCTGATGGCACCGACCCGCATCTATGTTAAATCACTGCTGTCTTTAATGCGCGAAAGTGATATCGCCGTGCACGCGTTATCGCACATTACTGGCGGTGGGCTGCTGGAAAACATTCCTCGCGTCCTGCCCGACAATCTCGCTGCCCACATTGATATTAACAGCTGGACGCGCCCCGCCGTGTTTGACTGGCTGCAGGCACACGGCAATGTCAATGAAACCGAAATGCACCGCGTGCTCAACTGCGGCATTGGTATGGTGGTGGTAGTCTCGCAGCAACAGGCGGATCAGGCAGTCGCTTATCTAGAAACGCAGGGCGAAACCGTGTATCGCCTAGGCAAGATCGTTAAACGCCAAGAGGAAGCCGTTATTCTGGAGAATCTCTCGGCATGACCAATACGGATTACCAAAGCGACACCATTAAAGACGTAACGCCAGAACCTGTCGGTGCTCGACGCATTGTTGTACTGGTTTCCGGCAATGGCAGCAATTTGCAGGCGCTGATTGATGCCCAGTCACATGACCGGTTAGGCGGCGGTGACATCGTTGCGGTCATTTCCAATATCGCTGATGCCTACGGCTTAAAACGTGCCCACGAAGCAGGTATTGAGGCGGTCGCACTGCCCCATCGTGAATACGACAGCCGCGAAGCCTATGATGGCGCATTGATTAAAGTCATTGAACGCCACGAACCGGATCTCATCGTTCTGGCAGGCTTTATGCGTATTTTAACGCCTCGCTTTGTTCAGCGCTTTCTGGGCCGCATGCTCAACATCCACCCCTCGCTGCTGCCCAACTACCCGGGGCTTAATACCCACGCGCGGGCTCTAGCGGACAGCGTGGAAAGCCACGGCTGCAGCGTTCACTTTGTGACCGAAGAGCTCGACGGCGGCCCGGTGGTACTTCAAGCCGAGCTGCAGGTAAGCGCTGACGACACGGTAGAAACGCTTCAAGAGAAGGTACGCTCCCGCGAGCATCTGCTTTATCCGATTGCGGTACAGTGGTTTTTAGAAGGCCGGCTGCAGTTCAGTGAAGATGGCGCCAAAATGGACGGCCAGCGGCTACCCGAATACGGGATGCGCCTCTCACATGCCGATGCGGCTGAAGAGCTTGATGAAGAGCTTGACGACGAATCGTAGCTGTAACGCCGTCTAGCAAACGCACCTGGACTGAGCTTGAAACAAAAAAACGCCTGACGGATTAATAGCCCGTCAGGCGTTTTGCATGGTTAGCCTTAGGTACGCGGCAACGTCACTCCGCGCTGGCCCATGTACTTACCACCACGGTCCTTATACGAAGTGGCGCATACTTCATCGGACTCTAAGAATAGCATCTGCGCAACGCCTTCATGGGCGTAGATTTTCGCAGGCAAATTCGTCGTATTCGAGAACTCAAGCGTTACATGGCCTTCCCATTCCGGCTCAAGCGGCGTGACGTTAACAATAATGCCGCAACGCGCGTAGGTAGATTTACCTAAGCAAATAGTCAGCACGTTACGCGGAATGCGAAAATATTCTACCGTGCGGGCTAACGCGAATGAGTTTGGGGGTATAACGCAAACGTCGCCTTTAATATCGACAAAGCTTTTCGCGTCAAACGCTTTAGGATCGACAATCGCCGAGTGAATATTGGTAAACACTTTGAATTCATCAGCGCAGCGAACGTCGTATCCGTAGCTTGACGTGCCGTAGGAAATGACCCGCTGATCGTTCACATAGCGCACCTGTTCAGCCTCGAACGGCTCTATCATTGCATCGCTTTTGGCCATGCGACGAATCCAGTTATCAGATTTGATACTCATCTAGTACGTTATCACTCGCTAAAGGAAATGGTAGGGCCTTCGTTTTGGCTCATATTGACCGCTTCGGCTACTTTTTTGGCAATCGCTGCAAAGGTTTGACTGACTGTACCCTCCGGCTCAGATACGACGCTCGGCCTGCCTGAGTCCGTTAACTCACGGATAGAAAGCGTTAATGGCAGCCGCCCAAGCACTTGGGTGTCGTACTCTTGGGCAATGCTATCACCGCCTCCAGTGCCAAAAATAGCCGCTTCATGGCCACAATTTTCACAGTGGTAGAGGCTCATGTTCTCAACAACGCCCAGCACCGGCACGTTAACTTTGCGGAACATTTCAATCCCTTTGCGGGCATCTAATAGCGCAATATCTTGCGGCGTTGTGACAATCACGGCGCCTGCTACCGGCACTTTTTGCGCCAGCGTTAGCTGGATATCACCGGTGCCTGGGGGCATGTCAATCAGCAGAAAATCTAGGTTATCCCACTGGGTTTGCGTCAACATCTGCTGAAAGGCACCCACCACCATCGGACCACGCCATACCATCGGCTCACGGGTGTTAACCATAAAGGCCATCGACATGGCTTGAATACCATGGGCCTCAAGCGGCAGGAACTTATTATCGGCCGCGGCCTGTGGGCGCACGCCCTCTTTAACGCCGAGCATTTGTGCTTGGCTGGGTCCGTAAATATCGGCATCAAGAACGCCCACGCGATAATTCTGTGCGGCTAATGCCAGCGCCAGATTCACTGTAACGGTAGATTTCCCCACACCGCCTTTGCCTGATGCCACTGCAATAATATGCTTAACCCCATCCATCCAATGGCACTCCTTTCATTGTTAGGCGCTTAATTAAAATAGCCCTTAGATTAACGCTGAGTGAATGATACTCCTCAGCGCAACAATCATAAACCAGCAAGCAAAAAGCGGACGCCGGCTCCCCGACATCCGCTCTTGTTTTCAGCATCAGCGCTTAGCGCAAAAGCTTCAGCACTTAGTTACTTTTCAGCCCGCATTCTGCTCTGATTCTTGACTGCCACCGTCGTCATCGTTGGCACTCTCATCGCTGTTTTCAGGCGCATCCTCTTCAGCCGAGCTGCTTTGTGAGGCCGTAGCGGCTTCGCTGACTGATTTTTCTGCATCCGCTAAGCGGCTGTCTAGCGTGGAAAGCTCATCACGCCATTCGCCTAGCTGGCCCTCTAAGCGCTGCAGCTGACTTTCACGCTCTTCAAGATTACTCTCGACACTCGCCACCTCTTCGCGACCCGAGTCTAGAGCGGTCATTAAATCGTCAAGCTCGCCCTGAGCAGTGGAAACGTCCTCATTTAGGCTAGCTTGCTCCTCGGTCATTTGGCTGATCTGCTCTTCCAGCGCAGACAGCTCCTCTTCTTTAGCGCTTAAATCGTCTACCACCTGCTGGCGCTGCTCTTCAGCCTGCTGGCGTGCAGCTTCGGCCTCTTGCCGGGCATCTTCAGCACTCTGACGCGCTTCCTCAACCTGCTGCAAATTACTTTCGGCTTCCTCGCGAGTGCTGGCGATTTCATCGCGTTCTTCGCGCAGTCCCGTCATATCGTTTTCAGCCGTTTCTAACTGCTCATTCAATGCTGAAATTTCTTCTTGCAGGGTATCGCGCTCAGTTTCAAGCTCGTCTAAGCGCGTCTGAACCTCGCTGACGTCTCCCTGAGCACTCTGGAGCGCGGCGTTAGCCTCATCCTGCTGAGCCTGCAAGGAATCCCTCTCTTCCTGCAGCGTAGCAAGATTCGTTTCAGCTTCATCAATTTCACTAATGCGCTGCTTCATCTGACTTTTTTCTTGCTCAGCACTCGCTAACTGCTCTTCAAGGCTATCGACACGATCTTGACGTGTGCTCGCATTAGACTGCGCCATAATTGCCCAAACAACCGCAATTGCCGCGATGCCCGCAATGGCTTTTACCCGATTGTCTTGAAAGAGTCCCTTCATCTCCGCTTTTTTTGCTGGTTCTGGCTTGTTGGCTGGCGGCAGGTTGTCTGAATGATTATCTGAATGATTGTCTTCTGACATTATGCGTTCCTCTATGATCTACGCTTAGATTGGCAAGCCAAGGTGTGTTCAAACTGAAGAAAAAAGATAGCAACAGCGATTCCCTTGCGGCGGATGACTACCCTTTCAGCATACACAGCTCACTGCATCTAGCCAGTTTGTTAGTGAATTCTTATCGCCATGATGCTGTCGAGCTACTGCTTAGTTTAAAAGCTAATGCTGTAGGCTAACGTGAATGCTTACCTTCATGAAAGCCTGACGCCTGACCCTCAAGCACATCAAACCATGCAAGGGTCGTGTGTAAGGACACCACGCTGCCTACTATTAGCAGCGTAGGTGGTTTTATGTCGTCCGCCAAGAAAGCATCGGGCAGCGATGAAAGGGTTCCCACGTGCGTACGCTGCTGGCGAGTAGTGCCTTGTTCAATAAGGGCCAGCGGCGTTTGTGGCGACAGCCCGTGCTTCATCAGCGCCTGGCTAATGACCCTAACGCTGCCTAACCCCATGTAGAAAACCAGCGTTTGCGCGGGTCGGGCAAGTGCATCCCAGTCGAGCTCGCATTCTCCCTGCTGCAAGTGGCCGGTCACAAAGCGAACCGACTGCGCATGATCTCGATGAGTAAGCGGAATGCCTGCATAGGCGGCACATCCTGAGGCTGCCGTGACGCCAGGAATGACTTCCACGCTGACCTTAGCGGCTCGCAGAGCTTCTAGCTCTTCACCCCCTCGGCCAAATATAAAAGGATCACCGCCTTTGAGGCGCACAACGCGCTTACCCTGATGGGCCCATGCCACCAACGCTTGATTGATCTCATTTTGAGGGACGCTGTGCAGCGAACGAGCCTTGCCAACATAGTAGCGCTGCGCTTCGCTAGGGATGAATGCCAGAATCTCATCACTAACTAAGCGGTCATAGAGCACAACGTCGGCCGCTTGCAGGCGTTTATAGGCCTTAAGCGTCAGTAATTCTGGGTCACCAGGGCCCGCGCCGACCAAACTCACCCAGCCATATGGCTGATCAACGTGCTGTTGTCCTGCTTCCAAGAAACCACCTCGAGGAATAAAAATTGGATTCTATATATTAAAAAGTAATTAATTTTATCATTAAATCCCGTAAACGCCTCGACTAAATTGACGTGTTTCCAACTCGGAAAAACTAAAATGCAATAACTATATTTTAAAAAAGTATAAAAAAGAGACATTTTGTCAGCAATTGATTACATTCTGGTTACGTATTTAGGGATAATCTTCGCGATTGAATTTTATTGGCATTTGTATGGAGATTCACGCATGCCCGTGAATGAAATTGATGCACCACAGCAAATTAGTGCCGACCACTTTATCCCGCATATACCGGGCGTTATTTTTCAACTCCACCGCGCGCATAGCGGGCATATGCGATTTCCGTATTTAAAGGGCGGAGGCGTCGCTCTCAAGTATATTGACTGCGACCTACTTGCTCTAAATGCCGGACCGCTCGTTGAACAATTAACCGGTAACGATCACCCTAAAATCATGTCCGCTATAGAGCACTCAGCACGCCTAATGCTGCCTCTTAAAACGCGCTTTAGGCTATCGCTTCCCAAAGGCGAGCCTCATTGGATTGCCGTTAGCGCCAGCCCCAAACCGGTCAGCGACGGCGTGCAATGGAACGGCATGATGATGGATATTAGTGATCATGTGGCCGAGGAACAGCGGCTACGCAAGCTATCCGATACAGACCCCCTGACCGAGTTGCCCAATCGGCGTAGGCTGATGGGACACCTAACCCACGTTGCGTCTCTAAGTGCTCGCCACGGAACCCCGCTTTCGATCATGATGATCGATATCGATCACTTTAAACGCATTAACGACCGCTGGGGCCATCTGCATGGGGACGACGTCCTCAGGCAGTTAGCCACGCAGGCACAGACGCTAATGCGCCGTGAAGACATGATTGCCCGCCTGGGAGGCGAAGAGTTTATGGTCGTGCTGCCGCTGACGCCGCTGCAGCAGTGCCATGCACTTGCCGACCGGTTACGACAAACTATCAGTGCGCATGACTTTGGCATGGGTTCAGGCCATGTCACGTTAAGTATAGGTGTTGCCGAATACCGCTGCGGCGAGCCTCTAACGAGCCTAATTGAGCGAGCGGATCAGGCGCTGTATAGCGCCAAAAGCGTAGGCCGCGACTGCGTTCGTCTTCTACGCTGATAGCTACACTAATATTCGCTAATAAGCCGTACTTATGGCACATCAGCTCATCACCGCATCAGGAGTCCCCTCATGGAAACGCTCGCCCGCTTAACGTGTGAACCATGCCGTAAAAATGTGACTCCACTGAATTCAAAAGAGGCATTCACGCGGCTAAAAAGCCTTAGCCAGTGGCAGATTGTTGAGCACGATGGCATCATGAAGCTGTCGCGATGCTTTAAGTTTCGCGATTTTGCTAGCGCACTGGCATTCACCCAGCGCGTTGGCGATCTTGCAGAGCAGGCCAATCATCACCCCGTTATTATCACGGAGTGGGCCAAAACCACCGTTACGTGGTGGACGCATGCCATCAAAGGCCTGCATTTAAATGACTTCATTCTTGCCGCCAGAACCGACGAGGTAGCCGACTAAATGTTTGAGCATATTGAGCGAGTCCCAGGAGACGCCATTCTCGGGCTGATCGAAGCTTTCAAAAAAGATACCAATCCGCAAAAAGTGGATCTAGGTGTTGGTGTTTACCGCGATACACAGGGCAATACGCCGGTAATGCGCGCCGTGAAGGAAGCAGAAGCTCGCCTGCTCAAAAATGAAACGACGAAAACGTATATTGGCTCTCACGGTGCCCCAAGCTATGGAGAAGTAGTGCTGCCCATGGTGTTTGGCGCTGACTCCGCCGTATTAAAAGCCAATCGTGCCAGCGCCACCCAGTCTCCAGGCGGTACCGGTGCGCTGCGTCTTGCGGCTGACTTTATCGCCTCGCAGCTGCCGGGCAAAGGTATTTGGGTCAGCGATCCCACGTGGCCAAATCACCACGGCATTTTCACCGCAGCGGGTATTGAGCTTCACAAGTATCCCTATGTTGATCCTGATAACCGTCTGGATTTTGACGGTATGCGCGCCGCGCTAAACAGCATTCCACAGGGCGATGTCGTTGTCCTTCACGCCTGCTGCCACAACCCGACGGGCTTTGATCTTTCCCATGAGCAGTGGCAGGAAGTATTAGAGATTGTTCGCGAGCGCAAGCTGCTACCGCTGATCGATTTTGCGTATCAAGGATTTGGCGAAGGCTTAGAAGAAGACGCTTATGGCGTTCGCTTACTGGCTGAACAACTTGATGAAGTCATTATCACCAGTTCTTGCTCGAAAAACTTCGGCATTTACTGTGAGCGCACCGGCTGCTTGATAATGGTGGCGAAAGATAGCGAGCAGATGGAAAACATTCGCTCGCAGGCGGCGATCGTTGCTCGGGAAAACTATTCCAACCCCCCGGCTCACGGCGGCTCTATTGTCAGCGAAATTCTACATGACGCAGAGCTTACTGCGCTGTGGCGTGAAGAGCTGACCGAAATGCGCGACCGCATTAATACACTGCGCCGCGATTTTGTTGAAGCACTGAAGCCTTACGGGCTGGATCAGAAATATGCGTGCGTTGCTGAACAGCGCGGTATGTTCTCTTACACCGGCCTAACGCCGGAACAGGTCGATCGCCTACGTGATGAGTTTGGCATTTACATGGTACGTTCAGGCCGTGCCAACGTAGCGGGGTTTTCTAATGAAAATCTGCCCTACCTTGCCAAAGCTATTGCTGCCGTTAACGACTAGCATTACGTTTTGTAATGCGTTAAATGCCCAGGCAATGCCTGGGCATTTTTGTATCTTGGGATGCTATATCGACTTGTGTACAATTACCCGCTTGCCGCCAGAGCCTGGGGCGCCCGTGCGGCGCTCATTGCAACGCAACGACTGACCGATTAGTCAACTCCTCGGTACACTCAGCGAAGCCTTGTAAACAACCATCACACTTTAGAGGCCTATCATGGCGGCTGCTAGCACCCACTATCCGTGGTACAAAAAAGAAGATACCGACGCGTTCTTCGCGCTGTTTCAAAACAATATTGCCAATTTCGTTATCATCGCCATTACTATGCTAAACATGGGGTTCCCCTCTTCCATTGTTTATGGACAGGTATTGCCAGGCGCCGCAGTCGCCGTGATGGTGGGAAATTTTTACTATGCCTGGAGTGCGACAAGGCTGACGCGTAAAGAAAATCGTGCTGATGTAACGGCGCTGTCTTACGGCATATCAACCCCCGTTATGTTCGTATTTTTATTCGGTGTTTTGCTGCCCGCCAAGCAGCTAACTGGCGATGCGGAAATGGCCTGGAAAGTCGCCGTGGCCGCCTGTTTTATTAGTGGTGCCATCGAAGCCGCCATTAGCATTATTGGCCGCTGGGTGCAGCATCATTTGCCTCGCGCCGCTATGCTTGGAGCCGTTGCGGGTGTCGCGCTCACTTTCATTGCCGGTGAAATGCTGTTTAAGACCCTGGAAATGCCGATCATTGGCCTACTGGTGTTAGCGATCATCATCGTCGGCTTAGTCGCGCGGGTCAGCATGCCTTTCAAGCTGCCTGCGTCTCTGTTTGCGATTATTGTCGGCACGGCCATGGCCTATTTAATTGGCGATGCTGACACAGAGCGCTTCAGCGATGCTTTTACTCACCTAGGCTTCTACCCACTACTGCCTAACCTGGCATGGTTTGAAGGGTTGGGACTGCTGCTGACGAGCATGCTCGCCATACTCACGGTAGTGCTGCCCATCACCCTCTATAACGCTATTGAAACAATGAATAACGTAGAGGCAATGGAAGCGGCCGGCGACAAATATGATGTACGTGAGTGCCAGGCAGTAGACGGTGTAGGCACCATGATTGGAGCACTATTTGGCGGGGTATTCCCTACCACGGTATACATTGCAACGGTGGGTGCTAAATGGATGGGCGCAGGGCGCGGCTATAGCCTGCTCAATGGAGCCGTTTATGCGCTTGCGACAATGTTCGGATTAATCGCCGCGCTGGCAGCGATTATTCCCGTTTCCGTGGTCGCGCCTATTTTAGTTTTTGTTGGGATATCGATGATTGCGACGGCGTTTCAGGCCAACGATACACGCTACTATCCTGCTGTTGCCTTGGCCATGCTGCCCTACTTCGCAAACTATGTGATGACACGCTTCAATCGTGGCGCCGGCGAAGTGGTTAGCGATATTTCCAGCGCCATTGTCGTTATGGGCCAAGGCGCTATGTTTATGGCGATCCTGCTGGGCGCCATGACGGTGTCAGTCATCGATCATCACTTCAAACGCGCGGCAGCCTTTGCGGCTATTGCCGCAGGCTTTTCGTTTATCGGCTTAATGCATGCGCCTAAGCTTAGCTTTAACGCCGCGCCCGAATTTGTAATGGGCTACTTAGGAATGGCGTTACTGTTTGTATATTTCTCGTTTCAAGAATCAGCCCGAAAACGCTAATTGACGAATCCCGCCTGCCGGTGTGGGCGGGATAAAATACGCGTTAGCACGCGCCAAGCCATTAAACCTGCCAGCAGATTTCCCACGGCCCCACCGGCCGCTAGCCCCCACCAGCCGAAGAGCTGAGACCCCACCCATAGGCAAGGTAAGTAGCAAATAAATAGCCGCGCACTGGATAATAGCATCGCGCGCAATGGCCAACCCAAGGCATTGCCGGCAGAGACTACTAACATACAAATGCCAAGAGCGGCGTAGCTAGGCAGTAAAAAGCGTATCAACAACGTAAGCTCACTTTGCACATCTGGATTGCCTGCTAGCGCCATGGCAAGCCAAGGAGCGCCAAGCGCCAGCACCACGCCAAGGCCTAGCTGCCAAAACAGCGCCACTTTGATAGCTAATTTCATCAACTGATGGATTTGCCCCCAGTCGCCCGCGCCATAGCAGCGTCCCAGCCACGGTGGTAGTGACATCGTCATTGCCAGAATCACCATTAGCGAGAGCGTTTCCAAACGGCTCGCCAACCCCCAGGCGGCTACTTCGCTTTCACCCAGGCCTGCTACCACAGAAATAGCCAACATGGCCGCTAAGGGCGGCATCAGTTGACTGACCATGGCAGGGGCAGCAATTCCCGTAAACGGTCGCCATGACTGCTTGGCCTCTAGCCACAGCCCGTCTGTGGATGCCCACTGGCGGCGGGCCAGTTTCAAACCTGTGATCGCCAACCCTACTGAGAAAGCAATTGCGGTAGCCCAAGCAGCGCCTGGCAACCCCCAGCCCTGCCAATCACCTACACCGAAAATAAACACAGGATCGAGAACAAGATTGATGAGACTGCTGAGCACCATCATTTTACCCGGTAACCGAGTGTCTCCATGGGCGCGAAATACGCTATAGCTAAAATACAGCAGCGCCCCTAACCATGCAGATAGCAGCTGAGGCCCCCAGTAGATACGGATATAAGATAGCGTTGCTTCATCCGCCCCCAGCAGTTGAAAAATGGGCACATGAAATAACCACAAAACGATCGCCAATACGCCGATCACGCCACCGCCGGCCATTAACACTAGGCTGCTTAAGCGCTTTGCGCGCTCTTCTTCTCCAGAGCCCAGCGCCCGGGATATAAGTGCGGCGATAGCGATCCCCATTCCCACCTGAATACCAATAATCAAAAATGACAACGGGAAGGTAAACGACTGGGCTGCCAATGGCGCGGTCCCCAAGCGGGCAATGAACGCGCTATCAACCAGTTGAAAACCCAATAGCGCCAGCACGCCAATAGCCATAGGCCACGTTTGGCGCCATAGGGTTGTCGCCAACTCTTTTTGATGCATAACGGCTACCAAGCACTCTCTCCTTACGACAGGGGTTAATACATACAGGGCTTAATACATCATCGGTTTAACGTAAAACGCCACCGCCCTTTTAAAGAGCGGTGGCGCAAGCACTAAAGCACTGTATTACTGACGAATGCCTTCGAAGGTCACATAGAGCTCAACTTCATGCATTGCCTCAGGGAAATCGCTCATGTCGATTCCATAGTCGCTCAGCAGCAGCGTGGTGGTACCTTCGAAGCCTGCGCGAGAATTGCCCCACGGGTCATCGCCTTCACCCAGTAGCGTCACAGGCATTTCGATTTCTTGAGTTTCACCGTGCAGCGTTAGGTCACCCGTTAGCACGCCTTCGTCATCACCCGTTGACTCGAACCCTGTTGAGGTAAAAGTAGCCGTCGGAAATTCGCTCGCGTTCAGAAAGTCGCCGCTCAAGATATGACGATCACGCTCAGCGTGATTGCTATTCAAGCTATCAACCTGCACTTCGATTTCAGCAGAGGATGCGTCAAGGTCTTCAGAGTCATAAGAAAACTGACCGTCAAACGTTTCAAAGCTGCCTAAAAGGTAAGAAAAGCCCAGGTGGCTAATTTTGAACTGCACAAAAGCATGCTGACCTTCCGTATCAAGCTGGTAATCAGCTGCCTGTGCTTGGCTCAATGGCACCAGTGCGAGGGCGGCAATAGCAGATGCAAATGCGGTTTTTTTGAACATCATTGATAATTCCTCTGTTGACTGAAAAGTCACTACGTTGGCTCAAAAGCGTCGTAGTGTTTAGAAAAAGTGCAGTGTTTAGAAAATATAGCGTTTAGAAAACATAGCAATCGGTAACGCTTTTATCATGACCTGTGAGCACAGCATCAACGTACGCTGCGATTGCTACGCTGGGCGTGAACAGGATTCACCATACGCACCAGCGTCTTATTACGATTCAGCCAATGGTGTTTTAGCGCAGCAAGCGTATGGCCTGCAGCTAAAAACATCAGCGTTAGAGCGCTATACCAGTGGACGTCACCTGCAAGGCTTGCCTGATTGGGAAAATTTTGCAGCAACGCCGGGACTTCAAACCAACCAAAAACGCTGACGCCGCGACCATTGGCAGTAGAAATTAAGTAGCCACTGACCATTACCAGCAGCACAACCGCATATAGCCCGATATGTCCTAAGTGGGCCGCAATAATTTCTAAGCGGCGGCCTTCCAGTTGGGGTGTAGGCTGGCATAAGCGCCACACCAAGCGCCCTAGAGTAGCAAACAAGAGTAAAACACCAATTGAGCGGTGTACCCATGGGCCTTGATTATACCAAGGATCATAATAGCCCAACCCCGTCATCCACCAGCCCAGTGCAAATAAGCCAATAATAACCAGGGCACTTAACCAGTGAAGCAGAATACTGACGATCCCCCAGCCACGCTGCGTGTTACGCCACATTAGTTATTCCTCACTTTATTAACGGCTGTTTGCTGTGACGATTGGCACATACTGAAGGCTAATCATTTATTAGCAGCCAGCATACCGTTTAGCGCTAGTGGAATCTGCTGAAAAAACCAGAAAAAGTCATTCGTAAAAATCATTGATTAGCGCGCTAGCAATAGCCAATAGCAGCACTGGTGTCACATTGACCTCGGCTGACATAAAGCTTTACAGCGAAACAAAACAGCAAAACAGGCGCCTCGATTCATTCTAAAATATAGAATGATAAGTGCAATTTAAATCAATTTTTATATTTTATTAGCGGGCTTACAATAGTCACATGTTCGAAAACGAACACGGCGAAATCGCCACCAATACATAATTGAAGCACGCTAATGAGGTTAACTATCATGAACAAATTTACCGCAGCCGCCGCCATTGCCCTGACACTTTTTTCTGGTGCAGCACTGGCAGAAAGAGGCTCGGATGAATTAAATGAAGTCGCTCACGCTACTTCTCAGATTCAGCACCCAACAATTGCCGAGCGCAGCATGACGCCAAGCGATTTAACTGCCGTGAATGGCGATGATGCAAAAAATGCGGTTAGCCATCCAAAGTCGACGGCCCAATATCAAAGTAATGGCGGACAAGACATCGCACTTACTGAATTAACGTCAAGAAATTCGTAATACGGATAGCTGTAGGCTCTCATTCAAGCCGATATCCAGCGGCGCTTTTTAAACATTTTAAGTGCCGCTTTAAAACACACAACCCCACTTCTGGTGGGGTTGTGTCGTTTCAAAACAATAAAAGTAGAGCCACTGGTCTTTTAGACTGTTTTGGCCATTAGCGCATCCAAACCGCGGGCTAAATCGCGCTGAATGTCTTCCTGACTCTCGAGCCCAACCGCAACACGAATAAGCCCGGGAGCAATACCCGCCGAAGCCTTTTGAACATCTGAAAGACGCCCATGCGTGGTCGTCGCCGGATGCGTAATGGTGGTTTTGACATCCCCTAGATTGCCCGTAATGGAAAGCATTCGAGTCGCATCAATAACCTGCCAAGCCCCCTCTTGACCACCCTGCACTTCAAAACCTAGCACTGCGCCAAAGCCTTTTTGCTGCTGCTTAGCCAACTCATGCTGAGGATGTCCTTCCAAGCCGCTGTAATACACCTTTGTCACCGCCGGATGGGCATATAACCAGCGCGCCAGTACCAAGGCATTTTCACAGTGTGCCTTCATACGCAGTGACAGAGTTTCTAACCCTTTGGTAAAAATCCACGCATTGAAAGGACTCAAGCAAGGGCCGCAAGTGCGCACCACGCCAAATACCTCTTCGAGCAATGCATGACTACCGACCACCGCGCCGCCAATTGCGCGGCCTTGGCCATCCAGGTACTTGGTTGCTGAGTGAATGACTAAATCCGCGCCAAGCGCCAACGGCTGCTGAAGTGCCGGGGTTAGAAAGCAGTTATCAATCGCTAACAGCACATCATGTCGCTTGGCTAACGCGGCTAGCGCCGAGATATCGGCGATCTCAGACAGCGGGTTAGACGGCGTTTCAGCAAATAATAACCGCGTCTTTGGGGTAATCGCAGCTTCCCAAGCAGAGAGATTGGAAAGCTCTACATAGCGGGTCGTGATGCCTAGTTTGCCCAGATATTTATCGAACAAGCTCACCGTGGAGCCAAACAGCGACCGAGACGCTACAATTTCATCTCCCGCAGAGAGCAGCGCCAATGCGGTCGATAAGATGGCAGACATGCCAGAGCTTGTCGCCACGCAGCGCTCTCCACCTTCAAGTGCCGCTAAGCGCCGTTCAAAGGTATGTACCGTGGGGTTGGTGAAGCGCGAATAAACGTTGCCGGGCTCTTGTCCACCAAATTTACGCGCGGCTTCCGCAGCGCTTTCGTAGACAAAGCTCGACGTCGGAAAAATAGGCTCAGAGTGCTCCTGCTCAAAGGTACGCTGATGACCTGCACGGATCGCCAGCGTCTCTAATGACCACTCATCCTGGTGATTATCGTCATGCATAGAGCTTACCTCTTAATCGTCCAGGTCATTAATCGTCCAGGTCATCGTCCTGATTGTGCATGCCGACCAGGGCATGATCACCAGCGCTCTGATCTTTCGCCGAATCGTTACGGCTGGCTTCCAACGCCGCCAAATAGGCGTCATCAATATCACCGGTTACGTAGTTACCGTCAAACACGGAGCAGTCGAAGGCCTCCATTTCAGGATTCACTTCGCGACAGGCCGCCTTTAGATCTTCTAGATTTTGATAGAAAATGCGATCAGCGCCAATCAGTTCGCCCACTTCCTCTTCGGTACGCCCATGGGCAATGAGTTCAGAAGCGGCCGGCATATCGATGCCGTAAACATTTGGGAAACGCACCGGCGGAGCCGCCGAGGCAAAATAGACCTTACGTGCCCCCGCGTCGCGGGCCATTTGAATAATTTGCTTACAGGTAGTGCCGCGCACGATCGAATCATCAACAAGCAGTACATTCTTACCGTTAAACTCAACGTCAATGGCATTGAGTTTTTGGCGAACCGATTTTTTACGCTGGACCTGCCCCGGCATAATAAAAGTGCGCCCGATGTAGCGGTTTTTCATAAACCCTTCGCGATAGGTCACTCCCAGGTGCTGCGCCATTTCAAGCGCGGAGGTTCGCGACGTATCAGGAATGGGGATAACTACGTCGATATCGTGATCTGGCCACTCATTTAAAATGCGATCACCCAGTTTACGACCCATCTGCATGCGGGTTCCGTAGACATAGGCACCGTCAAGCAGCGAGTCCGGGCGCGCTAAATAAACATGTTCAAAGATGCAGGAGCGAAGCTGCGGGCGATCCGCACACACCTGGGTATGAATATTGCCTTCGATATCAACAAAAATGGCTTCACCTGGCGATAGATCGCGCTCAAGTTCAAAGCCACCTACATCCAGCGCAACGGATTCGGAGGCAATCATGACGGCTTGGCCGCTCTCTTCTTCACGGGTGCCAAACACAACAGGACGAATCCCGAAAGGATCGCGGAAAGCCACCATGCCGAAGCCATTAATAATCGCCACCGCCGCGTAGCCACCCTTGCAGCGGCGATGAACTCTACGCACGGCATCAAAGATATCTTCCGCTTCCAGGTGCAGGCCCTGCTTACCCAGCTCATGGGCAAACACGTTAAGCAGCACTTCGGAATCAGAACTGGTGTTAATATGGCGAAGATCTGTGGAAAACAACTCTTGCTTCAACTGCTCCGAGTTGGTCAGGTTACCGTTATGCGCTAGGGCGATACCGTAGGGGGAGTTGACATAAAACGGCTGAGACTCAGCTTCACTCGAGGAGCCGGCCGTTGGGTAACGTACGTGGCCAATGCCCAGGTTACCTTTTAAACGAGCCATATGGCGGGTATGAAATACATCACGTACCAAACCATTACTCTTACGCAGCAAGAAGCGTCCTTCGTTCCACGTCATCATGCCGGCAGCGTCTTGGCCACGATGCTGAAGTACGGTCAAGGCATCGTAGATTCCCTGATTTACCGCCTGCTTGCCCAGAAGGCCCACTATACCGCACATTCACGTTACCTCGCTTAATGCCATGGCTTCACCTAAGTCACTTACCTAGGCAAGCCCGTACGTTCGAAGAATCGACTTCAGTAACAGGTCAATCACCTGCCGGAATAACTTAACTACTTATATGCTCGCAGCGAGCCCCAATCATCAAACGCCTTCGCGGAGGCGTAGGTCGGGTAAAGAAATATCGCGTAGCGACGCGGGCGCTTCTGGCAATTCGCGATCCCACTGATCTAATTGGCTAACGGCCCAGTCGCGCAGTTGGATAAAGGTCGGGCGCAGCTCAGCCTGCTGCCAGGCCTGCAGCTCTGACAGCGGAGTGAGCGTAATCAGTACCGTCGCGACCAGCAGGATAACGGCCCCGCGCGCCACGCCAAAGGCGGCGCCCGCGACGCGGTTTAACAACCCCATGCCAACCCACTCAACCGCAGCATGCACTAAGCGAATAACAATGCCGCAAAGCAAAATAACCGCGAAGATCACTAACGCAAAGGCTAGAACCAAGCGCGCATCAAAGCTTTCAATAAATCCGCTCATTAGCTCTGCAACCGGCTCGGCCAGCACTCTTGCCACCATTAGAGCCACTACCCAAGCCGCCAAGCCTAGCGCTTCACGAACAAATCCTCTTACGAAACCCGCCAGCATCGAAAGCGCTAGCACGGCCAAAAAAACGGCATCAATCCATGTTAATGCCATCGTTAGTCTCTTACCCGTACAAGCAGTCCCTGCACATTGGCACGCTCTTTAATCGACGTCATCGCAGCTTCACCATCTTCCGACGTCGCGTAAGGTCCCACAAATACGGTCGTCATGTTGTTATCCCGATCACGCTGATAGACGGTAAAACCTTCGCCGGAAAGCTGCTCGCCCAAGCGCCGGGCATTTCCCGCTTCACCAAAGCTACCAACTTGTACCGCCCACTCCCCTTGAGCACTAGCGGATGGGCTGGATGAGCTTTGTGACGTGGTATTACTATTGCTGCTGCCACTGCCGGCATTACTGCCGCTGTTATTACTGGCCATTAAATCAGCGATAGGATCGTTATCAGGCGCAGCCGGTTCAGCGCTACCGGGTGATGGGCTTGCAGCCTCAGCTTGATCGGTTTGTGGCGTGCGAGGACTGACGTCAATGGGTATATAGCCGTCACTATTCGCACTGCTAGGTGTTGACGACAATGAGGGCTCGCTAACGGTTGAAGGTCGCTCAGGCGCAGGTACATCGCGGCGCTCTACCTCAGCCGGCTTTTCAATCACAAAGCTCGGCTGAGGGCGCTCTTCCCTGGGCGCGGGGTCACTCATTAGCCATGGCACAAAAATCGCCAGCAGCGCGAGTAAAATCACTATTCCACTGATACGTTCCGTTTTACCGTATTTCATTTTCGTCTCCATCAAGCGGCACCGCGCCTGTTGGCAGTGGCCTAGCTAACAACGCCGCTACAGTAAAGAACGACCCGGTGGCCAAGACACGATCATTGGGCGTTAACACCTTCGTAAACCAATCAGCGCCTGCTTGCGGCGTGTCAGCGCAAAAGTGTACCCGCCCTCCCTGAGCAATTATTCGTTGAGACAACTCTTCCGCTTGGCAGCCACGCTCCCCAGTCAGGGTCACACACACCCAGTCAGTGATACGGGCCGACAACGCCTTTATGACACCGTCGATATCTTTATCATTCAACATACCGATAAGGCCCCACTGCCGGCCGTTGCTGGGCGGAAGCGGCAAATAGCTGGCGATATATTCCGCAGCATGAGGGTTATGCCCGACATCTAAACACCACTGTCCCATCCACTGCATGCGTCCTGCTAGCGTGACGCTACTTAGCGCCTCTTGCACGCGCCCTTGTTCAAGCGCGAGCCCAGTGAGCGCAAGCGCCTGCAAAGCCGTGGCGGCATTATCAATCGGCAGCCCAGGATCAGGCAGCCGATCAAGAACGATGTCCGCCTTGTCTGCTTGGCGGCCCTGCCAACGCCACGTCTTAAGCCCGCTAACAACGGCGTCATGCTGAAAATGTTGACCTAATTGAAATACGGGAGCTGCCAGCGTTTGCGCGTATTCAGCAACGCTTTCGGGCAGCGTTAAGCTACCGAGCACTGCAGGATGTGCGGCACGAAAGATACCGGCCTTTTCACGCCCAATCTGGGCTAGATCGGTACCCAGAAAATTCGCATGATCCTGCGCGATCGTGGTCACAACCGCCACATCCGCATCAATAATATTAACCGCATCAAGCCGGCCACCCAGCCCCACTTCTAGCACGGCGAGATCAAGCTCTGCACGGGCCAAGCACCACAATCCACACAGCGTGCCCGCTTCAAAATACGTCAGGCTTATTTCAGGCTCTTGTAAACGCGCACGCTCAACGTGCTCAAAACCCTCAATAAGCAGCTGATCATCGGCATCCTGACCGGCGATTTTGACGCGTTCGTTATAGCGCAGCAAATGGGGCGAAGTATAACTACCCACCCGCTGACCGTGAGCACGGGCTACGCTATCGATCATGGCCAGGGTTGACCCCTTACCATTCGTGCCGGCGACGGTAATCACACTGGAGGCAATGGGGCGAGAGAGCAGCCCCATACGATTAGCCACCTGCGACACCCGCTCCAGGCCCATATCAATGCCAACCGGATGCAGCGTTTCCAAGTGCTGAAGCCACTGCTCTAAAGACCACCGTTCTAAGGACAGTCGCTCTGAAGGCAGTGGCGACACGACGTCAGAATCAGGCATTGCGCGAATGATCGTCACTCTTAGCCGTATCAAGCTTATTCAACGTTGCGTCTGCATCATCCGCTAAAATAGCTTCCTCAACGATTGGCTCAGAAACCTCCGCCTCATCGTCTACATTGACAGTTACTGGCGCTGCATCGTGATGCGTTAGCTTACGCAAAACGCTGCCCACGCGTGCGCGCATCTCATGACGATGGACAATCATATCTACGGTACCGTGATCGAGTAGAAACTCACTGCGCTGAAAACCTTCCGGCAGCGTTTCACGTACCGTCTGTTCAATAACGCGAGGCCCCGCAAAGCCAATCAAGGCATTGGGTTCAGCAATATTCAAATCACCGAGCATCGCCAAAGACGCAGAAACACCACCAAACACAGGATCTGTCAGTACCGAAATATACGGCACGCCCGCCTGTTTAAGCTTCTCAAGCGCCGCCGACGTTTTTGCCATCTGCATCAGTGAGAAGAGCGCTTCCTGCATGCGCGCACCGCCGGAGGCTGCAAAACACACCAGCGGAATATTCTCGTCCAGCGCTAACGTAGCAGCGCGAACAAACTTCTCACCAACGACCGCCCCCATCGAGCCACCCATAAAGGTAAACTCGAACGCGACAGCCATCACCGGCAGGCCAGCTAACTCACCGCGCATCGCCACCAGAGCATCTTTCTCACCGGTGTCTTTTTGCGCTGCGGTCAGGCGATCCTTGTACTTTTTAGAATCGCGAAACTTCAACCGATCATTGGGTTCGAGATCAGCTGCAATCTCTTCGCGTCCGTCTTTATCCAAGAACCAGTCCAAGCGCTTGCGTGCCGTCAAGCGCAAATGGTGATCGCACTTGGGACAAACGCTGTTATGTTTCTCTAACTCAGGGAGATAGAGAACCGCTTCGCACTTGGGACATTTACGCCAGAGGCCGTCGGGCACGCTAGCGCGACGGTCTTTACGCTGGATACGACCCATTGAGGGAACGATCTTGTCTAACCAGCTCATATCAAAGAGGCTTCCGTTTTACGTCAATGCTTGGCAAAACCAAGCTCGATGAGTGTCATTAATCTATTTAGTATAGGCGATAAAGCGCTTTACTTTAGGCATCCATCGCCGTGCGCATTTCTGCCAATACACTTTTCAACTGGCCCGCGATAGTTTCCGGGGCATCTAAACTTTCAGCAATGCGATTAACCAAGGCGCTGCCAACAATCACGCCATCGGCTACTTTAGCCACTTCGGCTGCCGTCGCGCCATCACGAATACCAAAGCCAACGCATAGCGGCAAATCGGTCATTCCACGCAGCGGCGCCAAGTGTTCAGCTACATCATCTGCGTTTAGCGTGGCGGCACCCGTCACGCCTTTCAGCGAAACATAGTACAAGTAGCCATGACCATGGGCGCATATTGTAGCGGCACGCTCGTTAGAAGTGGTAGGCGCAACGAGAAAAATCGCGGCTAAATCACGAGACTTTAGCAACGGCCCAAGTTCATCCGCTTCTTCCGGGGGCATATCGACAATCAGAACGCCGTCTACGCCAACATCGGCTGCTTGATCGGCAAAACTCTCATAGCCAATGCGCTCGATGGGATTTAAATAGCCCATTAACACCACCGGCGTGTTGGTATCTGCCTGGCGAAACTCTTTGACCATCTGCATTAAATCAATCAGCCGCGTACCTTGCTTCAATGCACGCTCACAGGCTTTTTGAATCACAGGACCGTCGGCCATAGGATCGGAAAAAGGCACGCCAAGTTCAATAATATCGGCGCCCGCGTCCACCAGTGCATGCATAAAGCCCACGGTATACTGCGGCGCTGGGTCCCCGGCGGTAATGAAAGGGATGAGGGCCTTACGGCCCTGCTGTTTAAGTTCACTGAAACGCTGATCAATACGGTTCATGCTTACCCTTAAAAAAGCTGCGCGTAAAATGACTGATTGTTAAAACTCAATGCCATCAATTTTGGCCACCGTCATAATGTCTTTGTCGCCACGTCCGGAAAGATTGACAATAATATGCTGGTCAGGACGCATGGTCGGTGCCAATACTTTGGCATGGGCCAGCGCATGCGCAGACTCAAGGGCCGGCATAATACCTTCCATATGCGTTAGCTCGCGAAACGCTTCCAGCACTTCTTTATCATTGGCCGCTACGTAGCTTACGCGCCCGACGTCCTTCCAAAGCGCGTGTTCAGGGCCAACACCAGGGTAATCAAGGCCCGCCGAAATAGAGTGGGTGTCGGACACTTGGCCTGCTTCATCGGACATTAAATAGGTACGGTTGCCGTGCAATACGCCGCGTGGTGCGTTCGTCGTCAGTGGCGCCGCGTGGCGGCCGGTTTCAACGCCGTCACCCCCGGCTTCAACGCCAAACATAGCCACAGCGTCGTCTTCCACAAACGGATAGAAAAGCCCCATGGCGTTAGAACCACCGCCAACGCAGGCAATTAGGGCATCAGGTAGGCGGCCAATCTGCTCAAGGGACTGGCGCCGCGCTTCGCGCCCGACTACCGAGTTGAAATCACGCACCAGCAGTGGATAAGGGTGCGGGCCGGCCACGGTGCCAATGATATAGAAAGTGTTATCGACGTTAGTTACCCAGTCGCGCAGCGCTTCGTTCATGGCATCTTTAAGCGTGCGGGTGCCTGACTCTACCGGAATCACGCGGGCACCCAGCAGGCGCATGCGGTAAACGTTCAATTTCTGACGCTCTACGTCTTCAGCGCCCATATAAACGTCGCACTCAAGCCCTAAGCGAGCAGCCACGGTAGCGGAGGCAACGCCATGCTGACCGGCCCCCGTTTCGGCGATAATACGCGGCTTGCCGGTTTTCTTAGCGAGCAGCGCCTGGCCAATCGTATTATTTACCTTGTGAGCACCGGTGTGATTCAGATCTTCCCGCTTCAACCAAATCTGCGCACCGCCCAGGCTCTCCGACCAGCGTTTGGCGTGATAAAGCGGTGAAGGGCGGCCGACGTAGTGAGCAAGATCATAGTCAAACTCGGCTTGGAAGTCGGGGTCATCACGTAAACTTAAGTACGTTTTTTCCAACTCTTCCAGCGCGAAGCTGAGGGTTTCAGACACAAACCGACCACCGTAGGGGCCAAAATGACCACGGGCATCCGGCATTTGGGTTAGCTCGCTGAACTTCGTTTCAAGTACAGTTTTAGAAACACCAGTCGCAGAAACGGTCACAGAGATACCTCACAAGATCGCCAGAACAGGCAAACAATAAATGGATCAACGTAAAACGCAGCTCGATAAACATAGGCTAACGAGTATCGGCTAATGCCACATGGCGAACAAAAGCAGCCATTTTGGCAGCATCTTTACAGCCGTAGGTAGCTTCAATACCACCTGACACATCAACGGCATAGGGCATAACGTGACGCACAGCATCGGCAATATTGTCTGGCGTCAGCCCACCGGCGAGGATAACAGGTTTTGCAAGATTTGCGGGGATTCTCGACCAATCGAAGGTCTCCCCGGTGCCTCCCGGGGTTCCTGGCCGATAGGCATCTAAAAGCAGCGCCTGGGCCTGGTGATAGCGCCTAGCCTGTTGTGCCAAGTCTATTTCATCACGCATACGCAATGCTTTTATCCACGGCACTCCATACTGCTGGCAGTCTTCAGGCGTTTCGTCACCATGAAACTGGAGCAAATCAAGATGCGGCAAACACCGCTCAATCAACTCCTCAGACTGATCCACAAACAGTCCAACGCGGGTCACAAAGGCAGGCACGCGAGCAGAAAGTAAAGCTAGCTGCTCAACAGTCACACTGCGCTTACTTTTTGGCCACATGACGAAACCTAACGCATCGACGCCTAGCGCGACGGCGCTGTCGATATCATCATGACGGGTAAAGCCGCAAAACTTGATCCGCGTACGCGTTAATGGGTGAGCATTCAAAACGACGCTTCCTGTTCAGAGCTAGGCGCACTGTTTAGCGAGCGGCTGCGGCGATAGGCAACGCGGGGCGTATCCGGCAATTCGCGCTCGCCCGTCCACTCGCCGGTAAATGAAAGAAGATGCGGCCCCAGGGGCTCTTTAGGCAAATCAAAGCGCTCATCATAAACGGAATCGACAAAATGCAGCCCACAGGCTGGCGCGGTAACGTCGCCCTTACGTCGATTCTGCAGTGCTAGCAGTTCGCCAATATACGCCTCGCTCTGCGCGCCGCGCCCAACGCTAACCAGCGCGCCTGCAATGTTACGAATCATATGATGCAAAAATGCGTTGCCCTGGATATCGATCATTACGAGCTGGCCATAGCGTTTGACATCGATAAAATGCATATGTCGCCAGGGCGTTTTAGACTGGCAGCCAGCGGCACGGAAGCTGGAAAAATCATGTTCTCCCACCAGTGCCTGGGCGGCACGATGCATGGCATCTGCATCTAGCGGGTCACGGCACCAGGTCACATTGGCTCGTTCTAGCACCGGGCGGCTGATTTGATTTAGCAGCACATAGCGGTAACGACGGCCCAGCGCGCATAGCCGCGAGTGAAAGTCATCCCCCACCGGCTTTACCCAGCGCACGGCAATATCACGAGGCAGATTGGTATTGGAACCAAATATCCAGGCTTTTTCTGAGCGCCCTACCGGCGGGTCGAAATGCACGACTTGACGCGTAGCATGCACGCCGGAGTCGGTGCGCCCGCTGGCGTGAATCTGAATCGGCTCATTGGCCACCTTGCTCAAGGCGTCTTCTAACGACGCCTGAACAGAGGCAGCATGTTTTAAGCGCTGAAAACCGCAGTAATGGGTACCGTCGTATTCAATACCCATTGCCAAACGGCCAGTCAGCGGAATTTTCTCATCAAAGGGATAGAACAGCGTCATCAAGCCACGTCATTTTGAAGATTTTGAAGGTTCGCTATTATCCAGGCCTCGCGGCCTGAATGCTACCTCTTCAATTTCCCACTCTTCCTCAATCGGCCTGCGCAGCTTTTAGCAGAGGCTATTGTTGGGTTCTGGCGCACTGGGCTAAATTCAGCCTCAGCGTGATGGGATGCGCTCCGGGAACTGGCGGTCTTCTGGCATCGGCGGAAAGTACTGAAAGACCCAGGTCTCGCTGATGGTCTCACCCTCGGCGCTCAGCGTCAGGCGCATGTCGAGCGGGTCGATAGCGTCGCTGGTGGGATACCAATCGAACTGAATACGAAAGCCCTCGAAGTCATCTACCCAAAAAATCTGGATATTCTTGACCTCGCCGTCGGGCACGTCGAGGTGGGTCTGAAGCCCGATCTCGTTGTCGTGAAAGTGCTTAACGCGACCACCGACGTAATCGATCGCGATACGCTGCGCCCAGACTTCCGGGAAGTGCTCGCCTGGCGCCCAGCCTTCTGGGAAACCACCAATACCGGTAAACGTTTTACGGACTCGCGCCAGGTCGCTCTGCACCGGCGGGAACGCGCTCCAGTGAAGTTTGTAGGCGTAGTGCAGTGCCTGCCCCGCCTCGACCGCTGCTTCCGGCTTCCAGAAGGCCACGATATTATCCATGGTCTCACCCGAGGTGGGAATCTCAAGCATCTGAATTTCACCCCGTCCCCAGTCGCCCAGAGGCTCGACCCAAAGACTGGGACGGTTGTGGTAGTTGCCCACGATATCTTCGTAGCTGTCGAACTCGTGATCGGTCTGCAGCAGACCAAAGCCCTTTGGGCTGTGATCGCTAAACGAGTTGAACTGCAAGCGTGGCGGATTATTCAGGGGCCGGCAGATCCACTCGCCGTTGCCGCGCCAGATCGAGAGCCTGTCGGAGTCGTGAATCTGCGGGTGGAAGGTCAGGCACATGTCGCGCTGCTGGGTGCCGCAGCTGAACATGCTGGTCATCGGCGACAGCCCGAGCTGGGCAATCGATTCCCGCGGGTAGAGGTGCTTGTCGATCTCCATCACCACTCGGGCATCTTCACAGTGGATAATGAAGCGGTAGGCGCCAGCCAAGCTCGGCGAGTCAAGCAGCGCATGGGCCACGAAGGTCGTGGCGCCGACTTCCGGCGTTTCGAACCAGAAGCGAGTAAACGCCGGAAACTGCTCATTGGCTTTATCGGTGTAGGTATTGACGGCAATACCGCGGGCGGAGATGCCGTACTGATAGGTGTCATCGACCGCGCGGAAGTAGCTGGCGCCGAGAAAAGAAACGATATCGCGCTCGGTCAGCGAAGGTTCCTTGAACACCCGAAAGCCGGCAAAGCCCAGCTCACTCTGCCCTTCGAGCTGCGAGACATCGACGTGAGCGCCCGAATAGTTGAACAAGTTGGGACGAAAGTGAATCTCTTTTGCCTGGCTGGTCTCCGGGTCCACCGAATACATCCGCACCGGCTGGTTGAATGCCATCCCCACGTGAAAGAACTGTACATCAAGCGGGCCATTCAGTTGATTCCAGAGAGAGTGATTGGGATCATAGCCGATTTCGTTATACCGCTGCGGCGTGAGATTGCTCAGCGTCGGCGGCAACTGCTGAACAGTGCTTTGATAGGGTTTGGCGGCGAGGTTGCGGGCATAATCCTGAAGCCAGTCGAAACTGAAGGCTTGGGAGTCGCCATCCGCGATACGACTAGAGGCGCTGGCCGCGGCGAACAGAGAAGCCGATGGCAAGCCATACCAAGCCGCTAGCGCCACCGCGCTCTTGAGCACACTTCTACGATCCATGAACACCTATCCTTTGTATGTAGACAGTCAATTCGCAGCATCTCCGATCCGAGACCTCGTCAGCTGCATGCAAGATGCGAATTTCAGACGCCGTATTCCGGCGGCAGTTCCCTACATCAAGCCTTGAGCGCCCTCGTCATCGGTTATCGACCGGCTTGAATGCCACTTCCTCAATTTCCCACGGCGCATCGATTGAGCTAGGGACGCGATTAGCGCCAGTTTCACGCTGCGTAGCAAACTGTTCGTTAGGCTGATGATAATCAACCAGCCAGTGATCGGGGTTTTCTCCCTTTTCACGCTCTCCTAATGGGTGTCTACTGTGATCATCATCGACCTTCTGCTGCGAGGCAGGCACGCCTGCCGTACTATCCGGCCCGGGCGTTAACGTGGGTGAGAAAGAGGGCTTTATCACGGCCTCCGCCATCGCTGCGTCGTCCCAGGTCTCATCTTGATGCTTACGCCGCCAGATCAATAACACAACCAGTAGAACGATGGCCGTTAGCCCAAGCGGCCACTGGTAATCCGCGATGAAAGTGTTCGCACTCTGACCCTCGCTCGTACTGGCAGCAGGCCGCGTGGGCGGTTGCTCTGCAGCAACCGCTTGGCTAACTAGCGACTCGCTGAGCGCCTCGGCCAGCGAGGCAATATCACTGCGCAGCTCACTTAGCTCGGTGCGCATTAGATCGCGCTCGTCACGCATCTGTTGAAGCGCTGCCTGGTTTGAGTGCAGCTGCTCAGCTAGGGCGGCAGGTAGCAAAGCTTCAGGCGGCTCTAAGCTCTCTTCAATCACCGCGAGCCGGTCTGCTGCGAAATCATCGGCGTTATCAGCACTATGGGGAAGATCAAGCTCACTCGCTGGCATAGCTTGCGTAGGCGCTGCTGGAACCTCTGGCATAGCCAAACCTGAGTGCGCCAGTACACGCTCTGCATTCGGCACGCGTAGCGTTTGGCCTGCTCGCATCTCGTTAGCATTACCTGATGGAAAAACATCAGGATTAACGTCAACAAGCGCCGCCATCATCTGCTGAACGCTAGCAGCGGCGGGCTTAGTTCGCTCGGCAACGCTCCATAGCGTGTCGCCGCGATTGATATAAGCGTGCGGTTGGCCATCGTAATCTTGCGGATCAAAGAGCAAGGTGACATCGCGGGTCTTAGACCCCTTGGGATACTCCAAGGTGAGCAGCAGCTCAAGCCAAGGCTCCTCCATGGCCTGCGGCGAACTTAAATACACCTCGCGGCGGCCCTGCCGTTCCTGAACCCGAGCACTCACGCTAGCGGCTGGCGGCATCCACTCAAGCCCTGCGGCAGCGAATTCGGCCTGATTGGCAATCCTAATATTGATATTTTCCAGCGGGTAATCACTGCTTCCAAGCAGGGGCATAGAAGCTGTTAGCGGCTCATTTAAATAAGAACTGACGTTCGCGTACCCCAGCTCAACGGCAATGGCGAGAGGGCTCACCAAATTTAGTGAGGCACACACAGCCCATGCGCATATTTTTTTCATAAAGCTCCCTAGCGTATTGCTTTATTATTCCCACCGGCTAAACCAAATAGTGTTACTTCCCTCCCTATAACTTAACTAAATATTGGCTTATTTCCTATTCATGCGCGTTGTTGACACAAAAAAACGGGAAGCTGCGAACAGCTTCCCGTTTAGATCGATGTACAACCGCAACCAATTACTGCTCGCGTAAAATCTTCAGCATGCGCTTAAGCGGCTCAGCGGCGCCCCAAAGCAGTTGATCGCCAACGCTGAACGCTGAAAGATACTCACCGCCCATTTGTAGCTTACGCAGACGCCCTACCGGCACTTGCAGCGTACCCGTTGCGGCAGCAGGCGTTAGCCCAGCAATGGTGGCGTCTTTATCATTAGGAATCAATTTAACCCATTCGTTGTGCTTAGCGATGCGGTCTTCAATCTCATCGAGCGGCACGTCGTGCTTCAGCTTAATCGTGAACGCCTGGCTATGAGAGCGCATCGCGCCAATACGCACGCACAGACCGTCAATGGGAATCGGATTGTTGTCGAGGCCCAAGATTTTGTTGGTCTCAACGCTACCCTTCCACTCCTCACGACTCTGGCCGTTATCCAACTTAGTGTCGATCCACGGCAACAGGCTGCCTGCAAGCGGTGCACCAAAGTTATCAGTCGGGAAGCTACCGCTGCGCATCGCCGCCGTTACTTTACGATCGATCTCTAAAATCGCACTAGAGGTATCCTTCAGTTCATCGCCAACGCTTGCGTGGAGCTGCCCCATTTGATTGAGCAACTCACGCATATGCTTAGCACCTGAGCCTGACGCGGCTTGGTACGTCATGGACGTCATCCACTCAACCATGTCGGCTTCAAACAAACCGCCCAGCCCCATGAGCATGAGGCTGACGGTGCAGTTACCGCCAACAAAGGTTTTAGCCCCTTTGGCGAGCTGGTCATCGATTACCTTGCGGTTAACCGGGTCCAGTACGATCGTCGCTTCGTCTTCCATACGCAGCGTGCTAGCGGCATCAATCCAGTAACCTTTCCAGCCAGCGCTACGCAGATCTTTATAGACAGGCTTGGTGTAGTCACCACCCTGGCACGTCACAATGACATCCAGCGCTTTGAGCGCCTCAATATCAAAGGCATCTTTCAGCGAAGGCACCTCTACACCGATGTCGGGGCCGGGCTGGCCAACTTGGGAAGTGGTAAAGAAAACCGGCTCTATGCCGTTGAAATCACCATCTTCTTGCATGCGTTGCATCAGCACCGAGCCAACCATGCCGCGCCATCCCACGAAACCGACTTTCAACATATGAAGTCCTCCTGCAAAGAATGAGTCCTTGCATTATACACAAATCGTTAGGGTAATTTTGGAACCAGCAGAGAGGTTAAGGGCTGCTCCTTGGCGAAGCATCCCTTATTGGTCGTCAATTACTGCTTGGCAAACGCAGCGAGCACCGCATCGCCCATTGCATCGGTGCCAATGGTTTGCATGCCGTCAGAAGCAATATCCGCCGTGCGTAAGCCATCATCCAGCACGCTGCCTACGGCGGCCTCTATGCGCTCTGCCATCGCGGTCTCATCGAGCGAGTAACGCAGCATCATGGCAACCGAAAGCATCATCGCCAGCGGATTAGCAATATTCTGCCCAGCGATATCCGGCGCGCTGCCGTGGCAAGGCTCAAACATGCCCTGCCCGCGCTCATTTAACGACGCCGAAGGCAGCATGCCTATAGAGCCGGTCAGCATCGCCGCGGCGTCAGAAAGAATATCGCCAAACATATTGCCGGTCACCACCACGTCAAACTGCTTAGGCGCGCGGACCAGCTGCATGGCTGCGTTGTCTACGTACATATGCGAAAGCTCAACGTCCGGATACTCCGGCGCCAGGCGCTCCATCACTTCGCGCCATAGAATAGTCACTTCTAGCACATTGGCTTTATCCACCGAGCAGAGCTTCTTGCCACGCTTTTGGGCCATTTCAAACGCCACGCGTCCGATACGCTCAATCTCGCTTTCAGAATAAATATAGGTATTAAAGCCCACGCGCTCGCCGTTGCGCACTTCAATGCCACGAGGCTGGCCAAAGTAAATACCGCCGGTGAGCTCGCGCACAATCATAATATCGAGCCCAGCGACTAGCTCAGGCTTCAGGCTTGAAGCGCTGGCTAGCTGCGGATAGAGCATGGCCGGGCGCAGGTTGCCGAACAAACCAAGATTTTTACGCAGCCCCAGTAAGCCTTTTTCAGGGCGCTTAGAGAGATCTTCAATTTTATCCCACTTAGGGCCACCCACTGCGGCTAGTAGAATAGCGCTAGCCGCTTTGGCTTTAGCCAGCGTTTCCGCGGGCAGCGGGTCGCCGTGAACGTCGTAGGCAGAACCGCCCACTAAGGCCTCTTCTACTTCAATATCCAAACCCGCTTCTTGGCACGCCTTTAACAGGCGGGCTGCCTGGGCAGCAATCTCGGGACCAATACCATCTCCCGGCAACAATAAGACCTTGTGTGTCATGCAGATTCCTTAACAATCAAATCGATAAACGTCAGGCTTAGGCGGTATCACGGAATAACCAGGGCCGCGCAGTCCTATGTTTTTGCTCAAAGGCGCGAATAGCGCCTTCATCTTTCAGCGTTAGGCCAATATCGTCCAAGCCTTCCAGCAGGCAGTGTTTGCGGAAATCATCCACTTCAAACGCCAGAACCTCGCCGCTGGGCGTAACGACACGCTGGTTTTCTAAATCTACATCCAACTGGTAGCCCTCATTGGCGTCCAGCTCGGCGAACAGACGATCCACCACATCTTCTGGAAAAGTAATCAACAAAATGCCGTTCTTGAACGAGTTGTTATAAAAGATATCGGCAAAGCTAGGCGCAATAACCACTTTAAAACCGAAATCTTCCAGTGCCCAAGGCGCATGCTCGCGCGAACTGCCGCAGCCGAAATTGCGCCGTGCCAGCAGCACTTCAGCGCCTTTAAAGCGAGATTGATTCAGCACGAAATCAGGATTCAGCGGGCGCTGCGAACAGTCTTGACCAGGCTGGCCCTCGTCTAAATAACGCAATTCATCAAAGAGGTTAACGCCAAAGCCGGTGCGCTTTATCGACTTCAAAAACTGCTTTGGAATAATCAAATCGGTATCGACGTTGGCGCGATCAAGCGGCGCGACCAGGCCTTCAAAACGGGTAAACTTTTTCATGGCTTAGGCCTCCTGAGCGTGAGTGGCGTCATTGGCTGGCAAGGTGCGCACGTCAACAAAATGACCGGCGATCGCCGCTGCAGCAGCCATAGCGGGGCTGACCAAGTGAGTGCGGCCACCGTAGCCCTGGCGGCCTTCAAAGTTGCGGTTAGACGTTGAGGCACAGTGCTCACCGGCACCCAACTTATCCGCATTCATGGCCAAACACATAGAGCAGCCCGGTTCGCGCCACTCAAAACCTGCTTCAATAAAGATTTTATCTAAGCCTTCGGCTTCTGCCTGACGCTTCACCAAACCCGAGCCCGGCACGACCATAGCAAGCTTAATCGAGCTAGCCACTTTTTTGCCCTGGGCAACCTTGGCGGCCTCACGCAGATCTTCAATGCGCGAGTTAGTGCAGGAACCAATAAAGATTTTATCAAGCTTGATATCGGTGATTTTCTGGTTAGCGTGCAGCCCCATGTATTCGAGCGCGCGGGTATGGCTGCGCTGTACGGTTTCATCTTGCGCGGCGAATGGGTCAGGCACCTGGCCAGAGATACCGGTGACCATTTCAGGGCTGGTGCCCCAGCTCACCTGCGGCTCAATGTCTTCAGCGTTAAGAACAACCACCTTATCGAACGACGCATCCGCATCCGAAACTAATTGGCGCCAGTCTGTCACCGCCGCTTCCCACTGTTCGGCGGTGGGCGCAAAGGGGCGCTTGCCAAGGTAGTCAATTGTGGTGTCGTCTACCGCAATCAAACCCACCCGCGCGCCGGCTTCAATCGCCATATTACACACGGTCATGCGGCCTTCCATAGAAAGCGATGCAATCGCACTGCCGGCAAATTCAATGGCATAGCCTGTGCCGCCTGCGGTGCCTATTGTGCCAATAATCGCTAGCACCACGTCTTTAGCAGTCACGCCTAGACCCAGTTCGCCGTCAACGCGAACCTGCATATTTTTCATTTTTTGCGCCAGCAGGCACTGAGTCGCCAACACATGCTCAACTTCCGAGGTGCCAATACCGTGAGCAAGGGCGCCAAAGGCACCATGGGTGGCAGTATGGGAGTCGCCGCACACCACGGTCATGCCCGGCAGTGTTGCGCCCTGCTCAGGGCCGACTACGTGAACGATGCCTTGGCGCGGGTCATTAATTTTGAATTCTTCAATGCCGTACTCAACGCAGTTATCGTCCAGTGTTTGCACCTGAATCAGCGACACCGGGTCTTTGATACCGCTATTGCCCTCGGCACGTTCTTTCACCGTGGTTGGCACGTTGTGATCGGGCGTGGCTAAGTTGGCATCCAAACGCCATGGCTTGCGATTAGCTAAGCGCAGGCCTTCAAACGCCTGGGGCGAGGTCACTTCGTGAAGCAACTGGCGATCAATATAAATCAACGCGGTACCGTCATCGCGCTGTTTGACTAAATGCTGGTTCCAGAGTTTGTCGTAAAGCGTTTGACCTGACATGTGATTCTCCCGGGCGGCGCCCTTTTCTTGCTAGTTGGTCGTGCTAATGGGTCTTGCTGGCATCTCTGTGCCAGTGATGATTAGAGTGTTACGCGGGCTGCGCATAAAAGCAATTCATGTTATTCATAGTTTAGATTCCAAATAGGAATACCAAAATGGATACTCAAAGCCTACAGGCTTTTCTGGCCGTGGCCGATACGCAAAGTTTCTCGCGCGCGGCCGAACAGCTCCACCTAACCCAGCCAGCCGTGAGCAAGCGCATTGCGACGCTTGAATCCCAGGTGGGCACGCGTTTATTCGATCGCATAGGACGACGCATTGCATTGACAGAGGCTGGCAGCGTGCTGCTACCTCAAGCCCGAAGCATTCTATTTACCGTAGAAGATAGCCGCCGTGCGCTAGCCAACCTTTCCGGCCAGGTGGGTGGGCGCCTAACGCTTGCGACCAGCCATCACATCGGCTTACACCGTTTACCGCCGCTACTCAAGCAGTACACTCAGCGCCATCCAGAGGTAGAGCTAGACCTGCACTTTCTCGATTCAGAACAGGCGTATCAAGGTGTGTTAGACGGCACCTTGGAAATGGCGGTGGTGACACTGGCACCTCACTCCTATGCACAGCTGCACGTAGTCGAGCTATGGCGTGACCGGCTGTGTTTTGTTTGCGCAACGGACCACCCTCTCGCCAGTCACTCCCAGGCCCGCCATCGATCGATGGGTCATAAAGGCCTGTCACTCGCGGCGCTGTGTGACTATCACTGCGTGATGCCCGGGGCAAAGACGTTTACCGGCTCGCTCATTGCTCAGCGGTTCAATGAAGCAGGCCTTCAGCTACCGGTCAGTATGGCCACCAACTACTTAGAAACGCTTAAAATGATGTGCAGCGTTGGCTTAGGCTGGAGCCTGCTACCAGAGAAAATGATCGACAATGAGCTGGTAGAACTCAATGTAGACACTGCGCCCATCTATCGCCCGTTAGGCTATTTAGTACATACCAACCGTACGCCTTCTAACGCCGCTCGCCGGATGATCGAACAGCTAGAGCAAGCTTCCCAAGATGCAGCGCTTCTATAGAGCCTTAGAGACACCTATAGCGATTTAGTTATACCTATAGCGTTTTAGTAATCCTGCTATTCTGAAGCGTCTGCGCATTGCCTAGCTAAAAGTGATGAGCAAACAAAAACAGGCATTAGAATTCTCACCCTTTTTGCTGACAACAACCCTTTTCAAGTTCACGTTTTAGTCGTGCACTGACTTCAAAGATACTCCTATACACTAAGCAGATACATTTGATTACAAAATGTCGCCACTGCCCTTCAGTGTAGGAACCTCATTATGCACAGCCGCCCTAACGCCCTACTGCCGATTTGCCTGCTCGCCTGCCTAACCGCTGGAGCAGCGCAGGGGCAGACCACGACGGATGCGCAACGCGAGGCTTTGGTTGTCCAGGCGCGCCAAGGGGCGCTGCAAACCTCTATTAATGGTCTGCAAACCCTTTATTACCAAACCCAAAATGTGCGTGTACGCGAAGACTTAGTGGCTTTACTGGTGCGCGCTGATCGTTACCAGGAAGCATTGGCTGTGTGTAGCGGGTGCCAAACAGACGACTATAGCGATTCTGAACTTGCCAACCTTGCCGGCGCGGCGCGCAGCGCGGGTGACTTTCCGCAAGCACTGGTATTGTTTCGCGCCTTAACGTATCGCAACCCGGCAAACGCGCAGGGCTGGCTGGGGCAAGCCCTGGTGCATACCGATATGGGTAATCACACCCTCGCGGATATTTCTCTACAGCAGTACAACCAAGTCGCAGGCACTACCACCGCAGGGCTTGAGGCACGAGGCTACTTGGCGGCACGTACCGCCAACGCCATGCAAGAGCTGAGTGCCCGGCAGGCGCTAGTGGCGCAAGACCCAGGCAACACGAGTGAATTACATGCGCTTTATCGCTTAGCCGTCGGCTTAGGGGCGAGTTCGGCAGCTCGGCGCATCATGCAGACCAATCCTGATACGTTTACTAGCAGCGATCGTCTCTGGCTTACCTATTACGAAGGCGTCACTGACATCCGTCTGGGCATTCATACGGATCAGCCCTTTCGCGTTCGCAGCGGCTTAGATGAGTTGAATAGCGTCCTGAGTGAGCCCGACGCCCCGCCTGAGCTGATCACTATCGCTGAATATGACAAAGTCGTGGCCTTGGCAGAATTGCGGCGCTTTTCAGAAGCAGAGGCACTCGCGGTAAGGCTGGAAAACCAGCACGGCCAGCTGCCAAGCTACGTTTCCCGAGCGAGAGCCTATGCCCTGAATGGCATGGGACGGCCAGATGAAGCCATCACTCTGTATGAAAGCTTGATACGCCAGTCCCCCGAACAGGCGACAAATCCCGATGACCCTCTTAACGAAGGGCTGTTTTTTAGTTACACCGATGCCCAGCGTTTTCGTGATGCCGACAAGTTACTGCAACAGTGGATGTCCAGTGAACCCGAACAGCGCCTGGACTTCACCCGAACACTGCGCATAGAAAACCCCAACTACCAAAAAGTATTGCTGCTTGGCGTACTTCTTGATGCCTGGCGAGGCCGTGCGGAAGAAGCCAGCGAACAGCTCGCTGCCTATCAAAACCAAGCGCCCGCCGATCCCTATCTTTGGCTAATGAAAGGTGATCTTGAACGCAGTCGAGGCTGGCCTAGGCAAGCAGAAGACTCCTATCAACATGCCGCTCCTCTACTTCAGCCCGACAATCAGGACGCCGCTCGCCACGGCGTGTTACTCGCAAGGTTACAGCGCGGCCAGTGGGAAGGTACCACCACGGAGGTCGCTAAAGAAATTGCACAGGCCCGCCCCAGCGCGACACGTGACGACCTAGTCCGTGAATGGCGAGAACTTCGCGCCCCCCAGTTGAGCAGCTCGTTCGAGCGCAGTGAAGGTCAGGGAAGCGGTACCCAAGCATCACGGGAATGGCAATATGAAGTTCTTCTAGAAGGCCCCCGCAACAGCAGCGGTTCGCGCCCCTTCGCCCAGCGAATTGGTCAATATGGCGAGTTTGAAGGCGAGAATCTTTATGCGTCTTATAACGTGGCGGGATATGAATGGAATCTGCATCCTGCCACCTTAAAGTTAGCGGCTGGACAAGGGACACAGCTCAATGAAGATTTTCTGGCCCTGGCAGAACTACGCTACGCCCCTACCGATCATTTAACGACCACTCTCGCCGTTGAAATCAATACCACCGATACCCCGCTACGCGCCTTACGCGATGGCATTAACGCTGACCGCTATCGAGGTGAATTAGCCTATCGCCGCGATGAACGGGGTGCCGGTGCCATTGGCGTGATGGCCACCGACTTTGACGACAGCAACTTACGCCAATCTATTTACGGCTACTGGAATCAGACGCTCTATCACTTGGACCGCTGGCAGCTTAATGGCGAGATACAGGCGTCCACCTCACGCAATGATGATGTTGAAGCCAGCTATTTCAATCCGGGCCGCGACGCCAGCCTAGCCGGTGTATTGACGCTCAACTATGAGACGCCCATCGATTATCGACAGTCTTTCATACAGTCGCTTTCAATCGGCTCAGGGCGTTACTGGCAAGAAGACAACGACAGCGAAAACACCTGGGCAGTGGGTTACAAGCATCAGTGGGAGCTAGTCCCTACCGTCAGTTTCGAATACGGAATTGCGCGGGAACGCGCCGTCTATGACGGCACGCCTGAATACGACAATGTTATTTCAGCCGGCTTTGTATGGAGATTCCTATGACACTTTGGCGCGTCATTTTATTGGGTGCTGTTTTGCTGGTGGTCGTTAATATTCAGCAAGTCCAGGCCGCACGCTCACCAAATGATTACGTGGTAATTAGCTACCACGACATTGTGGATGCCAGCGTCACTCCCGAGATGGATATCTATTCACAAACCATTACACGCAGCCGATTAATCGAACATTTCAATCTCATCGACGCAGGGGGTTATCAGCCCGTTAGTTTGCAGCAAATCATTGATGCCAAAGCGGGAGGCCTACCGCTGCCAGACAAAGCAGTACTGCTGACCTTCGATGATGGCTATCGCAGTTTTTACGATATCGTCTTTCCATTACTCCAGCTGTATAACTTCCCCGCCGTTCAAGCCGTGGTCGGTAGCTGGCTGGATGTACCTGCTGGCGGGCAAGTGCCGTATGGCAGTATTACGCTGCCTCGTGAGCGTTTTTTATCGTGGGCACAAGTCAAAACGTTAGACGCGTCTCCGCTGGTTGAAATTGCCTCTCACTCGTACGGCCTGCATTACGGCGTGGTCGGCAACCCCATGGGTAACGAACAGGCAGCGGCAGTGACCAGCATTTGGAATGCCTATAGCGGGTACGAAAGCGAGGCAGAATACCTTGAGCGGGTGCGGCAAGACATGGCGCAAACGCAGCGACGCTTCCAAGAGCAGACTGGGCGTAGCCCACGCATTATCGTGTGGCCCTACGGCGCTTATAGCGAAGCAACGCTTAACATTGCAGCGGAATATGGCATGGACTACACATTCAGCTTGCTTAGCGCCCCTAACCAGTTAAACGACTCAATGCGTACCATGAACCGCTACCTCATCGACCAGGAAACCAGCCTGCAAACCATTGATGAGATCCTTTCCAACAGAGTGTGGGAACCTGAAGAGCTGCGCATTGTGCATGTCGATCTAGACTATGTGTATGACCCTGACCCGATTCAACAGGAGCAAAATCTTGACCGCCTGATTGAGCGCATTTCTCGCTACGGCGTTAATACCGTTTACCTTCAGGCCTATGCAGACCCGGATGGTGACGGCGTGGCGGACGCACTTTACTTCCCTAACCGCCACCTGCCGGTAAGAGCGGACCTGTTCAATCGCGTGGCCTGGCAGTTAAAGAAACGCGCTAACGTAAAGGTATACGCCTGGATGCCGGTGCTGTCGTTTGACCTGGGAACGGGGTACCAATATGTCACCGACGTCCGAACCGGCGCGGAATCACCTGATAACTACCGCCGGCTCTCGCCCTACGTGCAAGAAAACCGCCGTATCATTCGGGAAATCTATCAAGATCTTGGTCGGCTGACCAAGTTCGATGGACTGCTGTTCCACGATGACGCCTTCTTCACCGACTTTGAAGATGCCAACCCTGACGCCATCGCCGCCTATGAAGATGCGTCATTGCCAAGCGATATCAATGCAATACGTAACGACGATGGCTTAATGACTACCTGGGCGCGCTTCAAAACGGCGTATCTAACTGACTTCACCTACGAGCTTGAACAGGCCGCGAACTACTATCGTCAGGCTGACAACAAAGTATTTACCACATCGCGCAATCTGTATGCCGTCACGGTGATGGAGCCTCGTAGCCAGCGATGGTTTGCCCAGGATATTCAAAGCTTCGCCGCCGGCTACGACTTTGTGGCGGTCATGGCGATGCCGTATATGGAAGAAGCAGAGAATCCCGATGAATGGCTGCGAGCACTCGCCCAGCGTTCGCTCGCGCAGGTAAGCGCCGAACAACTGGTCTTTGAGCTACAAACGCAGAACTGGCATACCCAAACCCCGATTCCCAGCGAAGAGATAGCTCAATGGGTACGTATTCTGCGCGAAGAAGGCATCAAGAACATTGGCTATTACCCGGATGATTTTTTACAAAACCATCCAGACGTTAATGTCATGAGGCCAGTCTTTTCCATTGGACGCCGGTTTAGGGCAACGCCATGAACATACTCAACGCTATGGCTATCTTCACCCTCGGCTATCCCAGCCTGATGGCGACCATATGGATCTGCGGGGGCATCTACTTCTACGTTCATTGGGAGCGCAAGCAACCCTGGCCCCAGACGTTTTCCTGGGATGAAAATGCGCCAAAGGTGACCGTCCTACTGCCTTGCTATAACGAAGAGGCAAATGTAGATGAGACGATTCACCACCTCTTCAACCAGAACTATCCGCATATGGACGTCATTGCCATTAACGATGGAAGTACGGATAACACTGCCACAAAGCTGGATGCCTTGGCGCTTATTCATCCCACGTTAAAAGTGCTGCACCAGCCTAATCAGGGCAAAGCCAGCGCCATGAACAACGGTTTAAGCCAGGCGATAGGCGACATTATTGTCGGCATCGATGGCGATGCGATCATGGACTACGACGCCATTGGCTATATGGTCGGCCACTTCCTTGGCAGCCCGAAAGTTAGCGGGGTCACCGGTAACCCGCGAGTTAGGACGCGCTCAACGGCCATTGGTAAAATTCAAACCGGCGAATTTTCAGCCATCATCGGCCTGATAAAACGTGCCCAGCGCATTTACGGAATGGTATTTACTATTTCTGGCGTTATTTGTGCCTTTCGGCGCAAAGCATTAGAAGAGATCGGCGGCTGGAATACAGACATGGTGACCGAAGATATCGATGTGAGCTGGCGGTTACAGCTGGCCGGTGGGCAGGTACGTTATGAGCCTAGAGCGATGTGCTGGGTGCTAATGCCGGAAACGCTACGTGGCCTGTTCAAACAGCGGCTACGGTGGGCACAGGGTGGCGGCGAGGTCTTTCTACGCTACTTTCCACAGACAGTGCGCTGGAAAAACAGCCGTTTCTGGCTGCTGATGCTGGAATACATTATCAGCGTGGTTTGGTGTTACTCGGTTATCACTCTGATACTTGTTTGGTTGGTATCTCATCTCTTAATGCCGATGGAGTGGCCCGTTACGGCAAGAGTACTTTCCTATTTTGGCAGCATCTTAATCGCCGTCAGCTTCATTCAGTTTACCGTTAGCTTTTATATCGACAGTCGCTACGACAAACAGATATTCCGCTGCGTTTACTGGAGTATCTGGTACCCCTTCGCCTACTGGCTTATCAATATGGCTACCGTGGTCATTGCCTTCCCCAAAGCCATGATGCGGCAAAAAGGCAGGCTTGCCACTTGGAATAGTCCTGACCGCGGGGAGCAATTCAATGAGCAATAAGCTAGTGCCCGTCATTATCGACAACCCTTACCAAAAAGGCTGGGGCTATCGCGTTCGCGATACCATTATCACCCTCGCTACGCTGGCGTTATGGGTGCTTGTGGTAGCAAAAATGTACATGTTCTTCTTTGTGGAAGAGGAGATTCTGGGTCAGCTTTATGACTCGGTTATGATCAAGTTGGTGCTAATCGGCTTTGTCGTCACCTTCCTCACCTTTCACTGCTGGGCGGTTTACAACCAGTTCCTGTATACCCGCCTATTAAAACGCCAGCTGCGCCACGTGCAGCCGACAGTGACGGCTATAGATAACGACGCAGAAGAATCTCTAGAGTGCAGTAAGGTGTATGAACAAGAGAAAGTCTGAATTCCCAATCAAAAAATGCTGCTGACCCCATAATTTGATGGGAACGGGAGATGAAACGATCAGAATATGAGCAGCGGCTAACAACAGAAGGTAAAGCTCAAGCGGACGCTTGGCTGGATCAGCATGGCAGAGAGTATCGCGCAGGGCTGGTGGCGGAAGGTAAGTGTTGAAAGTGATGCGCCTAGCATAAGCAAGCGTTATCAAGCGTACTTGCATACAATGTAAGTCCATTTGAACGCCAAGCCTCAGGCCTATTACTGTGACCACCCTGCATCGAAATGAAAAAAGCCGAGCTAAGCCTGTTGGCAAAGGCCTACACCCGAAGAATCTACACAACCAAGGCTATGATTTCCCAGCGCTCGTAAAAAGCCACCCTGCTCTAGCCCCCCATGTAAAACCGAATGCTCATGGCAAGCTTTCTATCGATTTCGCAGACCCTTTGGCAGTTAAAACGCTTAACGCCGCGTTATTAAACCGCTACTACAATATTGCCGATTGGGATATTCCAGATGGCGCGCTTTGCCCTCCCATCCCAGGCAGGGCTGACTATATCCATTACATGGCCGATTTAATTGGGCTTGAGCGCGAACAGCCCAGCATCAAGCTGCTCGATATAGGAACGGGGGCGAATGGCATCTACCCGCTACTGGCCTGCCAAATTTACGACTGGCAGTGTGTGGGTAGTGACATTAACGCTCAATCGCTTGAGAACGTAGCCACGATTATCACCCGCAACCCCACGCTCAAAGATCGCTTCACGCTGCGCACGCAGCACGATAAAAACCATATGTTTGAAGGTATCATTCAAGCTGGGGAGTTCTTTGACGTCAGCGTATGCAACCCACCCTTCCATGCTTCCCTTGATGAAGCACTGAAAGGCAGCCAGCTTAAGCTCAACAACCTGGCGCGTAGTCGCGGTGAGCAAAAAGCAAAAACCAACTCTCCCACTTTGAATTTTGGTGGGATGGGGGCAGAGCTTTGGTGTAAGGGAGGCGAACAGCTGTTTCTTAAAAAGCTAATAAAAGAAAGCCAAGTGTATTCAACTCAATGCCGCTGGTTTAGCAGCCTGGTTTCAAAAGCCGACAATGTAAAACCTGCCACGAAGTTGATGCGTAAGCTCGGTGCCGTTGATATACGGGAAATAGAGATGACGCAGGGAAATAAGATGACGAGGATATTGGCCTGGACATTCATCTGAGGCGTTTTTGAGGTGACGGATGAGCATGCTGATCACTCTTCGTCTGTTTTCCCCTACCAAAACCTAGGCATCAGCTGGGTTTTCTACAGCCTCAACGCTATACACAGTGGTGCGCTTTAGCGCATCCACTACTGTGGCTTGTTAAGCTGCTTCGAAATCTAGCGGATGAATATCGTCCAAATTCAGTGTGCTGCGGGCTACCCAAAGATCGTACATATCTTGCATCGCAAGCCAGCTTTCGGGAGAGCGGCCGACCACTTTTGAAAGCCGCAGAGACATCTCAGGGCTTACGCCACTATCTTTCTTAAGAAGCCGAGACAGAGTAGAAGGCGAGACACCGAGACTTGAGGCTAGCCGACGTGAACTAATGCCAAAAGGCTCCAAATATATATCCCGGATGAACTCACCAGGATGCGGGGGATTATGCATGATCATCAGTGATAATCCTCGTAACCAAGTATGTAAGCGTTGCCGTCACGAAATTCAAACGTCAGGCGCCAATTGCCATTGACCCAAACTGACCATCGCCCTTTGTCTGTACCTTTCAGTACGTGCAGCCGGAAGCCCGGGATATCCATGTCATCCACTGACACTGCAGTATCAAGGGCAGCAAGCTGCATGCGCAGTTTTTTGGCATGATCAGCCTGTATACCTGACGCGCTACCCGTCGAGTAGAATCGTTTCAGCCCTTTGTGACGGAATGATTTAATCATTGCACAATAGTAGCACGATGCGCACCACGCAACAATAAGTGAGCGCCTAAGCTCAGTTTCGAAGGAGGGTCCGGTCGCATCGTTGCGATACTTGGGATGGAAAACCGACAAATCCAATTTATGCTCGATCAGATAATGCACCGCGTATTCAAAAATGCCTGGCTGGAGCTTGTCTTGATAGTTGATCACGACCATTGCGCTCTGATCGTGATTATAGGGGTTGAAGCGCGGCATGCTGACCACTCCCCTTGATCTTACCAAAACTTAGGCGTCAGCGGAGTTTTTCTACAGCCTCAACGCAAAGCTAAGCGGCGAGCGAATGCGAGTCCACAGCCCGCCGCGTAGCGGTAAATTTAGGGCTTATGCTTCAGCGACTTGTTAATTTCTAACTAGGCTTAAGTGAATATTTCTCAACTAGCTCAGGTTCAATCACATGAGAAGATAGCTGCATATAAGCAACTGCGTATTCATTACATTTTTCAACAATTTCAATCATTTCGAGTTTATGGAAATCTTCAGAGCCAAATTTTGCAGCCATCGAAAAATCTGCACATAACTCAAAGAACTCCTGAGCTTCACCCATAATTTTATTTATATACGGAATATAATCTGGGAAATACAACTGAATTAAAATGTGGACCTTATTCACCCGGCTATCAATACTCATCAACAACTGACTCATTTCCGATGCCGTATAGTTTTTACTGAAATTATTAAACCAGCTATCAAAAACGTCTTCGACACGAGCTATATCTAAAACTTGAATATTAATAGCTTCAATTAGCTCTTCTTTTTTCTTTAATCTTAACTCTTTATCTTTAAGTGCAACTTCATGCTTATGAGCCATTTTCTGACGCCAATCCAACCATAGTTGACTCAATATGACTGCGAATATTGCCAATATACCAGTACTTAATGTGGCTATGGATTGATTTGCCTCTAAATATGTAAATAGTTCTTTAAACAACCTAGCACCTCAAAACCTTAAGGAAAAAAAAAGAAATTAACGCCCGGCTTACCGAGCAAATTTTTGTTGGCGGCTTTTGTGCATATTTTGCACAAAAGGTGGCGGCGAAAATTTGTCCGGTGCAGCCGTTTGTTAGGAGTTGGCTGCACGAACCAACCCACCTTCGTGTTCTTTGCACCAAATATTTACAACCTTGGCACAGTTGAGCATGGCCTCTGGTGGGAAATGCGTAACAACTTCACCGTATCGAATTTCATTGGGGTACACAGAGCCACCAGCGAGGCTAGAATCTAGCAACTTGCCTACAGTGCCATTTGCTATGTTTGGCACAACTTCTTTACTACGAATAGAGGTTGCTCTCTGGTTTGTGCCAGTGATTTTACAAGTACCGATGACATTAAGCAGATCATCGAGTTTATGTGAGTGCTTTTTAAGTTCATCTGGCCTATAGCCACAGCTCTCCAATAGAGCTTTTAGGCTAATCTCACACGAGAGACAACTTAAATATAATATGGCTCTGCCTGCTTCCTCTTTCTCAGAAGAACTATGAAAAATTGCTTCAGCTGATTCGATAAGCCTTTCTGAAAATTCTAAACTATATTCCATGCTATGAAAGAGTCCTAACAGGTATTAGACAGCGCGTCCTATGATTGGGCGAACGCGCCAGCATGTTTACTTAGCAAATGTAGCCCACCTGTTCGCATATAACCACATGATTTTAAATTAAATTAAATTAAATTAATATTAATTAGGCTGTATTTTCACAATTCGCACGCTTGCGCGTTTAGCCAAACTCAATAAAACTGTACATCCATACACCATCATGGTCGATGACCAAATGGATATGCAAAACAACCCACCGAAGCTAATGAATCGTGTCAAGGCAGTGATGCGGGTAAAGCACTACAGCCCACGTACTGAAAAAGCCTACTGTTATTGGATACGCTAATTCATTCGCTATCATGGCATACGTCACCCTGCCACTATGGGCCCTTTTGGGGTGCAGGCTTTTCTTAAGCACCTTGCCGTTGAGCGATACGTAGCAGCAACGCTGAATCAAGCGCTTAACGCACTTGTATTCCTCTATCGCCATGTACTCAATAAGCCACTGGGCGATATTGGCACTTTTTCCCGAGCTAAACGCCCACGTCGACTACCCATTATGCTATTAAACCAGTTATCTGGCTCGATACATCTAAATGGCTATTTTGATGTATGGCTCGGGGCTGCGGCTCATCGAAACATGCCGTGTGCGCTGGATCGTAAGTATCCAAACGCGGGTATTTCCTTGGGCTGGCAATGGCTGCTTCCTGCAAGCCGCCCATGCTGTGATAATGCCGTTGTATAAAAGCGTTGCCTCTGGGGCCAACAGTTTGTTGGTTGCATTGGCCTAGTACCGCTCTTCGCTCGTTACCACGCACTACATGATGTGGTTGTGCATTTAGTGGCACCAATTCTCCCCCGTGCGTAAAAATCTCTTCCTTTTGCTACATAACACGTTGCTGCTAGCCTTCTGCCGTAAATCCGATTAGCCTGCTAATTCATTACTAAGGGTTTGACATGCAAGAGACAACTTCATGGCAGCGCTTGGCAGGCGTGCTGATTCTGCTTAGTTTAATTGCACAAATTATTGGTTTTACTGACTGGCTTTCCACCGCACACGCGGTGAGCTATTTGCTATGGGCGGCGGTTGTGTTGCTGTGGCGAGATATTCCGAGACGCTCAAGGCTTCAGGCGGGCGTACTTATCGCGCTTGGTGTGCTGATGTTGTTAGTAGCAAGGTTTGTGTACGGTGCGGAGATAGATTGGCCCAGCATGTTGCAAGGCAACATTTTTGTGGTCTCGATGCTGGTGGGGGTTAGCTTTATCTCTCTGATTGGTAAGCAAGGCAATAAAGGGGCGACGGGGCAGCGGGTAACCGGTGCTGGCGGTGTGCTGAGAACGTGGTTGGGCGTTCACTTCCTGGGTACCATCTTAAATCTATCGACGGTGTTGATGGTGGGCGACAAATTGGCCCGCCGTGGGCCGCTCACGACACCGCAGTTATTAGCACTCAACCGAGGTCTTTCCAGTGCGGCACTGTGGTCACCGTTTTTTGCCTCCATGGGGCTTGTCCTCGCACTGGTGCCGGACGTTCAGTACGCGCAAATTGCCATCGTAGGGTTTCCTCTGGCGATGCTATCAGGGCTACTCACCACGCTGGAGCTAAAACGCCGCTTTGATTTAACCGAAGTCGATGGCTTTTCTCTAGCGCCAAGCAGTTTGATGATGCCTGTGGTCATGGCGTTACTGGTGATGCTATTTCACTTCTTGCTCACACCAACCCTTTCCATCATCAGCATTATCACTTTCCTGCTGCCCTGCGTGGCGGTGCTGAGCAACCTACGCGATGGGCCGCGCTTTACTCTGCGGCGCATTCTTCAGCACACCACTACCCGACTACCCGCCATGCGCGGTGAGCTTTCACTGTTTTTAGCGGCAGGACTTTTGACGATTGGACTTTCGACACTGGTAACGGCAGTGGCAGGCAGCGACTGGACACTCTTCGCACGCTTTGGCACACCGCAAGCAATGATCAGCTTTGCGGCGATTACCTTAAGCGCATTAGCGGGCTTGCATCCGATTATTGGCGTGTCGGTGCTGGCGTCAATGCTCAATTTACACAATGGCGAGCAGACCCTGTTTGCGTTTGTCGCATTAAGCTCGTGGGCAGTAGGCACTAGCGTAGGGCCACTTTCAGGCATCAATCTATCGCTACAAGGCCGCTACGGTGTGAGTGGCTATCGTATGATGAAAAACAATCTTCCCTATGCTGCGGTGATGAGCCTGCTTTCGCTAGGGGCGATTGCAGGCATCAGCTTGATGGTTATTTAGCAGATCACGTTTCGATAATTTTATTAGGGAAGCGGTAGAAATAACGATGGCCACACTCATGACAGGGCTCTAGGCGCGCCACGGTGGGCAGCGTGACCTGGGCATCGCAATGTACGCAGGCCATTAAGCCGGGTGCGGCCATTTCGCCTTCGCAGTAATCGGCGCGGGCTGCTTCTAAATCATCCTCGAAGCGTTCACGGTCCACTACGCTGCGATCGGCAACTGACAGCAGTGATTCCGCTACGCGCCGGGAAAGGCCGTCCAGGTCGATACCTAGCCAGCTGGCTACCTGCTTACCGGTATCGGCCATGTAGTAGCGCATGTCTTTCAAATCGCGCTCTACCCAGGCTCGCAGCAGGGCTAGCTCGTCTTTGGTGTATTCTTCAAGGTCTGATTCGAATTCAACCGCATCGTCCAAATCCTTCTGTAAGTTTTGCCAAGTTAGCTCGTTAGCGCCTCCCTGCATCCGCTCTAACAGTCGTTCGTAGCCTTCGCGTAGGCGGTTGTCATTCTGATGTTCACTCATGGTGCCTCTCCTTTTGTCGACGCATGCAGTTTCCTATCATCGGCTTACCGTTCAAGGATACACCTGCATAGGATACAATCAGCCTTACTTATCTGACAGATGTCATCTCACATTCACTTTGCGCCCCTTTTGGGCGAATACGCCAAGGCATGAATAAACCGATGGACGCACATTATAGCCCTCGTGAAATTGAACGCGACGCCCAGCAGTACTGGGACAAACATCAGTGCTTCAAAGCAGTAGAGGACGCGAATCGCGAGAAGTTTTACTGCCTTTCCATGTTCCCCTACCCCAGCGGCAAGCTGCACATGGGGCACGTGCGTAATTACACTATCGGCGACGTCGTATCGCGTTTCCAGCGCATGCAGGGCAAAAATGTCATGCAGCCCATGGGCTGGGACGCATTCGGCATGCCGGCGGAAAATGCCGCCATCCAAAACCAGGTCCCGCCGGCCGAGTGGACTTATCAAAACATCGACTACATGCGCAATCAGTTGAAGGCACTGGGCTTTGCCTACGACTGGAGCCGCGAGTTCGCCACCTGCGATACTAGCTACTACCGCTGGGAGCAGTGGTTTTTCACCAAGCTAGTCGACAAAGGCTTGGTGTATAAAAAGATGTCAACGGTAAACTGGGACCCGGTTGATCAAACCGTACTCGCCAACGAACAGGTCATTGATGGCCGTGGCTGGCGTTCCGGTGCGCTGGTTGAGCGCAAAGAGATCCCGCTGTGGTTCTTGAAAATTACCGATTACGCTGAAGAGCTGCTCACGGACCTCGATAAAGTCGAGTGGCCGGAGCAGGTTAAAACCATGCAGCGTAACTGGATTGGCAAATCTCGCGGCGTCGAGCTGACCTTTGATGTGAAAGACGCCGATGGCAATGCCAACGAGCCGCTAGCGGTCTATACCACTCGTCCTGATACGCTATTAGGCGTGACTTACGTCGCGGTAGCCGCCGGCCACCCGCTGGCCAAACAGGCGGCTGAGCAGAACGCTGAGCTTGCCACCTTCTGCTACGAGTGCGCCAAAGGCGGCACTTCAGAAGCGGAAATGGCCACCAGAGAGAAGCTGGGCATGGCCACCGGCCATCGGGCAATTCACCCGCTGACGGGCGATGAAGTGCCGGTGTTTGTCGCAAACTTCGTGCTAATGGAGTTCGGTACTGGCGCAGTAATGGCCGTACCCGCTCATGACCAGCGCGACTGGGAGTTTGCCACTAAGTACGGCATTGAAATCAAACCGGTCGTTGCCGATGAACACGGTAAAGCGCCTGACCTTTCCGAAAGCGCCTATACCGAACATGGCGTCTTGATCAATTCAGGCGAGTTTGATGGCCTTGAGTTTCAAGCAGCCTTCGACGCCATTGCCGCGAAACTTGCCGCACTTGGCCGCGGCGAAGTAAAAACCAACTTCCGTCTGCGTGATTGGGGCGTTGCCCGCCAGCGTTATTGGGGCGCACCCATCCCGGTTAAATACGGCCCTGAAGGCCAAACGGTACCGCTTACCGATGCAGAGCTGCCGGTATCGCTGCCCATGGAAGTCACTGTGGACGCCTCTGGCTCGCCGCTGAAAAAAATGCCGGCGTTCTCTGATCTGGGCGACGGCTGGACCCGCGAAACCGACACCTTTGACACCTTTATGGAGTCATCCTGGTACTACGCGCGCTTCTGCTGTGCCGATAATACTGAAGCAATGCTGGATGAGCGCGCCAACTACTGGCTACCGGTTGATCTTTACATTGGCGGCATCGAACACGCCATTCTGCATCTGCTTTATGCCCGCTTCTTCCACAAGCTAATGCGCGATTTTGGCTTGGTGGATTCTGACGAGCCATTCCAACAGCTGCTGACCCAAGGCATGGTTATTGCCGAAACGTTCTTCCGCATTAAAGATAACGGCGGCAAAGAGTGGTTTAACCCGGCAGATGTTGAAGTGAAGCGCGACGAGAAAGGCCGCCCGCTCAGCGCCCTTTTAATGAGCGACGGGCACCCAGTAGAGATGGGCGGCATCGAGAAGATGTCCAAGTCGAAAAATAACGGCGTTGATCCGCAGTCGATGATCGATAAGTTCGGTGCGGATACCGTGCGGCTATTCATGATGTTTGCCGCCCCGCCTGAGCAATCGCTGGAGTGGTCTGATTCCGGCGTTGAAGGCGCTCATCGCTTCTTGAAGCGCCTTTGGCGTCAGGTCAATGAGCACATAGCCGCCAGCACCCCGGGCGCGCTGAATATTGACGCGCTCAATGACGACCAGAAAGCGCTGCGGCGCAAAACTCATGAGACCATCAAGAAAGCCAGCGATGACATTGGCCGACGCACTACATTCAATACCGCGATTGCCGCCGTTATGGAGCTTTCCAACGCCATCGGCAAATTCGACGATACGTCTGAGCTGGGCTTAGCGGTAAGCCGCGAAGCCTTGGAAGCGGGCGTCTTGCTGCTAGCGCCGATTACGCCTCACTTGTGCCATAGCCTGTGGGAAACGCTGGGGCATAGCGGCCCTGCCATTGAAGCAACTTGGCCGGTGGTTGATGAATCTGCGCTGACCCGCGATAGTATTGAGCTCGTCGTGCAGGTTAACGGCAAGCTGCGCGCTCGCCTTGAGGTGCCCGCCAGCGCTGATAAAGCGTCTATCGAAGCACTCGCCATGGAGCATGAAAACGTTCAGCGCTATATTGAAGGCAACACGGTGCGCAAAGTTATCGTGGTGCCGGGCAAACTGGTCAACATTGTGGTGAGCGGATGAAACCCTTAAATGCCTTAACTCGTCGACGTTTTCTAGCGACCAGCATCGCCGCCTCAGCGGCGGTGCTACTCAGCGGCTGCGGCTTTCAGCTACGCGGCCGTGATTCGCTGCCCACCCTGCCCACGCTTGCGTTAGAAGGCGATAACAACAGCGCGGTTGCTCAGCAGCTAACGACGCGCCTGCGGCAGCTAGGCACTCAGGTGGAGCCTGGCGCCCCTTGGCGTGTGACGCTTGGCGCGCCGTCGCTCGTTGAGCGTCGCTTGGGCGGTGATGGCCGCGCAAGTCGCGAGCACGAACTCACCCTGAGCATATCGCTGTCCGTGCAAGAACGAGCCTCTAACGCCTACCACATCAATAATTCGACGCTGTCCTCTAGCAGCCGTATTCGCGTTAATGATGATGACTTGCTCAATCGCGAATCTCTGTTTGCAGAAGCTGAGCAAACGCTGGCTCGTGAGCTGTCGCAGCGGATCATCGAACGCCTTGCCAACGTTGAGGGTATGCAGTGAAAGTATTTGCCGACCAGCTACCCGCTGCCTTGGCAAAGAAGCTGCCGCGCGTGGTCATTGTGGCCGGCGACGAGCCGCTACAGCATCGCGATGCCTGCGATGCGGTAAGAACCATGGCCCGTCAATCTGGTATCGAAGAGCGAGAAGTACTGGACGTTGAGGCGAACTTTGCCTGGGGGCGCTTGATTGAAGTAGCCAGCAATCTCTCGCTCTTTGCGACCAATAAGCTGCTGGAATTACGGGTAGGCAACCACAAACTTGGCCAAGACGGCAGTAAAGCGCTGGCACAGTACGCCGAAACCTTGGATAACAGCGACGACATACTCCTCATCAGCATGGGGAAGCTAGACGCCAAGCAGCAAAAAAGCGCCTGGTTTAAAGCGTTAGATAAGCAAGGTTTGTTTGTACCGGTATGGCCCGTCGATGCCTCGCGTTTGGGTTATTGGCTGCGTGACCGCGCCTCGCGACACGGCTTACAAATAGACCTGGATGCGGCGCGCCTATTGGGCGAACGCACTGAGGGCAATTTGCTCGCCGCTGATCAAGAGCTGCAAAAACTAGCGTTGATTCACCCTCAAGGCATGCGCTTGAATGTAGAAAGCATTGCCCAAGGAGTCGAAGACAGCACTCGGTTTGATGTATTTAATTTGGCCGACGCCTGTTTGAAAGGTGAGCCCAGTCGCGCGTCTCGCATTGTTAATGGATTAAAGAGTGAAGGCATAGAAGCGCCGATTGTGCTTTGGGCGCTGAGTCGCGAGCTGAGAACATTGCTTTCGCTGCACCAACATCTGGATCAAGGGCAAAGCTTTGAGCACGCCTGTAAAACGCAGAAGCCGATGATTTTTGACAAGCGGCGCCCTGCTTACCAAAAAGCCATCGCCCGCCTGCCCATGAAGCGTCTTCACAAACTGCTGCTAATGGCACAGCGGCTAGATCTAGCCGTAAAAGGCGCAGCGGCCGTTCCCCTATGGCCTGGGCTACATGATTTAGCCATGACCATTGCCGGTGGCCGTGGGCTACTCGCAGAAACGGCCTGGACCTATCGCGTGAATGCGCACGGTTAATCGGCAGTGTAAGTGCGATGATGAACACCCGTCTTTAGTGCAAATAATGAGTACTTTTGCTCTTGGGCTTAAAAATGTGGCAAATTATTTCTATACTGTTGATTCAAGCGACAAAAAAGCTTGTACTCCCCCTGACTAGTCTAAGGAACAAGACGATGAAATCATTGCGTGCTTACCTCTCTACCCTGCTGATTGCGGCGCTCGTTATTACCAGTTTGCCCGTCGCTGCAGCGCCTGTTACGCCTCACTCAATGGATCTAGTCTCTACCCAATCTGTTTTAGCAGGTGATCGTGCTGGCGCTGATCGCGAGCGTATTAATGAAGTGTTAGCTCGCGCAGATGTGCAAGATCAGCTACTAAAGCAGGGTGTTGACCTAGACGAAGTAGATGCGCGTGTTGCGGCGCTTAGCGATTCTGAAGCGCAGCAGATGGCTGATCAGCTAGACCTAATGCCTGCTGGTGCGGGTGGCGGCGTTATCGGCGTACTGTTTGCGGTATTTATCATTCTGCTAATTACCGACATTCTCGGCCTGACAGACGTATATCCGTTTACCCGTTGATAGGCAGCACATGACCAACACGTTTTTTTACGCCCGCTTTGCGGGCGTTTTTATGATACTCCTGCTCCTTAGCGCCTGTGCCCGTAATCCGGTATTGCTACAAAGCAGCTACAGCAACCTTCCCGCGCACGCTGAAATAGACAGCGTGCCGTTTTACGCTCAAACGGAATTCCAATGCGGGCCTGCCACGCTTGCCATGGTGCTTAACTATCAAGACGTGGACGCAGAAGTTGATACGCTCATTCCCCAGGTGTTTTTACCCGGGCGCGATGGCAGCGTACAGCCCGAAATGCTGGCAACCGTTAGACGCTACGAGCAGCTGGCATATCCCGTTCGTGGCACGATGGATGCGTTACTCGGCCACTTAGCGGCAGGTGACCCGGTGGTGGTGATGCAGAATTTATCTCTACCTATTTATCCTATGTGGCATTACGCCGTTGCGATTGGCTATGACCTGCCTAGCGAAACGCTGATTCTGCGCAGCGGTGAGATTGAACGCCATACCATGTCATTTAGCCGCTTTGACGCGACCTGGGCGCGCACCCATCGCTGGGGATTTGTGGTCGCAGAGCCAGGCTCATTACCTGCCGGCATTACCGCACGCAATGCGCTAGAAGCCATTAGCGCCTATGAAGAAACCCATGGGGCTCAAGCAGCGCTTTCAAGCTGGCAAACGTTTGTAGAGCACCACCCTGCTGATGCAATTGGGCAGTTCGCGCTAGGCAACGCTCTTTATGCAGACCAGCAACCCGACCAAGCGCTTCAGGCATTTGAGAAGGCAACCGACATTGACCCTAAGATGGGCGCGGCCTGGTTAAATAGCGGCCTCCTACTTCTTCAAAAAGGATCGACTGATTTAGCTAGAGACGCATTAACTCAGGCGGCTTCACTATCAGGAAGTTGGCAGGACAAAGCACTCTCCGCATTAAGCACGCTAGATAATCATTAGATTTCAGCACTTTATAAGGATAGCTATTAAAATAACAATAATAATGAGTAAAGCTATAATCTCGCAATTAGTAAAGTTGAGGGATGGCACACATTGCATACAAGTGCTTAAGTTGCATGAGGAAGAATCCATGGGCTACCTAACCAGCGAGGGAGCGGTGCCATGCAGAATCTGTCTTTTCAGCCAAAGCGCTATAATCAGCCCAGGAAGCTATTATTAAGTCAGCATAAGAAAATAAATGGCGTCATTACGAACTACACGCTGGCCAAATAATGATTATTCATCATTGTTTTCGCCAGCCAAGATGGCGCTTTGCCGTTATTTTCGCACTGATGCTTTTGATATTGGCAGCTGCCACCGAGCGCTATGTGAACACTGCTTGGCAAAAGGCCAGCGTCGATTATAGCGTGCTAGCGAATGATATTATGCTGGCGCAGCAGGTGCCTCTTCAGCTGCAGGCTGTCGCAAAAGAAACCAGCCAGCTAAAAGATGCCAATATTATTGAATATCTCCACTATTTTATATTTCTTTCTCAACAACAGTTAGACAACTTGCAAACCAGTATCGATAAACATCACTTTCTTATACCCGGCGTTGCCTATCTTAGAAGCCATTTTATCGACCTTAATTATCAACTCATTAGATTAGCCCAGCGCGCCCGCATAGCTGAGGAAAATTCCGAACATATTGCCCTCTTAAAAAGCGATGCAATGGCGCTGGGCGATCAACAGCAGTGGCTTTATAACAAGCTTCTTGATGAAATTCACACTGTTTCATTACAACAGCGCACCGTCATGCGCCATCTCTGCATCGCTATTAGTATTTTGCTGGCATTAGTTATCAGCGCGGCCTTTACACTCACCATGGCAGCTTTCTATCTTTATCGGCAGCGTAATCAAATGCATAAGTTGATGCTAACCGATGAGTTAACCGGACTTTATAATCGCCGTCATTTAGTCAACGTCGCATTTGCAGGACTGACTCAGGCTCAGCGGAATAAAACCTCGCTAAGCGTGTTACTAATAGATATCGACAAATTCAAATGTATCAACGACACCTACGGTCATCCGGTGGGTGATGATGTGCTGCGTCAGGTCAGTAAACGGCTGGAAAAATTGTGCCGTCCATCCGACACCTTAGCGAGAGTTGGTGGCGAAGAATTCTGCCTATTGATGCCCAATACGTTGACGCACGACGCACTACAGGTGGCCGATAGGCTGCGCAATGAGATTGCATGCATGAGGCTCGACAGTATCAACGGGGTAGCTGCCACCATCAGTATCGGCGTCACGACCAGCGACGGTGGCGCTCACATTTTTGAGCATCTGTATTGCTACGCCGATAAAGCGCTCTATCAGGCCAAAACATTTGGACGTAACCGTGTTGAAAGTCTGCTTCCACCTGATATCTCTTTTCAAGCCGACGGCGAAACAGTATTTCTCCATCAGCTTGAGGCCACCCATTAAATACCCAGTGATAAGGCTTGATGGGTAAAGCGCGATCAGAAAACGCGATTTAAACCATTTTGGGCAGCCACTCGGTAAGCTTCTGCCATCGTCGGATAGTTAAAGGTCGTGTTAACAAAGTACTTTAGGGTATTGGCCTCGCCCTTCTGCTGCATAATCGCTTGGCCGATATGTAAAATTTCAGAAGCCTGGTCGCCAAAGCAGTGAATGCCGAGTATTTCCAGGGTGTCTTGGTGGAAAAGAATTTTAAGCATGCCTACGATATCGCCCGTAATCTGCGCCCGGGCGGTATCCTTAAAGAAAGCCTTGCCGACTTCATAGGGCACTTTAGCTTCCGTCAATTCGCGTTCATTGGCCCCGAATGAGCTGATTTCAGGAATCGTATAAATGCCTGTCGGTACATCGCTGACAAACCGATACTCTTTATCGAGCAGCTCATTACACAAGTTCAAGCCTTGATCGTAAGCGGCGCTGGCAAGACTGGGCCAACCTATTACATCGCCAGCCGCATAGACATGCGAAACCTCGGTACGATAATGCTCGTCGACACTTAGCTGCCCCCGGCCATTCGCACTCAGGCCAATATTCTCCAGGCCCAGGCTGTCAGTGTTACCGGTACGGCCGTTGGCCCATAAAAAAGCGTCGGCGCGCAGTTTTTTACCTGATTTCAAATGCACTATTACGCCAGACTCATCGCCTTCCACGCTTGCGTATTCTTCGTTATGGCGAATCAGAACACCGTGCTTACGCAGATGATAAGAAAGGGCATCGCTTATCTCATCGTCCAAGAACGACAGTAGGCTGTCGCGGTTATTAATGAGATCAACTTTGACGCCTAGACCTGAAAAGATCGATGCATACTCACAGCCAATGACACCGGCCCCGAAAATCACCAGCGTACGCGGGGTGTGCGAGAGGCTTAAAATAGTATCCGAACAATAAATACGCGGGTGACGGAAGTTAATATCCGCCGGGCGGTAAGGGCGCGAGCCTGTAGCAATGACTATTTTCTTAGCGACAAGCTCTTCCATGCCTTCTTGGCGATCACGCACTACTAAAGTGTGTTCATCTTTAAAACGGGCGACGCCATGGAACAGATCAATACGATTGCGCGCGTAAAACGTGGTGCGCATCTCTACCTGTTTGTCGATGGTTCCGCGTGAGCGCTCCATCACTTTAGGAAAAGAGAACCAGCGTGGCTCACCAATATCGCGAAACATTCGGTTTGTGTTGAACGCCATGATCTGTTTGACCTGGTGGCGCAATGCTTTAGAAGGGATCGTTCCCCAGTGGGTACAGTTCCCCCCCACCTGGGCTTGTTTCTCAACAATCGCTACGCGCTTGCCATGCTTTGCAGCATTGATGGCAGCGCTTTCCCCTGCAGGCCCCGTACCGATTACCACGACATCGTAATTGTGAACCGCCATACTCTCTGCGTCTCCCTCTTCCCGTTATACTCATCTCTCGTGATAAGCGCTGCTCGTTTTAAACAGACGCTTTTCGCTTAGCACATAGCGGCTATCGACGGGTCACATCGTAACCTAGATCGGCGCCGCGGCTTTCGTCACTGCGGCGACGAATACTGCCTTGCTTGCGGTTCTCTTCTTCACAAACTTCGTCTTTACCGCCGCAAATATCGCAACCTTCTTTTAATCCGAGCTGATTCAAGCCGCCACAGGTGCCCGCAATGGGTTTACGCCCCATAAGCACACCCACTGCCATGGCACACATGATCAGTGCCATAAAACCAAATGCCAGTAGCCAAATAGTCATATCAATCTCCCAACACGGCCTATTTTCATAGTGATGCTTTGCTTGCACGTAAATTGTCTCTTGCAAGTAACTGTCGACAGCTGGCCTGCCAAGAAGTGCCTTACAAGATTACTTTGTACACTCATTATACATCAGCGGATCAGCGGTTATAAGCGCCCGCTTAACGTGAGCAATAGCCATAAAAAAACGGGGCCAGCCAAAAGGCCAGCCCCGCTTATCACGTCTATATCTACTACGGCCTATCTAGGCTGTCGACTAACAGTCTTGCTGATCGATTAGCCGCCAAAGTCATCCAATAGGATGTTTTCTGGCTCGACACCCATATCCAGCAGCAGCTTGATAACAGAGGCGTTCATCATCGGCGGCCCACACATGTAGTACTCGCAATCTTCAGGCGCGGGATGATCCTTCAGATAGTTTTCGTACAGCACGTTATGGATGAAGCCGGTTGGCCCTTCCCAGTTGTCTTCGTCCTGCGGGTCTGAAAGCGCCAGATGCCATTCAAAGTTAGGGAATTCTTCGGCTAGCTGATCGTACTCTTCGTTATAGAACGTTTCGCGCCAAGAACGCGCACCGTACCAGAAGGTAATCTTGCGATCCGACTTCAAACGCTTCAGCTGGTCAAAGATATGGCTGCGCATTGGCGCCATACCTGCACCACCACCGATAAAGATCATTTCAGCATCAGTATCGCGAGCGAAGAACTCACCAAATGGCCCCATGACCGTCACCTTGTCGCCTTCTTTTAAGTTGAAGACGAAAGTAGACATCAAACCAGGCGCATGGCTAGTACCGGGAGGCGGCGTTGCAATACGAATATTGAACTTGAGGATACCCTTTTCATCAGGGTAGTTCGCCATAGAGTAAGCGCGAATAATTTCCTCGTTGTTCTTGTGGGAAACTTTGAACATGTCAAATTTTTCCCAATCACCGCGGTATTCTTCATCAATATCAAAATTAGAAAACTTGATGTCATAAGGCGGTGCAACTAGCTGCACATAGCCACCTGCACGGAAGGCAACTTCCTCACCTTCAGGCAGTTTCAAGTTCAGTTCTTTAATAAAGGTGGCAACGTTGGGGTTACCAACAACCTCACATTCCCATTTTTTAACACCAAAGACTTCTTCAGGAACTTCTACCTTCATGTCCTGCTTCACAGGTACCTGACAAGATAGACGCCAGCCGTCTTTCTTCTCACGCATGGTGAAGTGCGATTCTTCGGTCGGCAGGATTGAGCCACCGCCCTCTTCTACACGGCACTTGCACTGCGCGCAGGAACCGCCGCCACCGCAAGCTGAAGAGAGAAAAATACCGTTTGCTGCAAGCGTGTTTAGCAGCTTACCGCCGGCTTGGGTGCTTAACGTATGCTCAGGGTCGCCATTGACTTCAATGGTCACGTCCCCGCTACTAACAAGCTTACTACGCGCTGCCAGAATGATTACCGTCAAACTAATAACGATAACCGTGAACATGACAACACCGAGCAAGATGACAGTTGTATCAACCATGTCGGTTTCCTATTGCTAGAGGTTTTATATAACCCGGCGATGCGAGCATCGCCGGGAAAAACCGGCTCCGATTAAAGCTGAATGCCTGAGAAAGACATAAAGCCTAACGACATCAGACCCACGGTGATAAAAGTAATGCCCAGCCCCTGAAGGCCACCCGGCACATCGCTGTACTTCAACTTTTCACGAATACCCGCCAGAGCGGCAATCGCCAGCGCCCAGCCAGTGCCTGCGCCAAAACCATAGACCACTGATTCGCCAAAGTTGTAGTTACGCTCAACCATGAACAGTACGCCACCTAAGATAGCGCAGTTAACGGTGATTAGCGGCAGGAATACACCTAACGCGTTGTAGAGCGAAGGCACGTACTTATCAAGGAACATTTCCATGATCTGTACAAGCGCAGCAATAACACCGATGTAGGAAAGCAGCCCAAGGAACGAAAGATCAATGTTTTCAGCACCACTGATACCCGTCCACGTTAGTGCGCCTTCTTGCAGCAAGTAGGTGAACACTAAATTGTTGATCGGCACCGTAACGGTCAATACAACAATAACGGCAATACCGAGACCAATCGCAGAGGAAACCTTTTTGGAAACAGCCAAGAAGGTACACATGCCCAAAAAGAAGGCCAGTGCCATGTTCTCAACAAACACCGAGGCAACAAAAAGACTCAGATAATGTTCCATATTACACGGCCTCCTTGGGCTTGGTGTTTTCCTTCATTTTGAACTCATTACTTTCTACCTGCTCTGGATTAACCGAACGCATAATCCAAATCAGTAGACCAATAATGAAGAACGCCGAAGGCGGCAATAGCAGCAAGCCGTTAGGAACGTACCAGCCACCGTCTTGAACCGTCTGGAGAACCGTGAAGCCAAAGATGCTTCCAGCGCCCAGCAGCTCACGCACAAAACCGACAACCAGCAGTACAAAGCCGTAGCCTAAGCCGTTACCAATACCGTCTAAGAACGACAGGCCTGGCGAGTTAGACATTGCAAAGCCTTCTGCACGGCCCATAACGATACAGTTGGTAATGATCAGGCCTACAAACACAGAAAGCTGTTTGGACATCTCATAAGCGTAGGCTTTGAGAATCTGATCTACCACGATAACCAGTGATGCAATAATGGTCATCTGCACAATGATACGAATCGATGACGGAATGTGATTCCTAATCAACGAAACGAACAAGTTTGAGAACGCAGTCACAAAGATAACAGCCAGCGCCATTACCAGCGAAACGCTCATGCTTGTCGTTACTGCCAGTGCTGAACAAATCCCCAAAATCTGCAGTGCGATGGGATTGTCTCTAAAAATCGGCGCCGTTAAAACGCCTTTTGCATTTACGTCCGCCATGATTAAGCCCCCTCAACGTCTTCGAAGTCAGTATCGGTGCCTTCGGCATCTTCCGGCTCAGTACCGCTGCGGAATTTCGCCAAATACGGTCCGAATGCTTCCTCGCTTAACCAGAACTGCAGCATGTTTGTCACGCCATTACTGGTTAGCGTAGCGCCAGATAACGCGTCCACTTCATAGTCATCGCTCGCGCCGCCCTTAGTAAGGTGAATTGCCGGTGAGAGGTCGCCCTCTTCATCGTAAATTTTCTTACCTTCCCACTGGGCCTGCCAACGCGGGTTGTTTACTTCCCCACCCAGGCCTGGCGTTTCGCTGTGCTCGTAGTAGGTGATACTAACGATCGTGTTGCCATCACCCTCTACCGCTAAGAAGCCACGCATCAGTCCCCAAAGCCCTTGGCCACGAATAGGTAGCACAATCTGCTCTGGCTCGTTTTCGTCGCCAATCAGGTACACCGTCGCGTAGTTTTCTACCCGCGAGAGGCCTGCAATATCCTGATCACCTGAAAGTGTGCGGCCGGTAGCGGGGTCCCGCGAAGCCTCAAAGCTATCAAACGTATCGGGATCGAACTCATCCGTGTACTCGCCGCTATCCAAGTCGATAACGCGGGCGGTGATTTGCTCGCCAAAGGCCGCTTCAACGTCCATACCTGGCTCATAGAGTTTGGCAACGTTAAGGATATTGGTTTTACGGTCAAGTTCCTGGTTGAGCTGCTGAGCGGGGCGCAGTGCAACCGCCGCCGTCGAGACGATGACCGAGCACACAATACACAGTGCAAAGGCCACAATCAGGACTTTCTTGATGGAGTTATTACCTTGTGCCATTAGGCAGTCTCCTCGGCCGGTACACCGGTACGCTTAACGCGGCGCTTGATATTGGCCTGGACGAAGAAATGGTCAATCAGCGGTGCAAACAGGTTCGCGAACAGAATCGCAAGCATGATGCCTTCTGGGAAGGCCGGGTTCACAACGCGAATTAAGACAGTCATCACACCAATCAGCGCACCAAATATCAGGCGGCCCTGGTTAGTCATCGAGGCTGACACCGGGTCAGTCGCCATGAATACCATACCGAAGGCAAACCCGCCAATAACCAGATGCCAGTACCAGGGCATGGCGAACATGGCGTTGGTATCGGAGCCTATCAGGTTAAAGAGTGTACTGGTGGCCACCATGCCCAGGAACACACCCAGCATGATTCGCCATGAGGCAATACGTGTCCACAGCAGTACCGCCGCCCCCATAAAGATGGCCAGCGTAGAAACCTCACCCACAGAGCCTGGGATAAAGCCAAGGAAGGCATCCCACCAGCTAAAGGTATTGGTCAGCGCGGTCATGCCGTCTTGGAAGGCCAGAGAAAGCGCGGTGGCGCCCGTATAACCATCGGCTGCGACCCATACCGAGTCACCCGAGATTTGCGCCGGGTAAGCGAAGTATAGGAATGCACGCGCCGTTAGTGCGGGGTTCAAGAAGTTCTTGCCCGTTCCGCCGAAGATTTCTTTGCCAATCACCACACCAAAGGTGATGCCTAAAGCAACCTGCCAAAGCGGGATAGTCGCCGGAAGAATCAACGCAAACAGCACTGACGTTACGAAGAAACCTTCGTTCACCTCATGGCCACGCTTAATCGCGAACAGTACTTCCCAGAAACCGCCCACTGCAAACGTTACTAAATAGATAGGTAAGAAGTAGGTAGCACCAAGAACAAAGTTAGCCCATAAGCTGCTGGAATCATGACCCGACGCCAAGGTCATCATGATCGCTTCGCGCCAGCCACCCATTGATGCATAGCCCGCATCGATGGCGACGTTAGCTTGCCAACCGGCATTCCACATACCAAATAGCATGGCGGGGAACGTGCACAGCCAAACGGTGATCATCATGCGCTTAAGATCAATACCATCGCGCACGTGGGCCGTCGTTTTAGCAACGCTCGGCGGTGAGTAGAAAATAGTATCTACCGCTTCAAATAGCGGATAGAACTTTTCGTACTTCCCGCCCTTGTGGAAATGCGGCTCGATATTTTGGAGTGTCTGTTGAATACCCATCATCAGGCCTCTTTCTCGATCATGGAGAGATTGTCACGCAGGATGGGGCCGTATTCGTATTTGCCAGGGCAAACGTACGTGCACAGCGCCAGATCCTCTTCGTCCAGCTCAAGACACCCAAGCTGCATGGCAGCCTCAATGTCACCCACGATCAGCGAACGCAAAAGTTGAGTAGGCATAATGTCTAGCGGCATCACTTTCTCGTAGACACCGATGGGCACCATCGCACGCTCAGAACCATTCGTTGACGTCGTCGGCGCATAGTTGCTCAGCCCTTTAATTTTGGAAATATAAATTCCCAAAACCGAGTGGCGATTAGCACCGGGAGACATCCAGCCCATGAATGTGCGTTTATTGCCTTCTTCTAGCAAGCTCACTTGGTTACCGAAGCGGCCTAGATAGGTCAACTTGCCTTCTGCCGAAAAACCAGAAAAAACTGAACCAGAAATGACGCGAGTGTCATCAGGCTTGATAACGTCGCCGTCCAGCAGTTCATCCGTATTGGCACCTAGGCGTGTACGAATTAGCCGAGGATTCTCGGCACGTGGACCGCCGATGGCAATAACACGGCTCACGTCCAGCTTACCTTCTACAAACAGCTTGCCGAACGCAATCACGTCCTGATAGCCGATGTGCCACACTTTTTTATGCAGTGCGACCGGAGAAAGATAATGAATGTGGGTCCCTACCAAGCCAGCAGGATGAGGCCCCCCAAAGCTTTCGGTTTTCACACCGTCTACATCGCCGCCCGGAATAGAGGCATTTTCGCCTGTACCCTTTTCACCTGTACATAGGAAGACGTTGCCCTCGGTAAGGCGCGTTAACACCTTGAGGCCGTCCTCAAATGCCTGCGGCTGTTCATTAATGATCAGTGCAGGGTCAGGGCTCAGCGGATGAGTATCCACGGCGGTCACAAAAATATCGACCGGCGTGCTGTCGATAGCTGGCGTGCGAGAGAATGGACGCGTGCGTAGCGCTGTCCATAGCCCAGATTCCACCAGCTGATCAACTACGGCCTGACGATCAAGCTGTGCAATGGTATTACGATCATGAGCTGCGAATTCAATCGCCTCCTCAGTCTCGTCAACTTTAATCACAACAGATAGCAAACGACGTTTTTCGCCACGGTTTATTGCAAGCACTTCACCGGCAGCAGGCGCTGTATAGCGCACGCCATCAATCTTCTTGTCGGTGAAGAGCAATTGGCCTAGTTTGACCTTATCCCCTTCCTGAACTTCCATTGTTGGCTTCATGCCAACGTAGTCAGTACCCAGGATTGCCACGTGGTGCACAGGCCGCGCATCTTCAATACGCTGCTCGGGCGCTCCCGTGATGGGGAGATCCAGGCCTTTTTTGACTTCGATCATAGTCTCGCCCAGTTGTTGGATCGGATATACGAAGGTATGGGGTTCGAATGCTTCTTTTCTGCTCAGTGAATTCTTGTTTTCTGCTCAGATTGTTACCAGTCAGGCCCAAGCAGCACTTGAACCACCCCGAAAAATCCCTCTTATTATAAAGACAAGCGCGTCCAATGACCACATCCCTTATGATCTTCAAAAGTGCTATATACATACACAAGAAGGTGAATTGAGACCAAAAAAAGGCGCCACCCAGAGGTAGCGCCCGTTTGTCCTGCTCGCATGAACGTCCAACGCACGGACTTTCCTACGACTAATTACTTAGCGTGGTAACTTTAAGAACTGCACATTAGACATCTGCTGCAAAATACGCACTACCTGACAGCTGTAGCCAAACTCATTGTCGTACCACACATAAACGACAGCGTGATGACCGCTCGCAATCGTTGCCTTGGCATCCACGATGCCCGCATGGCGGTTGCCAACGAAATCAGATGACACCACTTCAGCTGAATCAACGAAGTCAATCTGCTTCTGATAGGCGGACTCAATCGACATGCGGCGCAGGTAGTCATTTAGCTCACCAGCGTCGACTTCCTTATCCAGCGTCAGGTTTAGAATCGCCATGGACACGTTGGGGATCGGCACGCGAATCGCGTTTCCTGTTAGCTTACCCTCTAGTTCAGGTAGCGCTTTAGCAGCAGCTTTAGCGGCTCCCGTTTCAGTCAATACCATGTTGAGCGCCGCGCTACGGCCACGACGATCGCCTTTATGGTAATTGTCGATCAAATTCTGATCGTTGGTGTAGGCATGAACGGTTTCAACGTGACCATTCACAACGCCGTATTCGTCGTTGAGCACCTTTAATACCGGCACAATCGCATTGGTCGTGCATGATGCAGCGGAAACAATAAGATCGCTATCGCCAATCGACGCATGGTTAATGCCATAAACAATATTCTTGATGTCGCCTTTGCCCGGCGCCGTTAGCAGGGCCTTAGCAGTACCTTTACACTTCAAATGCTGACCCAGGCCGTCTTCATCACGCCAGATACCGGTATTATCAACAATCACAGCGTTGTTAATGCCGTACTCGGTGTAATCAATCTCACTGGGGGAATCAGCGTAAATAACCTGGATAACGTTGCCATTAACCGTTAACGTGCGCGCCTGCGCATCGACGATAATCGTACCGTCAAACGGGCCGTGAACTGAATCACGACGCAGCAGGCTGGCGCGTTTTTCAAGATCTTTCGCCACGTCGCCACGACCGCGCACCACGATGGCGCGTAGCCGCAACAGATTACCGCCGCCGGCCTTCTCAACCATCACGCGCGCCAACAGGCGACCAATACGACCAAACCCGTAAAGCACCACATCTTGAGGCTCGCCCGTGCTCGCGCCCGGCTGATAACCATCAATAATTTCATGAAGCTCTTTACGCAGGAAAGCTTCAACGTCACCGCCACCCTGGCGCTTAAACATCACCGCCAGCTTACCGACATCGACATGCGCAGGCCCAAGATTGAGCGCAATCATGCCTTTTAGGATGGGATACGTATCGTCGACAAACAGCTCAGTCCCTTCCAGCTTGCGCACGAAGCGATGGTCTTTAAGAATGCGAATGACCGACCGCTTAATCAACGAACGTCCGAACATGGTGGCAACAACATTATTTTGACGATAGAGCTGACCCACCATTGGGATCATCTGTTCCGCCAAAGCCTCGTTACCCTGCCATTCTTGAAAAACGTTTTCGAGAGCTTGCTGACTCACGTGCGGCCTCATTAATGTAGTGAAAAAGTGTAAAAACAATAAGTAAAAAACAATTTTCGTGCTGCATTATCCTAGCCAAGCGCCGTCGTCGCAATGAAAGGATGGTCGCACAGCGTGTAGGCGTATTACAGAATCGTCGATTTGACTACAAGCTTGCCGCGCAAGCCTCCAACGATTAGCAGCTGTCGATCAGCGACAGCACTCTAACTGAAACGGGTGATCGTGTATGATCTGCTTTCCGTTTCAGCGCAAAACGATATCTTGATTATGCCGACTTTTTCTCTGCTCGAACCGCCCCAGCCCGAAGGGACTCGCGATACGCTCTACTGGACATCGCCGCCGGGCAGCGCGACTGCGCTGGCACTTTCCCGCGTTGCAACCCAGGCGCCTTTATTGGTCATCACGCCCAATACGGCCAGCGCGCAGCGCCTTGAGCAAGATCTGTATTTCTACAGCGACGTACCGGTGCTGCCCTTCCCAGATTGGGAAACGCTGCCCTACGACAGCTTTTCACCCCATCAAGACATTGTCTCGGCACGACTACGCACGCTTCGTCAACTGCAAGATGGCGTACGCGGCATTGTACTGGTGCCAATCAACACGCTGATGCAGCGCCTGCCACCGGTTGAATATATTGCCGGGCGAGTGATGACCTTAAAAACCGGCGAGCGATTGGACCGTGAGATCTTTCGCGAATCATTATCGCGAGCGGGCTACCGTGCGGTAGAAACGGTTTATGAACCCGGCGAATACGCCATGCGCGGCGCGCTGATCGATCTGTTTGCCATGGGCATGGATGAACCAATCCGTATCGACTTGTTTGATGATGAAATCGATACGCTGCGCCACTTTGATCCAGGCAGCCAGCGCTCTACGGATAAACTTGAGTCACTCGAGCTATTACCCGCCCATGAGTACTCGCTTAGCCGTAGTGCCATTGCCTGTTTCCGCGAAAAATTTGAAACGCTGTTTGACGTCGACCCACGCCAATGCCCGCTTTATAACGATGCATTAAAAGGTATTCCGTCACCGGGCCTTGAGCACTATTTACCGCTATTTTTTGAACATACCGCCTCGTTATTCGATCACCTGACGAATGACACGCGGGTGGCCTTGCTGCCCGGGGTTTTCCAAGCTGCCGAGCAGCATTGGCAGGCAATAGATGCCCGCTTCGTCAACTTAGGCGTGGACAATACGCGCCCGCTTCTGCCTCCGCACCGGGCATTTTTTCCAGTCAGCGACGTCTTTTCGGCCATCAAATCGTATCCGCGCATTGAGCTGACCGAAGACAGCCATCAGCGCCATGCGCAGCTGCCTGAAGCCGCACCGCTTCCCACGCTGTCGATCAACTCGCGGGCCAAAAAACCGTTGGGCGATCTGTCCGCGTTTTTAAGCTCACACCCTAAAACACGCGCGCTGTTTGTAGCGGAATCCCGCGGCCGGCGCGAGGCATTAGAAGAGATACTGGCACCGCTGAAGCTATCGCTGCCCCACACCGAAAGCTTCCATGCGTTTCTAGCTGGCAGCGAACAGTATGCGATTACCGAAGGTTTAGTCGACAGCGGCCTCTGGCTTAACAGCCCTAGCTTGGCGGTTATCAGCGAAACCGAGTTATTTGGCGAAGTCGTACGGCAAAGTCGACGTCGTGAAAAAGTCACCGATGACAACGAGCTGGCAGTACGCCACCTATCAGAGCTGCGTGAGGGCGCGCCGGTGGTTCACCAGGCCCATGGCGTGGGCCGCTATTTAGGCCTTGAGACCCTTGAGGCAGGCGGTCAGGCAAATGAGTTCCTTGCGCTTTCCTATGCAGATGGCGCCAAGCTGTATGTGCCCGTCGACAGCCTACACATGATCTCCCGCTACAGCGGCGCCGACGACGAACTGGCGCCTCTGCATAAGCTGGGCTCAGATCAATGGGAAAAAGCACGCCGTAAAGCCGCCGAGAAAATTCGTGATACCGCCGCTGAACTGCTGGACGTTTACGCACGCAGGGAAGCTCAGCAGGGCGTGGTCTACGAAGCCCCCGGGGAAGACTACCTACGTTTCTCAGCCAACTTCCCGTTTGAGGAGACACCCGATCAGCATGCGGCCATTGAGGCGGTGATTAGCGACATGACATCGCCACAGCCGATGGACCGTGTGGTATGCGGCGACGTAGGCTTCGGCAAAACAGAAGTCGCCATGCGCGCGGCGTTTCTAGCCGTGCAGTCCGGCCGTCAGGTCGTCGTACTGGTGCCGACCACTCTGCTAGCACGCCAGCATTTTGAGAACTTCCGCGATCGCTTTGCCGATACCGCCGTCAATATTGGCCTGATCTCACGTTTCACCAGCGCCAAAGAAGTTTCACAAACGATGGAAAGCATTAAAAACGGCCAAACAGATATTGTGATCGGTACTCACAAGCTGCTCTCAAAAAGCGTTGAGCTACCTAAAATGGGCCTGCTCATTATCGACGAGGAACATCGCTTTGGGGTTGCCCAGAAAGAGAAGCTGAAAACATTACGCGCTGAGATCGACATATTAACCCTGACCGCCACGCCTATTCCGCGCACGCTAAATATGGCCATGAGCGGCATCCGCGATCTATCGATCATCGCCACCCCGCCGGCGCGCCGTCTTTCGGTCAAAACCTTCGTACAGCAGCATGACGACAGCGTGATTAAAGAAGCCCTGCTGCGTGAAATATTGCGCGGCGGCCAGGTCTACGTGCTGCATAACGAAGTCAAAACGATCGAAAACACTGCAGAAAAAATTCGCGAATTGATACCCGAAGCGCGCGTTGGCGTTGCCCATGGCCAGCTGCCTGAGCGCAGCCTAGAACGCATCATGTCGGACTTCTACCACCGTCGATTTAACGTACTGGTGTGTTCTACCATTATTGAGACGGGCATTGATGTGCCTAGCGCCAACACCATCATCATTGAGCGCGCTGACAAGTTTGGCCTAGCCCAACTACACCAGCTGCGTGGGCGAGTTGGCCGCAGCCACCATCAAGCCTATGCCTATCTTTTGACCCCGACGCCAAAAGCCATGACGCGCGATGCGATAAAACGCCTTGAGGCTATCAGCGCTTCGGATGATTTAGGGGCGGGCTTTACGCTGGCTAGCCACGATATGGAAATTCGCGGGGCAGGCGAACTGCTGGGTGATGAGCAGAGCGGCCAAATGGAAACCATTGGCTATACGCTTTATATGGAAATGCTTGATCGAGCAGTAAAGGCAATTCGTGCCGGCAAAACCCCCAATATCGACACCCCTTTCAATACCGGTGTCGAAATTAGCCTTAACCTGCCCGCCCTCATCCCCAGCGATTACATTCACGATGTGCAGCAGCGGCTAGTGATGTATAAGCGGATTGCCAATACGCAGAGCGATGGCGAGCTTAAAGAACTGCAGGTTGAGCTTATTGACCGCTTTGGCTTGCTGCCCGCGCCTTTGAAAAACCTTATTCGCCAAACCAAGCTACGCCATCGCGCTGAGCAGCTAGGTATCAGCCGAATAGAAGCCGGCGAAAGCCGAGGTCGGGTGCTATTTGAGAGCAGCACCCAGGTCGATCCAATGACGCTGGTGACCCTTATTCAACGCTCACCAAAACACTACCGCTTGGACGGCGCGGACACGTTAAGATTTGAATTACCAATGGAAAGTGTTGATAAGCGCTTTCAGCAGCTAGAAAACTTACTCAGCACGCTTAATCAAAAAGTAGCGGCGGCGTGAACCTTGGGGCAAACTTGTCAGTAGCTATGCCCTACTGGTCACCAAAACGCGCATTAGCAGTAAATTAACATATTAGGAATGACTATGAACATTCGACATACTTTCAATCTCTGGGGCCCCACCAGCTTGGCCGTGCTGTTAGCGGCTAGCCTGGCGACCCCTGCTTTTGCGCAATCTGCTGACGAGCAGGTAGACAGCCAGCAAGCGCAAGAAATCAACCTCGATGCCGTCGACAGCGCATCACAGGTTGCTAGCCGAGACGAGCTGCCCCGCGGCCACTTCCGCCTACCTGAAACCGGCGACATCGTCGGAGAACGTTATACGGTAGTCGTCGAAGACCCTAGCCAGACACTCGTTGATGTTGCTCGACGCCACAATATTGGCTATGAAGAAATTCGCATGGCCAATCCTGACGTCAGCCTATGGGTTCCTGGCGCAGGTACCGAGGTCGTTATTCCGGCGCAGTATATTCTACCCCCAGCCCCCCGCGAAGGCGTTGTGGTTAACCTATCTGAGCTGCGTCTTTACTATTACCCTGCCGACAATCCTGGCATCGTTGAAACCTACCCGATCAGTGTCGGCCGGGATGAGTTTGCAACTCCAATTGGCATCACTCGCACAACCGTTAAGGTTAAAGACCCGGCATGGGCACCGCCGGCTTCAATGCGCCGTGAGGCGGCCGAACGTGGCGATCCAGCGCCTTCGATTGTCCCCGCAGGCCCTGACAACCCCCTTGGCGAGCACGCTATCCTTCTGGCAATGCCTAGCTACTTAATTCACGGCACCAACAAGCCAGACGGCGTAGGCATGCGCGTTAGCCGTGGCTGCATTCGCATGTACCCTGAAGATATCGCGTCCCTGTATGAGCGCTTACCGAGCGGTACTCAGGTCAACCTGATGGATGCGCCCTTTAAAGCAGGCTGGGGAGCCGACGGCACACTGTTCGTGCAGTCCTTCCCTCAGCTTGAAGAAAATGTTGGTGATTTCGAGCCGATGCGCAACGCAATTGACCGTGTTACGGCGCTAACTGAAGATCAAGTCGAGATCGACCCAGAGCAGATAGAGCGTGCCGTTGACGCACCAGACGGCCAATTTATTGCCCTCTTTGGCCCCGGAGCACCTGAAATAAAACCCGAGCCTGTCGAACTTATCGACGAAATTGAGCTCACGGCAGCATCTAGCAGCGAAGAAAAAGCTTGATGCGCTGATAGCACAGCAACAAAAAACCCCGCCGAGGCGGGGTTTTTTTGTGTAGCTGTGTGCAAAGCTTCTTACATTACAATCTACACATACAGCAACCGCTGAAAGAGTCTATTGACTCCCCAACAGCCCAGGCAGAATTACTTCTGCATGGAACGCTGGAACATACGGTTCATTTCTTCACGGTTCTGCTCAGACATCTGCAGAGCAGCCTGCGCATCGCGCTGGGCTTGGTTTGCAGTGTTCATAGCCTGTGAAGCCATGCTGCGTGCTTCTGCAGCGTCAGCTTGTGCAGACTCAGCAGTCATGCGAACTTCTTCCAGAGCGCTGGTAGAAGCACAACCAGCTAGGATTGCCAGAGAAGCGGCAGCAGCAGTCATTTTCAGAGTATTTTTCAGAGTCATAATGTTCTCCTTGAGTCGTCCTTGGGTACTACATTAAGGGTATGACAAAGGTAAGGCTAAGCTCTTAGCTTAAATTTGTCTACCTGCGGTGCAGGTTCTTTTAAATGACTTGTGCTGTTAAGCACGCAAGTCAAACGCTGTTTTATAATAGTCCACAGCGCTTGTCTATAGCCACATATTTAAAAACCTCGAACTTCCTTACAACGGCGCTAGCTTAACGGATCACTACACGGGTGCCAACACCCACTAGCTCTGCGAGGCGATCAATTTGCTCGTTGGTAACGGCAACACACCCCTGAGTCCAGTTATAGCGCCCGTGAATATCGGGATCCGCGCCGCCCAATCCATGAATACCAATAGCGCCACCAAGCGCCGTATTCTGGGATGGATGACCGTAACGGCGGTAGTATTCGAAGTAGTCTTCATAATCAGTTTGGGAGTAAATCCCGCTTTCCAATGCCATGCGTGCATGGGCCGGCGTTGGATAATCAATGGCCATAAAAGTGCGCCATTGGCTTTCGTAATTAAAACGATTGATACGAAACTCGCCCAAAGGGGTCACACTATCGCCACGTACACGCTGCGTTTTTGCCCCGGCCCGCCCTAGCGATATCGGCGCAAAGCGCTCTAATAAGGCATTGCCACGAAATACGCTTAGCGTGGACTCCCGGTCATCTATCAACACCCATAGTTCGTTGCTGTGCCTAGGCACATGAGCACGAGTGAGCATCGTCTCAACAAGATCTGGGACGCCTGATGGGCTAGGCGAATTCACAGCAGCGCTCGCAACGGCGGGAAAACTCAGCGCCATAGCGAGAAAACGACGGCGATTGACAGGCATCATGGTAGCTCTCGAAACACGTTAGCCTGTGGTTGACCCACAAGGCTCATCTGGTGGCTGTTATACATTATTCCCACATTCGCCGTTAGTATTTTCGTCATACGCGCAATACAGCTAACGCACAGTGAATAAACACGCTCATCAAAGCGTTACTGCAATGAGCGCTTTTGGTTATTTTAGTAGACCTACCATTCCAAGCTAGTTTCCCGCAGAGCGCCTATTTCTCGCTTAGCCGCCTGGAGATTATCCAACAGCTGTTCTCGTAACCCCACCGGATTAGCCACTGCAATCATCGCGGGGCTGTGCGTCATACGCCGTGCGGCGCCATCGTCACTGTGCAAGCGCTCAAGCTGGGCCACGAGCCAGTGCAACCAACTCTCAGGATGGGCTTTTAGATCGCGCAGGCGTTGCAGCTCTGCTAAATTCACACCATCTTCTGCTAGCAGAATACGCCAAGCATGCTCTGACAACCGTGCATGCTCAGTGACTTCACGCAACAGCGACTCTAAAGCCAGCTCAAAGAGCGCCAACGCGCCCTCCTCCTGGGCCATCTGTCTCGCCGTGGCATGTTCGTCATCCCCGGCTGATAACGTGGCTAGCAGCTCAGCCTGATAGAGCAGTTGATTGGTTCGGGACTGCGCACTCACTTACGCTTATCCTCCACGTGCCATTTGCCGGCATCAAACGTGGCTTTCCAGCCAGTGGCCTTACCTTCTTCATCCGTCATCACAAACTGCTCTTTACTCTTGCGAGAGTAACGAATCTGAGCCGGGCGGCCGTCAGGATCTTCACTAGGCGCCTTGAGAATAAAGTGATATTTCTCTGGTAGCTCATCAGCATGCGCTTTTAATTCTTTGACTAACGGCGGCCGCGTTTCGCGATTTTTAGGGAATTTGCTGGCCGCTAGAAAGAGACCGCTAGCCCCATCGCGCAGCACGTAATGGTCGTCAACTTTCTGGCAAGCAAGCTCCAGCATCGGAATCGGATCCATCTTGGGCGGCGCCACTTCGCCACTTTTCAATAGCTTGCGCGTATTTTTGCATTCGTCATTGGTACAGCCAAAATACTTACCAAACCGGCCTGATTTGAGCTGCATATCAGAGCCGCATTTATCGCACTCAATCAGCGGGCCATCGTAGCCCTTAATCTTAAATTTGCCGCTCTCGACTTCGTAACCATCGCAGTCTGGGCTATTGCCACAGATGTGCAGCTTGCGCGTCTCATCGATTAGATAACTGTCCATTGCCGTGCCACACTTGTGACAACGATTCTTCGCCCGCAGCGCGTTGGTTTCAGCGTCTTCTCCCGCGTCTTCGGCAACGGCTTCCTCACCCGGAATAAGATCGATGGTCGTTTTGCAGCGCTCCTTAGGCGGCAGATTGTAGCCGCTACAGCCGAGAAAAACCCCCGTTGAGGCGGTACGAATCTGCATGTGGCGGCCACATTTCGGGCAGTCTATGTCTGTCGGCACCGGCTGATTGGGCCGCATACCCTCATCGCTCTCTGCTTTAACAAGCTCTTCACGGAATTCACCGTAGAAGTCATCCAGCAATCCTTGCCAGTTGCGCTCACCTTCGGCAACCTCATCCAAGCCATCTTCCATACGAGCAGTGAACGAGAAATCCATCAAATCCGGAAACGATTCTTTTAGCCGTTCGGTGACAATATCACCCAGCTTTTCGGCATAAAAACGCCGGCTTTCTAATTTCACATAGCCGCGGTCTTGAATCGTAGAAATAATAGAGGCGTAGGTTGAAGGCCGACCAATACCCTGCTTTTCCAGCTCTTTAACCAGGCTTGCTTCGGTGTAGCGTGGTGCGGGCTTAGTAAAGTGCTGCAACGGATCAAGCGCCTCCAACGCCATAGGCGTGGCCTGCGGCAAGTCAGGCAGGGTCTGGTCTTCATTTTTACCGCCGGGCTTCATCACCCGCGTATAGCCATCAAATTTGAGCACGCGGCCTTTGGCACGCAGCTCATAGCCATCGACTTCAACGCTCAGCGTGCTTGAAAGATACTGAGCAGGCGTCATCTGACAAGCCACAAACTGGCGCCAAATCAATTCATAAAGACGCTCTGCATCGCGTTCCATGCTTGCTAAGTCGGTTGCTTTGCGCTCAACGCTTGAAGGACGAATGGCTTCGTGAGCCTCTTGAGCACTTTCTTTACTGCTATAACGATTAGGCGCCTCCGGCAGGTAGCGCTCACCAAACTCTTCACTAATGTACTCACGCACGCTTTCCACTGCGTCTTTCGACAAATTGGTGGAATCAGTACGCATGTAGGTGATGTAGCCAGCTTCGTAAAGACGCTGAGCCATGGTCATGGTTTTCTTAACAGAGAACCCTAACCGCCCGCTCGCCGCTTGCTGCAGCGTGGAGGTAATAAAGGGAGCCGTGGGCTTTGAACTGGTGGGTTTATCCTCACGCGAGGTAATCGCCAGCTTGGCTTTTCTAAGCTGCTCAATACGCGCCAGCGTATCTTTTTCAGACGTAGGCCTAAACGCTTTGCCGTCCTGACGCACCAGCGCGAAGCGCACTAGTTCACCCTCTGGTGAGGCTAAGTCAGCGTGAACATCCCAAAATTCTTCAGGAATAAACGCACGAATTTCACGCTCACGCTCAACAATTAAGCGCACAGCTACCGACTGCACTCGGCCCGCTGATAGCCCACGCGCCACTTTCGCCCATAGCAGCGGCGAGAGCATAAAGCCCACCACGCGATCGAGAAAGCGTCGCGCCTGCTGTGCTTCTACACGGGGTATGTTGAGCACGCCAGGTGATTTGAAGGCGTCTTGAATGGCGTTTTTGGTGATCTCGTTAAACACCACGCGCTTGTAGCGATCGTTATCGCCACCGATGGTCTCGCGCAGATGCCAGGCAATGGCCTCCCCTTCGCGATCCAAATCCGTTGCGAGGTAGACAGCATCAGCCTTCTCAGCCAACTTTTTCAGCTCGGCAACGACTTTTTCTTTTCCGGGCAGCACTTCGTAATGAGCTTCCCAGCCGTTATTAGGATCGATGCCCATACGCCGAATTAGCTGGTCTTGGCTTTTGCGCTTTTTATGCTCAACTTTTTCTTCCGCCGACATCTTGCGTGTCGCTGCGGCCTGGCGAGCGCGCTCCTTAGGGTCGGAGGCTGTCTTGCCTGAGCCGCTGGTCGGCAGGTCTCGGATGTGACCCACGCTCGACTTCACGATGAAATCGCTGCCGAGATATTTGTTTATCGTCTTCGCTTTAGCCGGCGACTCGACGATGACCAGTGACTTGCCCATAGTGCTCCACTTTCCTAATGCACGGGCTGACTCTAGCGCGTGCTCTGAATTCGGTGCCGTATCGCCGGGAAACAGTCCATTAAGAAGATACGGATGAAAAAATGCGCCTACCCTACCCCAGCCCTTAGCTAAGCGCCAGTAGCAACTAGATAGCGATGTGAATCCTTAGATTTTAGATAAAGAGTAGCTAGACACTAGACTGCCCCCGGCGTTACGGCAACCCAAAAAGTGCTGAAACAAACAAAGCGCCCCCACCAAATAGGCGGGGGCGCTTTGAGCTAAACGACTGATTTAGCGCTTGGGCGGTGTCTTTTTACCCGCGCCACTCGCTGGCTTCGTGGTTGATTTGCTCACTGCCTTCTTCTCGGCAGCGGCTGACGGCTTAACCGATTGCAGTTTAGCGGGTGCACGCTCAGCGGCTTTTGGCGCTGGCGTTGCAGCGGCTGATGCCGCCGACTTACTCAACTGATCGCTACCCGCTGCCTCAGCATTCTCCGATGACGGCTTAGTCAGCGCTGGCTTAGTCGGCACTGGCTTTGGCGTAGCGGGCTTTGGCGTGGTGGGCTTAGCAGCGGGCTTGGGCTTAGCAATCGCCTTGGTGGGCGCTTTTGCCGGGGCGGCGGCGGGCTTGGCTGGCCTTGCTTTATCAAATAGCGTTTTAATCTGAGCAAAACGCTCTGCTGCACGCTCTGAAAGCTCGCCGCTGGCGGCGAAAACATGCTCCAGCTGCTTCACATGGCCATCAATATCCGCATTACTTTGTCCATTGAGCAGCTCTGGCAACACGTTTAACGCCTGCTCACGGTCAAGCTTCAATATGAAGAACTGCTCACGCACCAAACGCTTAAACTCACTGAGCTTAATACCCGGCTCAAGCTCAGATCGCGAGGCGCGCAGCCGCTTGAAATTACGCTCATCGGTTGCGGGTGCGCCGCCGAGCACATAAATAAGCGAGCGCATGACCGCTTCATGGGCGCCACCTTGGGCAATTTTTTCACGAATCTCTTCCTGGCGCTGCTTAACAAAGCGACGATGCTCAGGTTCTGCACCCGGACGGCGACGATGTATGTGGGCATCGCCATGAAGACCCACAGCCGCCTGTAAAAACGGCTGACCATAGATGTCCATGAACATTTTTTCAGTATTGGCGTCGCGTAAATCGCGCATGCTGTTTAGGCTCGCCACAAGCTGATCTGAGCCCATGACCTCAAGTGATTTAAACAGGTTGTCTTGAGAGACAGAGTGACGATTTTTGCGCACTGCCTCTGCCATTACCGGCAGCGGCACTGACAATGGATTACGGTCAGAAAGCAGCTTATAGCCTAAACGAATGGGGTGCATGCGGCGTATCCAGCGCGCGGCCTCCGGCGTCATGGTAGCTTTGAGCCAGGGCTGAAGGAACCGGCGATACATGCCCAAATTAATTTCGGAGACACGTGCAACCGTTGCAAAACGGCGGTCGTCCTCCGGCTTATGCATCACGTCTCGATCAAGCTCTGTAAAATTACGAGGCGTGAACTCCAGTAAATAATCGCGCTCAATTAACTCTGGATCATTACGATCATCGACATGCGTCACCGTGGTTTCATACAGCCCCGGTGGCATCACATCGATATAATCCATATTGGCCGTAAATTCGGTATGCTCTTTACGCGAAACGCTGCCTGATACAAAAATCCCTAGATGGCCGGTAGTGTCATGCTGGCAGTAGACAATAGTCTGCTCATTGGCAATAAGATCGTCTTCGTCTTCATAAAGATCGCGAATCCAGCCCAGGGCTTGAGGCGGCGGCGTTATATCATCGCCTTTTGAGCAGAACACGACGACCGGTGAGCGGACATTACGCAGATCAATGCGGCGGCCGTCCTGGGTAACTAGCTGTGCGGTCGAGAGCCGATTACCGACAAAAAGGTTATCGACGATGTATTGAATTTCTTCACCACCCAGCACAACGTGGCCACCCCACCAGCGTTCAAAATCAAGGTAGCGACCCGCTTCGGTGTCGATGTTGTCGTAAAGATGATATTGCTTTTTCCAGTAGGTATTGGCTGGATTGAGGCGCTCAAAATTCTGCACCAGCCAGGCACCGTCAAACAGACCGCCACCGATATCGCTCGTTAACGCAGTAATCCAACTTCCGCCCGACATCCCACCGGTATAACGCATGGGTGCCTTACCGTGCTCGCCAGCCCAGTAGGAAAGCGGCGCGCCGGCGATCAATATAGGGCCAAACACATCAGGCTCTAAGGCAGCCCCCATCATGAGCTGCCAACCCGCCTGGCAGTTGCCAACAACCATGGGTCTTTCGGTGGTTTCTGGATGCAGCTCTATAACGTGACGCAAGAAGGCGATTTCAGCCTCAACCACATCCTCAACGGTCTGACCCGGCTCAGGGAACGGCAAAAAACCAATGAAATAACAAGGGTGGCCAGCTTTAAGCGCGACGCCTAGCTCGCTGTCAGGCTTAAAACCACCGATGCCTGGCCCATGCCCTGCACGCGGGTCTACGACGACAAAAGGACGTTTTTGTAGATCAATCTCGGTACCTTCATGGGGCAATACGCGCAGTAGCTCATAGTTAGTTGGCCGCGGCAGCGTGCGCCCGTCCATTAACACTTCGGTATCAAAGCCCAGCACATTGGGCTTTGTTTGCTCCATATGCTCAAGGTATTGATTGCCGCGTTCGCGCATGACGTCTAAATACAAAACGCTGCGCTCAACGCTATCGCGCCAGTAATCAAAGGCCGCACGCCCAAATCCAAACGGATCAAACAAAGGCGTAAGCGTGGAACTAGAAAGCAAAGGATTTGCCAGAAAATTCATAGGTTCCCCCCATTGGGTAGATGCACAGGCATCAGACCCGAAAGCAATGATGCTGCAACGCAACATAGTTTAGGACACTCCCTGCATAACGTCGATCTTTAGTCCAAAATAAATGCCGGCACTACTTGTTACGGCTATTTTCCCGGTCTCTTTTTCCGAGATTATCCAATACCGTTCCGTGGCCATGGTGACGCGGCACCTGCACCCTTAACACGCTAGACCGGAGGCCGGTTAGACACGCACTTACAGTAGCGCCTATCGGTGTCCTGTTGACGACGAGATATGTTACATTAGTGCCCATTAGGCTAAAGAATTATCCAGCGAGTTACGCATCAACTGGCAGGCTGAGTGAGAGGTGAGCGCCCCCTCCTTTACCATGCCTACCGCACAATAGAGAGGCTCTGTCCCTATGAGCAAGATTCCCTCGCAGCGCGTGTCTAGCGGTGAAAAATTCCGCAATGAGCATGGCATGTCGGTAATCAAGGATGGCATGAAGCAGCGCAAGGAGCAGGCAGAATCCCCGACTCTTGAGCGCAAGCCAAAGTGGCTACGTGCCCAGATTCCGGGTGGCGAGCGCTTTGAAGCAGTTAAGAAAAACGTCGCCACGCACCGGCTCAGCACGGTATGTGCAGAATCACACTGCCCCAATATGGGCGAGTGCTGGAGCAACGGCACGGCCACCATCATGCTAATGGGCTCCGTCTGCACCCGCGCATGCCGCTTCTGCGCAGTAGACACTGGCAACCCACAAGGGTGGCTGGATCTTGAAGAGCCTGACAACACGGCTAAGTCAGTCGAGCTGATGGGGCTGCGCTATATTGTACTCACCTCGGTAGATCGTGATGATCTCGACGATGGCGGTGCAACGCATTACGCCAACTGCGTACGCGCCATTAAAGCGCGTACGCCAGACGTTGTCGTTGAGGCGCTAACACCCGATTTTGATGGCGAACTCACGGCGATTGAGCGGGTCGTTGATTCCGGGCTGCAGGTATTTGCCCAAAACGTTGAAACCGTTGAGCGCCTAACCGGACGCGTACGTGACCGGCGTGCAGGCTATCGTAAAACCCTTGATGTGCTTGCTCATGCCAAGCGCTACCGCCCGGACATCATCACCAAAACCAGCATAATGCTGGGATTAGGTGAAACCGATGAAGAAATCTTACAAACGTTTGACGACTTGCGTGAAATAGGTGTCGACATTGTGACGCTTGGGCAATATCTGCGCCCAACCAAGAACCACTTGCCGGTAGAGCGCTGGGTAACACCAGAAGAATTTGACCGCTACCGTGAGATTGGTCTTGGAAAGGGCTTTATGGAAGTTCCTTCCGGCCCGCTCGTGCGCTCTAGCTATCGCGCTGACCGCGTGTTCGAAAAGAATAATCTAGGCCTTGCCTCACCAGCGGCCATTCCCGGCCAGCATCAAGAGCCCGACCCTAATCGTATTCCTACGTTCAATGTAGGCTAGGCATAAAAAAGCCGCTGTACTGAAAGCTCATCTATAGGCTCTCGGTACGGCGGCAATTTATAGCATTAGGAAATCATGCCCCTAGAAAACAACTGATTTAGAAACTTAGCGTGCTGGCAACGACTCAACGGGCAATAATCGACGCTTTAACTGTGCCGCTAGCGCTTGCGCCAACTGCTCGCCTACACAGTGATCGTCAGGTAATGCCACAAAATCTGCCAATTTCGCCATCGGCATGCCGGCATAACCGCACGGATTAATGCGTAAAAAAGGCGATAAATCGCCGTCCACGTTTAACGCTACGCCATGAAAACTGGCGCCCCGCCGAATACGCAGCCCAAGCGAGGCCATTTTTGCCTCACCTGCTTTCCCGGAAACATAAACACCTGGAGCGTCAGGTTTTGCATAAGCGTTAAGCCCGTAGCTGCCCAGCACCTCGATCACCGCGCGTTCCAGCGCGGTCACCAAGTCACGAACGCCGATTTTACCCCTGCGCACATCTAAAAGCGGATAAAGCACCACTTGGCCAGGCCCATGGTAAGTCACCTGGCCACCGCGATCAGTCTGCACAACAGGAATATCGCCGGGCATTAGCAAATGCTCCGGCTTACCTGCCTGACCCTGAGTAAATACAGGGTCGTGCTCAACTAGCCAGAATTGATCCGGCGTGTTCTCGTCTCGGGTATCCGTCAGCGAGCGCATCGCCTCCCATATCGGAAGATACGGCTGGCGACCTAATCTATGCAGTTCAATCGGCGCCGAGTCGTACACGACTACACCACCATGTGGACGCGACCGGTGGCCTTTAGCGCATCAAACAGTGCTTTAATTTGCTGCTCACCCGTCGCCGTAATTACCACACGCACTGACTGGAAACGACCGTTTCGACTGTCAACCACCTGCATCGTGGTCGCATCGAAATCAGCTGCGTACTGTACAATGACTTGGCAGACGCTGGCCGCAAAATCTTCCGCGGCGTCTCCTACGATTTTTAACGAATAATCACAGGGAAAGGTGATCTTAGGCGGTTCCTGTACCGCCGGCTGGCGCAAATCGCGGACTCCCTGAGGAACACCTTTTTTCATAGCAAACCTTTCATCGTCAATATACGTTTTGGCTAATCAGCGAACATACCAACGTCAGACTAGTCGGTAAAGTTACTGATCAAGCCGCTAAAGAAGCGCTGAACCTGATCAAACAGACGCTTAAACAGCCCACCCTCTTCAACATTTTCCAAAGCGACTAAACGCCGCTCGCCTACGATTTCATCACCCAGGTGCACTTCTAGCGTACCCACCTCGTCACCAATCGCAATCGGCGCTTTCAGGTCAGGATCAAGATTCAGGCGAGCGCGAAGTTCTTCATTACGATTGCGCGGCAGAGTCATGAAAACTTCTTCATCAACGCCGACCCGCAGTTCGTTAATATCACCACCCCAAACGCGCGGAGTAGCAAGCACAGCGCCCCGCTCGTAAAGCTTCATCGTTTCAAAGAAGCGGAAGCCGTAGCTAAGCAGCTTTTGCGTTTCCTGAGCACGCGCCTCGTCAGAATTGGTGCCCATGACAACAGAAATCAAACGCATGTCTTCACGCTTTGCTGAAGATACTAAGCAGAAACCCGCTTCGGTTGTCCAACCGGTCTTAAGACCATCGACCGAGGTATCACGCCACAGCAAGCGATTGCGGTTGGGCTGATCAATGCCGCCAAAGGCAAAGGAACGGTGCGAGTAGATTTCATAATGGTCAGGATAATCATTGATGATATGACGTGATAAGCGCGCCAGATCATGGGCAGTTGAGTAATGATTTTCAGCAGGCAAACCGGTGGCGTTCTGGAAGTTAGTGTCGTTCATACCCAAACGCGTGGCGTGCTGATTCATCAGGTCGGCAAAAGGCGCTTCGCCACCGGCCAAATGCTCGGCCATGGCCACACTAGCATCGTTGCCTGAAACGATAATGATACCGTGGAGCAGGTTATCGACAGAGACTTGGTCGCCTACTTCAATAAACATTTTCGAGCCGCCGGTGCGCCAAGCGTTCTCGCTGACATTCACCATGTCGGTCAGATTAATAGTGCCGCGATTAAGCTCACGCTCAACCAAGTAAGCGGTCATCAGCTTAGTCAGGCTCGCAGGGGGAAGACGTTCATCCGAGTTATGCTCGGCCAATATGCGCCCGCTATTGGCATCCATGAGTATCCACGAACTTGCCGCTAGCTGTGGTGCCGCCGGAATAATTGTTTGCGGCTGAGGAATGACCTGGGCAGCGGCAGGCAAAGTAACAGTCGCCATGGCAGCAAAAAGGCACAGCCGTGCAGAGCGGCCAATGGATGTAAACACGTTCATAACGTCAGTCTCACTTACTTGAAAGCTTACTTGGAAAAAAACAGCGGCGCGTAAGTCGCGCCGCCAGAAATAGATAGGCAATTAATTATCGCACAACAAACACCTGAGGGAAGCCCGCTTGACGTAACGCTTCACGTGCTTGAGATTCTTGCGCAGGTGCAATAGGCCCTACCTGCACACGATACATATCCGCGTCGTTCATTATACGCACTGAGTGCGGTTGTTCACCCTCCAATCGTTGCTGTAACTGCTGTGCACCTTCAGGACTACCTAATGCGGCAATCTGTAGATACATAGCATCACTGCTAGCACCGACGGCCGCAGGTGCTTGAGCAACAGGCGCTTGAGCAACAGTTGCTTGCACAGGAGCGGCTGGCACGGGCGCAGCGTGCTGCATAGCAACGCTAGGTGAAGGACGAGTCGCGGGCACCTGGCTCACGGCTTGAGCACGTACTGGGGCTGAACCACCACGTTCAGCGACCCAGCGCTCGGAATCAATAGCCTCAACTTTTACAGGCCCCGTACCATTATCGAGAAACCCTAGCCGAGCCGCTGCCGCGTAAGAAAGATCGATTTCACGATCACTGTGGAACGGGCCACGGTCGTTGACCCTGACAATAATCGACTGGCCGCTATCGAGGCTTGTTACGCGCGCATAGGTAGGCAATGGCAAAGAACGGTGAGCTGCCGACATTTTATACATGTCGTAGATCTCTCCGTTTGAGGTGGCATAGCCATGAAATTTTTCACCATACCACGACGCCGTACCGCGTCTTTCATAGCCTGTCGCATCGGGCAACACATGGTACGTTTTCCCCCACACTTCATAGGTGGAACGGTTGCCACCCGCTGAGGGCTGCTCAATACGCGGCTCTGCATCAGGTACTTTGGTAACATCCGGCGGTTCAATCGGATAAGCATCGCCCGTTAACGCATAGCGCCCTCCCGCCGTGTTGACAGCCGTTGGCGCTGGCGCCGTAGCAGCAGCTTGATTGGCGGAGCTGGGCGTATCAGTGCGCTGAACGTTGTTACTCGCGCAGCCGCCAACCATTGCCAGTATGGCGAGCAAGCCGCCCGCCCGTAAAGGCACTGTTAGCTGCGTTTTCGCTAATCGTAACGCTGATAAATGAGCCTTCATTCCTCGTCCTCATATCGCTCAGCAATCGCTTCTGATAGCTCAGCCACGGCCATTGCATACAGGTGACTATGGTTATAGCGGGTAATAACATAAAAATTATACTCGCCAAGCCGGTAGTGCGTTTCACCATCAGCGAACTCAAGGGCCAGCGGTATCACCGGCAAGTCGCTGTCTAACGGCGCGTTAGGCTCGATGCCGTGAGCGGAGAGCTCTGCAACACTCACCGTAGGCGCTGAGGTTTGGTTGAACGAGAGTTCATCCAGTAGCTCGACGGGCAATACGTCGGGGCCACTGGCCAAGTGATAGATAGGCGCGTCCTGCTTCCAGCCATGTACGGCGAAGTAGTTAGCGACGCTGCCTATAGCATCGACCGGATTCTCCCAAAGATCACGGATTCCATCACCATCAAAATCAACGGCGTAGGCTTGATAACTAGTAGGAATAAACTGCGGATAGCCCATAGCCCCCGCGTAAGACCCCTGTAACTCAGCGGGATCAACATGCTGCTCATACGCTATGCGTAAGAAGGCGGCCAGCTCTCCACGAAAAAATGCCCCCCTTGTGGGGTGATAAAACGCCAGCGTCGTAAGCGAATCTAGCACGCGGTGCTGACCTTTATGGCGCCCGTAATAAGTTTCAACGCCGATAATGGCGGTGATAACTTCAGCGGGAACGCCGTAGGTGCTTTCGGCACGCGCTAAGGTATCAGCATGGGCTTCAATAAATTCAGCGCCCTCTTGAATCCGCTGCTCGGTCATAAAAATATTGCGGTACTCGTACCAGCGCAGGCGACGCTCCGCCGCCCCTTCCATGGCATCTAGCACGCTTTGCGTGTAGCTCGCTTGGCCGAGCGCTTCCGTCACCCACGCTTCTGGCATGCCGTCTGCGACGAGTTCATCGACCAGCGCTTGACTATCGGCATTGTACTGCGGAGCAACCTGCTGTTGAGAAGCCTGCGTAAGCTCATCGGCTAACGCCGCGGGCGTCACCCAGCACATCAGTGCTGCTAAAAAATAGCGGCTCGTCTTGCCGTGAATTCCGTTCATTTTTCTACTCCTGAACCTTTCATTCCTGAGGCCTCCATTCCCGAGCAAAGCGCGCGCGAACAGCACAAGTGGAGACCTGCACATTATCTTTAGCGCGACAGCAGCCGACGGTGGGCATGTATAGACATGAGAATACCGAAACCCGCTAACAAGGTCACGCTTGAGGTACCACCATAACTCACCAGCGGTAGCGGCACGCCTACCACGGGCAGAATTCCGCTCACCATGCCCATGTTGACAAACACATAGATAAAAAACGTCAGTATGATGCTGCCTGCGACCAGGCGACCAAAGGTGTCCTGAGCCGAAGTTGCCATCCATAAACCGCGGCTCACGATCAGCAGATACAGACACAGCAGCACTAACATTCCCACCAAACCAAACTCTTCGCCTAGTACGGCAATGATGAAATCCGTATGCCGCTCGGGTAAAAACTCTAGCTGCGACTGAGTGCCTTGAAGCCACCCCTTGCCCCATACCCCACCGCTGCCAATGGCAGTCGTGGATTGAATAATATTCCAACCAGAGCCTAGCGGGTCGCTTTCAGGGTTTAAGAATGTCAGCACCCGCTGACGCTGGTAATTATGCATATTCGCCCACAGCACCGGAACGCCTGCAGCGCCCAGCGCCGTAATAAATCCTATTAACCGCCATGACAGACCTGCTAGCAGCACCACAATAAGCGCCGCGCTGGCGACTAATAGCGAGGTTCCCAGGTCTGGCTGGATTGCCGTAAGCACTACCGGCACCCCAATAATCACACCACATACGATGATATCGCGAAGGCGCGGCGGTAGCTCACAGCGATTCAGGTAGGCTGCCACCATCAAGGGGGCCGCTAGCTTCATCATCTCTGAGGGCTGAAAACGAATCACGCCGGGAATTTCCAGCCAACGTTTGGCCCCCATCCCCACATCGCCAACTAAATCAACCGCCAATAGCATTGCCACACCGACCCCGTAGCCAAGCGGCGCCCAGCGTAGAAAGGTCGACGGAGAGAACTGCGCAATAATCACCATCACCGTCAGCGCTAGGCAAAAACGCACGCCTTGCGCAATGACTGAATCAATAGACTGGCCAGAAGCGCTGTAAAGAACCACTAAACCACCGCCCATCAGGACGAGCAGCAGCCCCAGCAGCCAGGGGTCGAGATGGATTCGTTCCCAGATACTTTTACGCCGTGAAATCCCGCTATCCGGCGGACGGACGGGGTAGCCACGCATTGATCGAGTTATAAAATGCCACGGCATGGCTTAGTTTCCCTCCACATTGGCATTATCGTCCGCTAGCGCTTCGCGTACTTCTTCCACGTCAGGTGCGTCGTCCTCTAGCAGCCAAGCATCGGTCATTGCCCGCGCCAGGTGGGCAGCATGCGTACTACCGCCGCCGGCATTCTCAACAATAACGGAAACTGCAATTTGCGGATCATCTAGCGGTGCAAACCCCACAAATAGCGCGTGGTCACGTAGCCGCTCTGCTAACTCATCTGCGTTGTAGCGCTGGTCCTGGCCTAGCGAAAATACTTGCGCGGTACCTGACTTACCGCCCATGCGATACTCAAGCCCCACCCCGGTGCGGCGAGCGGTTCCTTCGCTACCGCTTAACACTTTTTCCATACCGCTGAAAACGCGATCCCACCAGCTATCATTAGCCAACGTAATATCATCCAAGGTACCCGGAAGATCTTGGGGAACAGGCGTATCGCCAATTTTGCGCGCTAGCCGTGGTCGCACCCAGTGGCCACGGTTGGCCAGCGTCGCGGTGGCGCTGGCAAGCTGCAAAGGCGTCACCTGCCAGTACCCCTGACCGATACCGACCGACAGCGTTTCACCCGGGTACCAGGGCTGGTTAAAGCGCCCACGCTTCCAATCCCGTGAGGGCATCAAAGCGCCGCTTTCGCCCTGAACGTCGTACGCTACGCGCTGACCGAAGCCAAAGTTACTCATTCGGTCATGCAGGCTATCGATACCCAGGTCATGGGCAAGAGTATAGAAGTAAGTGTTATTCGATACCGCTAACGCTCGCTCTAAATCTACCCGCCCGTGCCCCCAGCGCAGCCAGTTACGGTAGCGGCGCGTATCGTTTGGCAATTGATAGTAACCAGGGTCGTTAATCGTACTGTCGGGCGTAATGACACCCTCGGAAAGCCCGGCCAGCGCTAAAAAGGGCTTAATCGTAGAGCCGGGTGGATAGTGGCCGCGTATGGCGCGGTTAAACAAAGGCAGATCCAGATCTTCCTGCAGGGCGCGATAAGAAGCCACATCGATGCCAGTAACAAATTGGTTACTATCAAACCCCGGCGTGGACACCATCGCCAGAATCTCGCCCGTTGCAGGCGCGATGGCGACGATGGAGCCGCGGCGGCCATCAAGCAGCTCGTAGGCGAGCATTTGAAGCGATTTATCCAACGTTAAGGTCAGATTTTCGCCTGGCACAGGGTCGGTTCGCCCCAGCTCCCTTAAGACTCGACCGCGCGCGTTGGTTTCTACTTTACGCAAGCCCGCTTGGCCGTGAAGCTCTTCTTCGTAAAAGCGTTCAATGCCCGTTTTGCCGATAAAATGCGTGCCCGCGTAGCGGCCGGCATCCAGCGTCTCCATTTCTTCAGCGTTAATACGCCCGACATAGCCCAATGCATGGGCCATGATTTCAGCGTTGGGATAAAAACGCAGCGGCTGAGCTTCCACTTCCACGCCAGGCAATCGATGGCGATTAACCGCCAAGCGCGCAATTTGCTCTTCGCTAAGATCGCTGGTCAATAGCGCGGGCTGATAAGGTCGCTGGCGCTGGCGTGAGCGAACATTAAATGCCTCAATCTCTTCTTCAGGCAATTCAAGTAAGTCGACTAAAAGCGCCAGCGTTTCATCTAAATTATCGACCCGCTCACGCACCAACGTTAAATTATAGGTTGGACGATTTTCTGCCAGCAGAACGCCATTACGGTCGTAAATCAACCCTCGGTTAGGCGGCAATGGCTCCACGCGTACACGGTTATTTTCAGAGCGCGTGCTGTACAAATCATGTTGAACGATTTGTAAGTAGACCAATCGGCTCGTTAATAGGCAGGCAAGTAACAGTACGACTAAAATAGCGATCAGCGCCCTGACTCGAAAAATACGCAGCTCTTGCTCGGAGTTTTTAAGCGTGTTGGGGCGCTTGAGCATGGCAAAAATGACTCTCAAATCGAATAATGAGCGCCGCCAGTCGAGAACAGAGGTTACCCACCATTCAATCCTTAGCGGTGATAGGGATGGCCCACTAGCAGTGTCCAAGCGCGATAGAGCTGCTCAGCCAGCATAATACGAACCAAAGGATGAGGTAGCGTTAAAGGAGAAAGCGACCAGGCTTTTTCCGCCATCGCCGAAAGCGAAGGCTCAAGGCCATCGGGCCCACCGACCAGCAGAACAATATCGCGCCCGGTCATGCGCCAATCGCCGGCTTCTTGGGCTAATTGCTCGGTGGTCCATGGCTTTCCCTTCACTTCCAAAGCCACAACGTACTCATCACCGCGCAGCTTATCGCGAATCCGCTGCGCCTCTTGAGCACGCGCTTTGGCAATATCAGCATTTTTGCCTCGCTGACCAAGAGCAATTTCTTCAATTTCGAGATAAAAATCTCGCGGCAGCCGTTTGCGGTAGGTTTCCACGCCTTCTTCTACCCAGGCGGGCATTTTGTTACCTACGGCTAACAGCCGAATCTTCATGACATATTGGCCCGCTCGCGGAAGCGCTCAAGCGTTTCGTCAATGGCGCCAGAGTCACTCGGCAAATCAGCCCACAGGCGCTCTAAGTCATATAAAAGACGCGCTTCGGGCATCATGACGTGCACCACGATGTCGCCTAGGTCGACAAGCACCCAGTCAGCGTTATCGCCACCCTCAACACCCAGAGGCCTAAGTCCGGCCGCTTTGGCTTTTTCAACCACGTTTTGGGCAATAGCCGCCACATGCCGAGTAGATGTACCACTGGCAATCAGCATGAGGTCAGTAACCTCGGTTAATTTGGAAACATCCAAGTGCGTAATGTCACGTGCTTTCAGCTCTTCTAGCGCGTCAACCGCTAGGCTTTTCAATGTATCGATGTGCATGACTCCTAAAGACAACCTCGTTCAGTAACCGGTCAATAAAGCCGGCCATTGTAACGGCTTCTTTGCTGACTGCCAGCGCTATATCTCACTGCTGATAAAGTCCGTGGTGCTTAATGGCTTGTTCAACGGGCTCCGGCACCAAATAACGCACGCTTTTACCCTGATATAAACACTCGCGAATGCGCGTGGCGGAAATTGCCAACAATGAAGGCAACTCCAGGCCTAAATATCCCCCACAGGGGCGGTGCATTAATTCTTCTACGCTATCGACTCCGCGCTGCTCGACCAGTTCCGTTAATGCTGCAGGCAGCGCATCACTGTAGCCCGGCCGCGCGATGACCACTAAGTGAGCTAGCGCAAATATGCGCTCAGGCTGATGCCACTGCCCAAGTCGCAGGAAGGCATCATAGCCAATGGCCATCACTAAGCGGGCCTGCTCGCCATAATGGCTGCGCAGCTCGGCCAGCGTATCGACACTGTAGGAAGGTCCGTCACGCTGCAGCTCACGGTCATCGGCGACAATCCCTGGGGTGTCGTCGATACCTGCCTGTAACAGCGCCAAACGCTGCTGGGCAGACACCTGCGGCCGCCCGCGCAGCGGGGGCTGCTGCGCTGGAATCATATGCAATTGATCAAGCGCCAGCGCCTCGTGCAGCTCCACCGCACTGCGCAAATGGCCCAGATGAACAGGGTCAAACGTACCGCCCAGCATGCCGACACGAAGCTCATGACTGCTCATTTCATTCCCTTATTCTTCCACTCAATCACTGCCGCACCTGGCCGTCACCAAACACCACATACTTACGCGTTGTGAGCCCTTCTAATCCTACTGGGCCGCGGGCATGAAGCTTATCGGTTGAAATACCAATCTCAGCGCCTAAGCCGTACTCAAAACCGTCGGCGAAACGCGTAGATGCATTGACGATCACGGAGCTAGAATCAACTTCCGCCATAAAACGTCGTGCGAGCGAGTAATCTTGAGTGACAATTGCATCGGTATGATGGGAGCCGTAAAACTCAATGTGCGCAATGGCTTCATCAATGCCGTCCACGATTTTGATAGCCAGAATGGGCGCTAAATACTCCGCCGACCAGTCGGCATCTGTCGCGGCAATGGCTTGGGGAAGTAACGCCAGCGTGCGCTGGCAGCCACGCAGTTCAACGCTATGCTCGCCATAAGCGCGCGCTAGCTCAGGCAACAGCAGGTCTGCAATCGGCGCATCCACCAGCAGTGTTTCCATCGTGTTACAGGTGCCATAACGATGTGTTTTGGCATTGACGGCAATCGCTAGCGCCTTAGCGGGATCCGCCGTTGTATCAATGTACACATGGCATACGCCGTCCAAATGTTTGATCACCGGCACACGCGCCTCACGGGAAATACGCTCAATAAGTGATTTCCCTCCCCGCGGAATAATGACATCTACATACTCGGGCATGCTGATCATTTCACCGACGGCCGCGCGATCAGTGGTTGCCACCACCTGCACGCTTCCGGCGGGCAATCCAACATCCGCAAGCCCTGCTTGAATACAGGCACTGATGGCAGCATTGGATTCACTAGCCTCAGACCCGCCGCGTAAGATGCAGGCATTGCCCGATTTCAAGCACAGGCTTGCAGCTTCCAGCGTCACGTTAGGACGTGACTCATAAATAATACCGATAACGCCTAGCGGCACGCGCATTTTACCCACCTGAATACCGCTGGGGCGGTACCGCATATCGTCAATTTCACCCACTGGGTCAGGTAACGCGGCCACATGATGAAGGCCTTCAATCATGCTACTTACACGCACATCATCCAGCGCTAAACGATCCAGCAGCGCGCTCTCTAAGCCGTTTTCGCGACCGTGCTGTAAATCCGCCGCATTGGCGTCTAAAATGCGTTCGCGCGCGGCCTTTAAGCGCTCGGCAATGGCGCATAAAGCACGATTTTTCAAGCCAGTATCCGCTCGTCGCAGCTCACTGGCAGCGTGCCGAGCCGCCTGCCCCAGTGCCTGCATGTAGGCGGGCACATCACCGCTAGAAAGGTATTGAAGGGCCCCGCTTTGGAACGGTGTTGAAACGCTCATGCTGTCTCCGCGCGTCGTCGCGCATACTCGGTTATAAGTGCCCTAAACACTGGCTAGGGCCGTCAACTAATACTGCTGCTTCAAGGCCGGCAAGGATGCTCGCATTGCCGTTTGTCACGCTGATAAAGATGTTACGCCTTTTGGACGTTATGCTAAGGGTGACTAAGGCGCTAATGTATACAGCGTACGCTTACCATCCTGCGCTCACCCATTTGCCTAAGCGCGCCAGGTTATTCAGGACGACAGCTTACTCAGGACGAATAATAAGCCACCATGCAAAGCAAGTACAAAATCGGTCTATTAAGAGCCAATCTATTCGCCGCCGCCGCCGCATTAGCGCTGTGGACACCCGCCCCATTCAACGTTGCTAGCATAGTACTTTGGCTTTCCATTGGCTGGCTGTGTATCACTGCGCTAATGCTCGACTTTAGCCACCGCCGCTCACGAAGGTTGCCATGGCAAATAGTGCCAGGGATGCTTTTAATGGGGTTAATAGTCACAGCACCAGAGCAGCACAGCATTTTAATTTGGGCATGGGCTGCCATGCTGATGTTACCGCAACGTATGTGGATCGCCGCCTTTAATCTAAGCGCCGCGCTGATCAGCACCGCAATGGTGGCACCTCAGTTGGGCACCCCCACATTTATATTTTTATTAGCTAGCCTGCTAACACTCAGCTTGATCGCCCTGTCGCGAGCACAGCAGCTTATCGATATGAACGGGGCCATCCGCCAACGCTTACGCTTGATTCCAGGTCTAAACCTATGGGCTGAGGAACAGCTGCTTCGTGATATACCGCGCGAGCAACGGCGCTGTAAACGCGAGGGGACGCACGCCGAAATATTTATCTTGCACGTGAAACGCCACCAGCTTTGGCCCACTGCACAAAAACTGTGCCAGCTGACTCACGTGTTCGAAAACGTCTACTACATTAACAGCACTACGCTTGTCACGTTACTGCTTGCGCGCTCTGAGCAAGAGACAGCCCACCGGCGCCGCACACTGCTAACTGCGTTACCAGATATCACCACAAGCGAACATTTTGTATTAGCAGATATCGATGCCGCGACTCTCACGCTATCGCAAATGAGCAAGCCATCGATAGCGCGGGAGGCAACATGACACGGCACCGCATCCCAAGGCGCTTAATGACGCAAGCCTACGGTTTAAGCATTGTGCTGATGGCGGGATATGCGCTATGGCTTTATGCCATGGGAGAATATCGTGATCTATTGATTCCTACCTTTACATCATTGCTGCTCATATCGGCACTTTTGATGCACATGGGGCAAAAGCTAACGGCCCACCTACCCCGCATGATTTTATTCTGCAGTGTCTACGCCGTGGTGCTTGGCGCATTTTACTATCAGCCGCAGGTGTCGCCTATTTGGCTAGGCCTGCCTGTGATCGCCGCATATTTGCTATTGCCGTTGTCGGCTGCGATCCTTATCAATATCGTTTTAGGGCCGCTATGGTGGCTATTGCCCGCCGTGGCTAATGGGTCATCTTCGACCGTGGTGGGCTACGTCGCATTAACGCTGCTTCTCGCTTTACCGCGCTGGGAGCATGCCCGCCGTCGAGCTCTTCTACGCGCCACTGACCCCAACGACAGCGACTGTAACGCTTATCATATTGATACGCTTAAAGAGCGCCTGAATAGTGAATACCAGCGCGCAGAGATGCTCAATAAGCCGTTAGCCCTGTTAGTATTGCATCTTCCCCAGCTAGACATGGCCGAGGAGCAGTTTGGCCATCGCGCCAAAACAGCACTGCTAGGCGCCCTGTGCAGTGAGGTTAACAGCCGCTGTCGCGACCATGATGTGCTGGGACGTACCAGCAATGCTACTTTCTGGCTTGTGCTGCCCGATACCAGCGAAAGCGGTGCGTTATTGGTGCGCGAACGCTTGCAGCGGGCACTTTCACAGTGTGTCTTGGTCGAAACGGGTCAACTTGAAGTGCGTATTGCCGCCTGTATGCCTGCTCGTACAGAAAGTTTTGAACGCTACTTAAACCGCCTAGATGCACGCGGCGCTGCCCTCGCGCACGCTTAGCCTCCATTGACTTATTATTCATAAATTTAGCTGGAGAGGCTTGTGTCCTTCGCTGATACGCTACAGTCATTAACGCTATCCCCACCGCTGTTACTTTGCTTAGTAGTGGTTATTGCGCTTGTCGAGTCTCTGGCGCTAGTGGGCCTGCTCGTACCCGGCGTTATGTTAATAACCACGATGGCTTCATTAGCAGGCCATCAGGATATTGCTCTTGCATGGTTGATAGGTGCAGCCTTTATCGGCGCCATTTTAGGCGATGGCATTAGCTTTTCACTGGGCTTTAGGCATCGCGAGCAGGTGATCCAGCGCTGGCCACTGTCACAGCATCCTGAATGGCTAGACCGGGGGACGCGTTTTTTTGAGCGCTATGGCGTGTCTTCCGTTTTTATTGGCCGTTTTGTGGGGCCAGTAAGGCCTATTATCCCACTAGTAGCGGGCATGATGCGTATGCCGCCGCGCACGTTCATATGGGCTAACATAACCTCGGCAGCGCTTTGGGCGCCCGCCTATATACTGCCCGGCTACTTGCTTGGCCGCACTTGGCAGCACCATCTAAATCTACCGCCCGGCTTAGAAGCAGGCTTATTGATACTTGCGTTTATTATTATTGTATTAGCGATTATTTTCTCCTGGGGCCGGCACCAGGCGTCGCGCCACGGTCGGCTTTATCGCACCATTGCCGGAAGCATTCGTCGTATCCCACTCTTACGACGCCCGTGGCTCGCGATGAGCCAAACGGGCGATGTCCCGTTAGCGTCATTACTGTTACTAGTGATCGCGCTAGGTAGTTTGTCTGGCTGGACGTTGCTGGTTATCAATCATCACGGCCCGCTGGAAATGGATTTACTCGTTCAGCGCATGTTCGTTTGGCTGCATAGCGATCCTACCTACATGATCGCGAATATTTTTGCTCGAATCGGCGATACCTACGGCATTATCGCATTAACGCTGCCCTGGGCAATTTGGATGCTGGTACGCCACAGATGGGATGCTCTGTTACATTGGTGTGGCGCATTAGGTGGCGTAGCACTCCTTAACACATTGATTAAGGAGCTGTTTGCTCGCCCTCGCCCAGGCACGCCTGACTACCTCATTGGCTCGTTTTCTTACCCCAGTGCCCACACGTCAACGACCGTGGTGCTATTAGGCCTGGCGGCCGCTTTCATTGCTGCCGAACTGCCGCGACAAAAGCGTTTTTGGGCTTACTGGGTAGCGCTTTCTTTTGCGCTGCCAATGGCGCTTTCACGGCTGGTGATTGGCGTACACTGGTTTAGCGATCTTGTTGGCGGGGCATTATTAGGCTTAGTGGTGTGTGCACTGACGTTGCTTCACTGGCAGCAGCAGCCGCGAGCTAGTTTACGTCCCTGCCCATGGCTGCTGCTATGCATCGCATCATTAGTGCTTATCAGCGCCCGCGTAGGACTGCTGCCGCCGGTTTAGCGGCTAACTATTAGCTAACCTAACGCCAGCCATAGTCCCACGCCAATCATCAGCGTACCGGCTATGCGATTTAGCAAACGCACGTTGCCGCTTTTTCCCAGCACATTGCGCAACGTTTTGCCGCCGGTGGCATAGACCAGCATGCTCGCAAACTCGATAGTCAAAATCACTGCGATCAGAAGACTGAGCTGACCTAAAAGGGGGCGCTCACCGTCCAGAAATGGCGGCAGTAACACCATAAAAAAGGCCCAGCCTTTGGGATTGGCGACGGCCGTGACAAAGCCTTGCATAGCCAACTGAAGACGGCTGGCCGGTGGCCCAGCATTTAGCTCGCTAGGGATCGCCATACGCCCGCGCGAGCGCCACATCATGATGCCTAAATAAACGAGATAAGCGCCACCCACCCATTTAAACAGCACAAATAATTCAGGCTGACGCAGCATGAGCGCGGCAACGCCCGCACCGGCGGCGGCGGCAACTAAGCCCACGCCCACCAGCTCCCCGATCATCATCCATAGCGTCCGCTTAACGCCCTGGGTCATCCCAAGCACCATGGCGAGCGTCATGCACATCCCTGGCGTTAGTGAAACAAATAGAAACGTTGGCACAAAAACTGAAAGTGTCGCCCAAGACATCATCTATCAATCTTCCTGTGCAGAAGGAGGAGTCGCCGCACTGCCCGCTTCGCCCCAGCGAGGGACCAGCGTATGTTCAATGCCCAGCTGGTTAAGAATACGCGCTACGATAAAATCAATAAGATCATCAATGCTTTGAGGGCGATGATAAAATCCTGGCGCAGCAGGCAAAATGACCACCCCCAGGCGGCTCAACGCCAGCATGTGCTCAAGATGAATAGGCGACAGCGGGCTTTCGCGCGGCACCAGCACCAGCGTGCGACGCTCTTTAATGGCGACATCCGCCGCTCGCTCAATCAGGTTATTGCTGGCCCCGGTTGCGATAGCTGACAGCGACCCAGTAGAGCACGGGCAAACGACCATGGCCGAGGGCGCGCCTGACCCTGATGCCACGGGTGCCATCCAGTCTTCACGCCCAAAGCAGCGAATTTGCCCAGCCTGCGCGCCACTGCGTTCAGTTAGCGCTTCCACTAACCGCTGTGGCTGCGCGGGGAGTGAAAAAGACGTTTCAGTTGCGATCACCATGTGGGCTGCTTTTGACACCATGACCCACACTTCATGCCCGGCGGCGACCAATACATCAATCAGGCGTAAACCGTATTGCGCTCCCGAAGCCCCCGTCAGCGCCACAGTGATAGGCTTTTTGAACGATATACTGCTTGTGTTTGTCACGCTTGACTCTCCTTGGCGACTGTTAGCGCGGCAAGCAGGCGCTCATGAACACCTTCAAAACCACCGTTGGACATAACCACAACGCGATCTAGCGGTGACGCCTGACTAATCACGGCCTCTACTAGCGCCGTAATCTGGCTAAATAGCTGCCCACGGCCATCTTGTTCGGCGACAAGCTTCTCCATCGACCAGTCCAGCCCGCTCGGTTGAAACCAAAACACAGCATCAGCGTCAGCAACGCTTTCAAGCAAACGCTCGCGTAGCGCGCCTAGGCGCATGGTGTTTGAGCGTGGCTCAATAACCGCCAGTAAGCGTCCTTTGGTAGTGGCGGCGCGTAGCCCTTTGAGCGTCGCGGCAATCGCCGTAGGGTGATGGGCAAAGTCGTCAATCACCTGAATGCCATTGATTTCACCGCGCACTTCCTGGCGCCGCTTGGGCGTTTCAAAGCGCGCCAACGCGGCGCAACCCCGGGCTAAATCAACCCCGCACAGGTGCGCAGCTGCTAGCGCGGCAAGCGCATTACGCGCGTTATGTTCTCCCGTTAGCGGCCACTCAACGACAGCGTCTTCATCCTGGCCATGCTCATCCGCACAATGGATGACCTGAAAGCGGCTGGCATCAGCACGTTCCAGGCGCAGCTGCCACTGGCTATTATCTTGATCGCCAAAGCGCTCGACCGGCGTCCAGACACCCTGCTCCAAAACGCGGTCAAGGGCGGGCTGCTCGTCGGCAACCAGCAAATGGCCCTGACTGGGCACGGTACGAATCAAGTGATGGAACTGGCGCTCAATGGCAGCCAAATCGGGAAAGATATCGGCATGATCAAATTCAAGATTATTGAGAATTGCGATGTTCGGGCGATAGTGAACAAACTTGGATCGCTTATCGAAGAAGGCCGTGTCATATTCATCGGCCTCGACCACAAACGGCGCCCGTGGATCGCCTAGCCGTGCCGATACGCCAAAGTTGCGCGGCACGCCGCCAATTAAGAAGCCCGGCGCTAAACCGGCACTTTCTAACAGCCACGCAACAATGCTCGCCGTCGTGGTCTTGCCATGGGTGCCGGCAACGGCAATAACGCGCCGTCCTGGCAGAACGTGCTCCGCTAACCATTGCGCACCCGAGGTATACGGCAAGCCGCTATTGAGTAGTGCTTCGACCTCTGTATTACCGCGTGATAGCGCATTACCTACGATGACAAGATCGGGAGCTGGCGATAAATGCTCTGCTGCATAGCCCTCCATCAAGGTAATCCCAGCATCAGTCAACTGAGTACTCATGGGCGGATAAACATTCTTATCAGAGCCGCTAACTTGATGACCCAACTCGCGCGCCAGTAGCGCTAGGCTGCCCATAAAGGTGCCGCAGATACCAATAATATGAAGGTGCATGCCTCTCGCCCCGTTAATCGCCAATAAATGATTCCAACTAGTTAACTGCCCATAAATGCATTACAAAACAGTCAAAATAGGCGTAAAAATAGCTAAATAGCCTAGCATGCTGGTGCAATTTGCTCATCACCTCATCGCTATAAACCGCGATTAACGCCAGGCAAACCTCTTCAAGTGACAAATCTCTTCAGTTGTTGCAGGATGCGGCCACTCTTTATGCGTTTTATCGCCAATTTATTGACCCACTTGCCACGCTGTTATCAGCCAAGGAGCCCTATATGCGCATTCTTATTCGCTACTTTTTCCGTGGTCTTCGCGTCGTACTCGCCCCCGTCATGATCATGTCGGAAAAGCTCACTACGCCGACGTCAATTGAGCGCACCCCTGAAGATCAGGCTCGCGTTGATCTAGCGTGCCAGGGCCTTGCACTGTATCAATTTCGCACCTGCCCTTTTTGCATAAAAGTACGTAAAGAGATTGCGCGCCTGGGATTGAATATCGAGCTACGCGACACTCAGCTTGACCCCGCTCACAAGCAGGCGCTCTTCGAAGGCGGCGGCCAAAGTAAAGTGCCGTGTTTAAAGATCACTCATGACGATGGGCGTGAGGAATGGATGTACGAGTCAGATACTATTAATAGCTGGCTGCATCAGCAGTTCGGCTAAGCGACACAAGTAGGCCCGGCGACGCTGGGCCTTAGATTTAAAACTCTATTTTCTGCGCCTCGATATCAAACGTTACATCAATATCAATGCTTTCGTTCGGATCAGGCGGATCACCTAACTGAACTTGAAGCGCCAGCATCCCTTGGATGGTGCCCGCTACATGCAAGGCTTGGCCATCGCGCTCGTAGTGCGTCAGAGAGACCGTCACGTCACCGCCGTCAGAAGTATATAAAGGCGGAGACGTCGATGTGCCAATAAGCTGAAGAACGTCGGCTCTCATCAGCTGACCATCACGCACGGTTAGGCTAATAGACAGCGCCTCTTGCGCATCCCAGCGCTCAGGGTCGATAAAACCGGTGATCTCGATGTTAATGTCGTCACCAAATTCGACGAACGAGGCATTTGAGTCATCACCTTGGCTTAATACAAACCATTCTTGTGAATCGCCCTCAAGCGTTCCTGCAATGTCCGGTGACTGATGCGGCGATTGATCAGAGGCCAAGCTACCGACGGGTAACCACCCGGCTATTACGGCGATGCCAATTTGTTTCCACATGGAGAGTCCCTCCCTGATGTATGCGCTATTTTACGTACAATACTTTTGCCAAGTCAGTAGGCGATTGTACGCTGTTCTTAGCGCTGTCATTTAGTAGACGAATGATGCGTGTCATTATTTCGATTGTATGAGGCTATGGGTATTCACTATGTTGTTAGCATAGCTTACGAGCTGACCGTGTCTGTTTTACTGGTGTTTTCTGAACTTAGCGTATCGATTGATACAAGAAAACATCAGTAAGATTAATAATAAACAATGAATAAAGGGAACGAATATGACGTTCAAGAAGACTCTGCTAGCCTCTGTTATCGGTGCAGTGGTTGCCGGTACGACGCTGCTGCCGATGACGGCTAGCGCTGAAACGCTGCGTATTGGCTACTCTGCTGATCCTGAAACCCTCGATATCCATGAGCAATTGTCTGGCGGCATGCTGCGCCTCTCACATCTGACTTTTGATCCACTTGTACGCTGGACGAAAGACTTTCAATTCGAGCCTCGCCTAGCCAGTGAGTGGGAACAGGTTGACGACACCACCATGCGCATGACGTTGCGTGAAGGCGTCACCTTCCACTCGGGGAACCCCTTCACTGCTAAAGACGTGGTTTGGACCATTGAGCGTTTAAAAGAAAGCCCGGACTACCGCGCCATTTTTGAGCCGGTAGCGAGCGCCGAAGCCATTGACGACTATACCGTTGAGATCGTTACTACCGAGCCTTACCCGCTGCTGCTTAACCTTGCCACCTATATATTCCCAATGGATAGCGAGTACTACAGCGGTGAAACCGACGATGGCAAAGACAAAGCTGAAATAGTTAAAGCCGGTAACTCCTTCGCGTCACGCAACATATCCGGCACAGGCCCGTTCATTGTTACCGATCGCCGCCAGGGCGTACGGGTTGATTTTGAGCGCTTTGACGACTACTGGGACACTGAAAGCGAAGGCAACGTTTCAAGCATCGTGTTAACCCCTATTGCTGAAAATGCCTCGCGCGTTGCTGCCCTGCTTTCAGGCGGTGTCGACTTCATTGATGCCGTACCGCCCAACGACTTAGATCGCGTGCGGGAAGCTAACGGCGTTGATTTGGTTGAGATTGACGGTACACGCATTATTGGTTTCCAAATGAACGAAGAGCGTGTGGAAGCCTTCCAGGACGTTCGTGTCCGTCAAGCCGTTGATTTAGCTATTAATCAGGAAGGTATTGCCGATCGTTTGATGCGCGGCTTCGCCACCCCGGCCGGCCAGTTCTCACCGATGGGCTACTCAGGTCACAATCCGGATTTAGTGCCGCGCTATGACATTGAACGTGCCAAAGAGCTAATGGCCGAAGCGGGCTATGAAGATGGCTTCAGCGTTGAAATGATCGCGCCTAACAACCGCTATGTGAACGATGCTCAGATCGCTCAAGCGGTATCCAACATGCTGGCGCAAATTAATATTAACGTTAACCTGCGCACCATGCCGCTTGCCCAGTATTGGCCGGAGTACGATACGCGCGAATCAGATATGGCGATGCTTGGCTGGCACTCGGATACCGAAGACACCGCTAACTTCTTCCAGTACCTCTCCTTCTGCATTGATGATGAATCTGGCGTTGGCCAATACAACTACGGCAACTATTGCAACGAAGAAATCGATGCATTGGTCACCGCGGCTGACAGCGAAATCGACCTAGAAAAACGCAATGAAATGCTCCGCGAAGCTGAGGCCATGCTGTATGAAGATGCCGGTTTCATCATGCTGCATTGGCAGGATCTTGCCTACGCCGCCGCAGAAGGCATCGACATTGAGCCAGTGGTCAACGCCATTGACTTCCCTTACCTAGGTGACCTGGTCATTAATCGCAGCGATGATTAATCAATCAATCGCGAGTTAGTGACACTGCGTTAAGCAAGTCACTGCAGCGTTAATTGCAAAAAAGCTAATCGCGAGAATGCTTCGCTCCTTAAGCGTTTAAGGAGCGAAGCCTCTTAATTGGCGGTCAATAATGTTGCATAACGTGTCCCAACCCCCTTTGTTGAACCCATTATATAGGTGGCGTACGCCATGATTGCCTTTCTAATCAAGCGGCTGATGCACGCGGTTTTGGTGATGTTTGTCATCAGCGTGCTGGCCTTCGCCATTCAGGACAACCTGGGTGACCCCGTACAACAAATGGTGGGCCAGTCGGTACCTGAAAGCGAGCGAGAGGCTATTCGCGAGCGCTTAGGCCTAAACGACTCCTTCCTGGTGCAGTACGTGCGATTCGCCAAAAACGCAGTGCAAGGCGATTTTGGCGATTCGTACTTTTACCGTGAGCCTGCACTGCAGGTCATTGGCCGCCACTTACCGGCCACGTTAGAGCTGGTGTTTGCAGCCACGCTAATTATCATGCTGTTCTCGGTGCCCATTGGCGTTTACAGCGCGATAAAGCCCCGCTCACCGATTTCACGTCTGTTCATGGGCGTCTCGATTATCGGCATTTCGATACCGGTGTTTCTTACCGCGATCGTCCTTATTCAGATTTTTGCCATTGGCGTTACCGTCACCCTGTTTCCAGAAAGCACGGGCTGGGGCGCATGGCTTAACAACTTCTTTTCCACTGAAGGCAACATGCCCTCCTTTGGCCGCGGCTATGACTTGGTCAATGTCGTAGGCAATTGGGACACCAACTTAGCCACCTGGAATGGCCTGCAGCATTTGGTACTCCCCGCCGTTTCACTGGCCTCTATCATGCTGCCGCTGTTCATTCGTTTGATCCGCGCTGAAATGATGGAAGTACTCCAGTCAGAGTACGTTAAGTATGCGCGCGCTAAGGGCATTTCTATGCGCCGCGTCTACTTCGTTCACGCGTTAAAGAACACCATGCTGCCCGTTATTACCGTTGGCGGCGTGCAAATCGGCACCATGGTGGCTTATACCATTCTGACAGAGACCGTTTTCCAATGGCCGGGCATGGGTCTGATGTTTTTAGACGCTATTAATCGTGCCGATATTCCGCTGATTGTGACCTACCTGATGATTGTCGGCGTCATATTTGTGATCACCAACACCATCGTGGATTTGATTTACGGCTTCGTGAATCCCACTGTTAAACTGACAGGGAAGCCCGCATGACAATGACCACTAAATCATCACCGGCCCAGTCTTCATCGACTAAGTCCTCCCCCCCCGGCCGCTGGGAGCGTCTACGCGACTCTTATTTATGGTACAGCTTTAAACGCGACCGCACGGCGCAGCTATGCCTAGCCGTGTTTATCTGCATGGTAGTTGCCGCTTTTGCCGCGCCGCTATTGGCGCCGACTGATCCTTATAACCTGGCTCAGATCGACATCATGGCTTCAGAAATGCCGCCCTTCTGGATTGACGGCGCAGACGACCGTTTTGCCCTGGGCACCGATGCCCAGGGTCGCGACCTTTGGTCGATTGTACTTTATGGCACACGCGTCTCTTTACTGATCGGTTTTGGCGCCGTGATTCTGCAAGCCCTGATTGGTATCACCTTTGGCTTGATGGCGGGCTACCTTGGCGGCCGAGTCGATACTCTGCTGATGCGCCTTGCCGACATTCAACTATCGTTTTCGACCTTAATGGTCGCCATCGTGGTCGGTGCCGTGGTCAAGGCGACGATGGGCAGCGCGTTCTATAGCCAATACGCGGTGATGATGCTGATTTTAATTATCGGCCTAGCCGAGTGGCCACAGTATGCCCGCACAGTAAGGGCCTCTGTACTAGCAGAGAAAAACAAAGAGTATGTGGACGCCGCTCGCGTCATGGGCCTGCGCAGCAAGCGAATTATGTTTCGCCATGTACTGCCCAACACTATGTCGCCTATCTTTGTTATCTCAACAGTCCAGATTGCCAACGCGATTATCTCTGAAGCGGCGCTGTCGTTTTTGGGGCTGGGAATGCCGGAAACGCACCCATCGCTAGGATCACTGATCAAATCTGGCTTTGACTACATTCAGTCGGGCTCCTGGTGGATCACCCTGATTCCGGGCCTGGTGCTCGTTGTACTGGTGCTGTCGATCAATCTACTCGGCGATTGGCTGCGTGATGTCATGAACCCACGACTCTATAAAGGCTGAGGACACCATGGCACTACTTGAAGTCAACAACCTCGATGTTCGCTTCGCGCTTCGCCAGGGCGACGTACATGCCTTGCGGGATATTAATTTCAGCCTTGAGCGCGGCGAGCGCCTGGGCATTGTCGGTGAATCCGGCGCGGGCAAGTCGGTCGCTGCGTTTTCGCTGCTCAACTTAATTGCTAAACCGGGCTTTATTGCGGGCGGCACCGTTAATTTTGACGGCCAGGTGCTTAATGGCATGTCGGAACGCGGCCTGCGCAAAGTACGCGGCAACCGCATCTCGATGATTTTCCAAGATCCAATGATGACGCTCAACCCCGTGCTGTCTATTGGCGAGCAGATGATCGAGTGTTTAAAAGCCCACCGCCGTATTTCTTCCAAAGATGCCCGCGCGATTGCACTCGACAAACTGCGCCAGGTGCAAATCCCCTCACCGGATACACGCTTGGATCAGTATCCGCATGAGCTTTCAGGCGGCATGCGCCAGCGTATTATTATTGCGATTGCCCTGCTGCTTGATCCAGACATTATCATCGCCGATGAGCCGACCACGGCGCTTGATGTGACGATACAAGCTGAGATCATGGCCCTGCTGCTGGAACTCTGCGAACAGCATAACGTGGGGCTTATCCTGATCACCCACGACCTTGGCGTGGTCAGCCAGGTCACCCAGCGCATGCTGGTCATGTACGCTGGTCGCGTGATAGAGCAAGGGCCAACGCGGGAAATTATTAACGATCCGCAGCATCCCTATACGCAAGGCTTAATCAACGCCCTGCCGCAGATGGCAACGCCCGGCGAAAGGCTCAATCAGATTCGCGGCAGCATGCCGTCACTTTCTAATCTTCCCAGCGGCTGCGCGTTTCATCCGCGCTGCGATTTTATCAATCGCGCGGATGGCCAGCCTCGCCCGGCCTGCACGCAGCAAGTGCCCGAATTTGTCGAATCAGGCAACTGCCGTGTTGCGTGTCATATGGTGGCTGAAATGCTTGAAGACCGCCGCTTGAAGGAGGAAACCTCATGAGTTCACAGCCTGAGGCTATAGCGGATAATCCGACCACGATTCCTACCCCACGTCAGAACGAACAGAGCGCTGATTCGCTGCTGCAGATTCGCGATCTCAAAAAGCGCTTTTCGCTCTCGGGTGACTTTCTAGAGCAGCTGCGCTTCAAAGGCGGCAAGCTGATTCGCCACCAAGAATACGTGCATGCGATCAACGGCGTGAATCTAGATATCAAACGCGGCGAAGCGCTCTGTGTCGTGGGCGAGTCAGGCTGCGGCAAGTCCACCGTCGCGCGTACGGTCATGGGGCTATTGGCACCGTCAGAAGGTGAAATTTGCTACGACGGCAAGCGTATTGACAATCTAAGCTCGCGCCAGCTGTTGCCGTACCGCAAGCGTATGCAAATGATTTTCCAGAACCCCTACGCGTCGCTGAACCCGCGCATGACCATTCAGCAAACGTTGGAAGAGCCGCTGCGCCTGCATCATCCTGATTGGAAACGTCCGCAGGTTCTCGATAAGGTTGAGCAGGTAATGCGCTCAGTGGGCATTGACCCAGACTGGGGCAAACGTTTTGGGCACGAGTTCTCCGGTGGTCAGCGCCAACGTATCGCTATCGCGCGCGCCTTGGCCGTTGACCCTGAGTTTATCGTGGCTGATGAGCCTATTTCCGCACTCGATGTTTCCATCCAGGCCCAGGTGCTTAACCTGCTGATGGAAGCTCAGCAAGAGCGCAATCTCACCTATCTCTTCATTACCCACGACCTTGCGGTCGTCGAACACTTTGGCACCCGTGTGGCGGTGATGTACCTAGGCACGGTCTGCGAGATAGCCACCACGGCGACGCTGTTTGAAAAACCACGGCATCCCTACACCCAGGCGCTACTCTCAGCCATTCCGCGCCTGAAAGATGATCGCCCGCAGCACATTCGCTTAACCGGTGAAGTGCCCACCCCGGTGAACTTACCCAGCGGATGCGTATTTCATGGCCGCTGCCCGTATGTTAACGCGCGCTGTAAGCAAGAAATCCCCCTGTTGCAAACCCAGGATGACGGAACGCGCGTAGCGTGCCACGCTGTTGAAGAGGGGCGCCTATGAAATGGGCGGCATACATCCAGCGAAGAAAGGCATGGAGAGGTAAAGCATGGAAATTCGCTGGCTAGAAGATTTTATTGCCCTGGCCAGAACTCGGCACTTCTCACGCGCAGCAGATGATCAGCACGTTACGCAGCCCACCTTCTCCCGCCGTATTAAATTACTTGAGGAGGAGATGGGCGTAACGCTGATTAACCGTCAAACGCTGCCGCTTTCGCTCACCCCCGCCGGGGAGGAGTTTTTAACCCTGTGTGAGCAGGTAACCGAGCGCGTGCGGCTAACCCGTGTGCGTGTACGCGAAATCAATGCCGGCCAGCAGCGGCGTATTATGGTCGCGGCACCACAGAGCCTGCTGCCCCATTTTCTGCCTGAATGGCTAGCGTCTACGGGGTGGCAGGATCGCGTGCAGCCCTATCTGCGCGCGACGGGCTGGGCGGCCAGCGACTACTTTCAAGCCTTAGCACGCGCCGAGTGTGACCTTGCTATTTGCTACTGGCCGATTGGGCGCTGCGACCTTGATATTGATACTAGCGCCTGCAACTACCGAGTCATCGGCCACGAAAGGCTGATTCCAGTGACGGGGTTAAATGCCGAAGGAGCCCCCTGCGCGCTGCTGCCTGGCTCACGTGACCAGCCGGCGCCCTGGCTGGCTTACCCTAAGCGCGGGCTGCTTGGGTCTGCGGTTAAAGCACATTTGGCCAGGTTGCCACAGAGCACCTATTTAACCGCGCAGAGTGAAAACCTTTACGCCGCGGGCATAAAAGAGCTGGTGCTATTGGGCTACGGCATGAGCTGGCTACCTGAGCGCAACGTAGCGTTAGAGCTTACTCAAGGGACCCTGGTGCGAGCGAGCGACAGTCGCTGGGATGTGCCTATGGAACTGCGCCTATATCGGCATAAAAGCCATCACCACGCTGAACTTGACGGGTTCTGGAGCGAGCTCGCACCGCCCCGCGCGTAATGATGCCGTCTTTGAGAAAACTTACTTGAGAAAGGGCACTGCTTGCATGTCAACGACTCTATTTAATCTGCAGCGCGAACATTTAATACATCTGCAAAATGCTTACGCGACAATACTGGCCGAGCATCAATTGGATAGCCTGGCCATTTACAGCGGTCACGCTAGCGACCATTTTGCAGATGACCACGCTGCCTCGTTTCAAACCTACGGCCATTTTATGCACTGGGTGGGCCTAGCTGACGTTCAGCATAGCTGGCTGATTATTCAACCCGAAAAACGACCCCAGCTTTATCTTTATGCCCCGGCTGACTTTTGGCACCTGCCCACGCATCTGCCTGAAGAGCCCTGGGTTGCCGAATTCGATATTCATTTATGCGGCGATAAAGTTGCCCCGCCACTGGCTGGCAAAGCTGCCATTATTGGTGATATTGAACGCCTCCCCGCTAGCACCCTGCAATCGTTAAACGCCGAACGCCAGCCAACAAAAATCGTCCAGGCCCTGGATGAGCTGCGACTATTCAAAACGCGGTATGAAATTGCCTGTCTGCGCGAAGCAAACCGTGTAGCCATAGCGGGGCATCAAGCCGCACAGGCCGCCTTTATTGGCGCCTCAGGTGAGTTGGATATTCAGTTGGCTTACTTAGCGGCGAGTCGTCAGCGGGAATCAAGCGTCCCTTACCAGAACATTATTGGTTTAAATCAACATGCCGGTGTTCTGCACTACCAGCATTACGATCTCAAAGCACCTAAACAACGCTATAGTTTATTGGTGGATGCAGGCAGACGCTTTCGTGGCTACTGCGCGGATATTACCCGTGCATACGCCGGCCCCGATGCACCCGCGGCCTTTGGCGAGCTAGTCACGGCAATGCATGGCTTAAAAGATGAGTTAGTCAAAGGCGTAGCGCCCGGCGTTAGCTTTGTGGCGCTCCACGAGCAAATGCATCATCACTTAGCTGAAATACTCATCGCCCACGAACTCTTCAAGGGCACTGCCGAGCAAGCCGTTGCTGAAGGCGTCACACGAGCATTCTGCCCTCACGGGCTAGGCCATTCGCTGGGTCTTCAGGTGCACGATGTAGCCGGATTACGCCACCCCGACGGAACACCAGCGCCAGCGCCCGAAAACCACCCGGCTCTGCGCTTAACGCGCACGCTGCGCCCCGGCATGGTGGTTACCATCGAGCCAGGCCTGTATTTTATCGACATGCTGCTTGACCCGCTGCGTAACTCTTCACTACCCATTAACTGGCCACTGGTAGACCAACTCTCGCCCTGTGGCGGTATTCGCATTGAGGATAATGTGGCGGTGACGGAAAGCGGTTTTGACAATCTAACGCTCTGAAAGCGTGTTGCCAACATTTATAACATCTTATTAACGTTTAGAAAGTCTTATCAATGTATAGAATGCACATCGCCCGGCACAAGGCCGGGCGATGATTTACTAACACTTTATATGACACGTGGTGCCACATAGAGCCTAAGTCACATAAAATTTATGTCTATATAAAATCAGGCTATATAGAACTTAGAAGCGGTAAGTCACACCGCCGCCAATAGTGACAGGCTCGATATCAATTTCGCCAACTTGGCCAGCGCCATTTGCGTTGATATCAGCACTAACGTCAGCATAGCTAACATAGCCGTTAAGCAGAATATTCTGAGTGATCGCAAGGTCAACGCCTGCTTGGCCAATCACACCATAGCTTTCATCAACGTTGAAGCCGCTCGGCTCGCCAGAGAAGCGCGTGTAGTTGAGACCAGCACCTACATAAGGCTGAACGCGTGAATCTAAGCCACCCATCGGGTAGTAATTCACAAGCAGGTTAATAGGCAGGCGGTCAATGCTACCAACGCCACCGGCAGATGCCGTATTAAGCTCGTGCTCAAATTTCTCAGAGCTGTTTAGCTCCAGGCCTACTTTATCGGTAAGGAGATAACCAGCACCGAAAGTAAAGCCGCTTTCGCTCTGCACATTAAGTGAATCACCCGCTACGTTACCATTACCTGAACCTGTATTGGTCTTGGCAACACCGCCACGAACGAATACGTCGCCAGCGTTATAAGCGAGAGCCGCTTGGCTTGCCAGTGCGAAACTAGCAGTGATTACAGCGGCGGAAATCAGTTTCATATTGCTCATCAGATTTATCCTCTCTATGCAGCGCTAGTTCCCTTGCGCCTTGGTATTACGGTGCCGATTATCCGGCTTTCCTGTACAGTATATAGTATACGAACAGTGTTTCCAAATTGCATGTAAAATATTGTTATAAGAAATCAAAGTCTGATAGTTTTTCCCACGCATAAAAAAAGTCCCCCGAAGGGGACTAGGTGGAGCACGCCAGCTCACTCTGTGTATCGCTAGGTTGTCTAGCGATGTAGATGATGAAGGGAGAGCAACACATTAATCGCCACGTCACTCTGTTCAATCATCCTTTGCCATATATATTGCGATTCGCATGCCAAATAAAATAAAATCATTATATTTTAGATGCTTATACAAAAATAAGGCGCGACCTAATACTTGAAGCAAAAAAAACCGCACCAGGCCAAAGCATTAATCGGGTGCGGTGCATCATCGTAGCGCAGAGTAGTCAGTTGGCCTTGGGGTTTGCCCTCACGTACACTTGTTTGAATATTTCCCAACACGTTTTCGATAAGCCGAGGCCCTTCCCATGGCGTTTGAATCCACTTCTTCCTATATCGCAACCGACGCGCTTAAGCAGGCGGTAAATGCTGCCGTTGTGTTGGAACGCCCGCTTTTAATCAAAGGCGAGCCAGGTACTGGTAAAACTCTGCTGGCCGAAGAGCTGGCCGAGTCGCTCGGCACCAAGCTGATCACTTGGCACATTAAGTCCAGCACCAAAGCCGCCCAAGGGCTTTACGAGTACGATGCGGTTAGCCGCTTGAGAGATTCCCAGCTGGGCGTCAAAGGCGTAGAAAATGTGGCTAACTACATCAAGCCCGGCAAGCTTTGGGATGCCTTCACGGCGAATGAGCGCGTTGTGCTGCTGATCGACGAAATCGACAAAGCGGATATTGAGTTCCCCAACGATTTACTTCAAGAGCTGGATCGTATGGAGTTTCACGTTTATGAAACCGGTGAAACTATCCGCGCCGAGAAGCGCCCAATTATCATCATTACGTCAAATAATGAAAAAGAGCTGCCCGATGCTTTTCTACGCCGCTGCTTTTTCCATTACATTGAATTCCCCGACCGAGAGACCATGCAGGCGATTGTCGATGTTCACTTTCCAGATATCGCTCCCCGAATGTTCAGCGAGGCGTTAGAGGTATTCTTCGATTTGCGCAACGCCCCTGGTTTGAAGAAAAAACCGTCAACCTCGGAACTGGTGGATTGGCTAAAACTGCTCATGGCGGATGAGCTTGCTCAGGAAGCGCTGTATAACCGCGATCCGGCCAAAGCACTGCCACCGATGGCCGGTGCGCTGGTTAAAAATGAACAGGACACCCATCTGCTTGAGCGCTTAGCCTTTATGATGCGTCGCCAAAAAGGCGCGGGCCGCTAAGCCATGTTTATTGGTCTCTTTGAAACCCTCAAACGTGCGGGCGTTCCAGTGTCGCTACGTGAGCTGCTGGACCTTAACACGGTAGTAGAACGCGGCGTTGTATTTGCTGATATCAACGCGTTCTATCAAGTAGCGCGCACCGTTATGGTTAAAGACGAGCGCCACTTTGACCGCTTTGATCGCGCATTCGGCGCGTGGTTTAAAGGCCTGGAAGATATGGATGCCGCCATTGAGGCATTGATTCCTGATGATTGGCTAAGGCGCGAATTTGAGAAGCAATTAACCGACGAAGAGAAAGCCAACATCGAATCTCTAGGCGGCCTTGAAGCGCTTATTGAAACGTTCAAAAAGCGCCTGGAGGAGCAAAAAGAGCGTCATGCTGGGGGGAATAAGTGGATAGGCACTGGTGGCACCAGCCCGTTTGGTGCCTATGGCTATAATCCGGAAGGTATCCGGATTGGCCAGGAAGGCTCGCGCCATCGCCGCGCCATTAAAGTATGGGATGAGCGCCGCTTTCGTGACTACGATGACCCCCTTGAACTCGGCACACGTAATATCAAGATGGCACTACGCCGTCTGCGCAAGTTTGCCCGCCAAGGCGCGCTTGAAGAGTTCGACGTTGACAACACTATACGCGCCACCGCGCGCGATGCCGGGCTACTTAACGTCCAGATGCGCCCAGAGCGCCACAACACGGTAAAAGTGCTGCTGTTTTTAGACGTTGGCGGTTCAATGGACGACCACATTCGCGTTTGCGAAGAACTGTTTTCAGCGGCGCGCTCCGAGTTCAAGCACCTGGAGTACTACTACTTCCATAACTGCTTGTACGAAGGAGTGTGGCGGCGTAACTCCCAGCACTCGTCTCGCCGCAACAATGAGCGAATTCCGACGATGGACGTGCTGCACACTTACGGCGCTGACTATCAGGTCGTCGTCGTGGGTGACGCTGCCATGTCACCTTATGAGATCACTCATCGCGGCGGCAGCGTTGAGCATTTTAACGACGAACCGGGCGGCGTTTGGCTTCAACGTTTATACGCCACCTTTCCACGCTTGGCGTGGCTCAATCCAATGCCGCCACGCGCCTGGGAAAGCACTTACTCCACTCAGCTTATTCGCGAGCTTATCAACGACCGAATGTACCCGATGACCATGGAAGGCTTGGAAACGGCCATGCGCGAACTGGCGAAGAAGTAAATCTGCCCAACGTGACGAGTCGTCATTAAAGCGCCGCGGGAAAGTCATTCAAGCCGCTCAAGAACGCCTGTTTCGCTGCCTCGAAAGCCTTGGGATCATGTTTAAAACGACGCAAAATAAGCGCTTCGTCTAACCCTAAAGTGGGTGCCAGCTCGCGAACATTTTGCGCCGGGTGACGCGCCCCCAAGCCAATACGTTTGCCATCCACTCCGCCGAACCAGCGCTTGATACCACTCTCGCGGTAAAACGCTTCTTGTTCGCCAGTATCTACCTCAACACGCAGCGGCGCTTTTAAGCTAAGTTCACTAATCAAGCGCTGCTTGGCATCTAACTGGTCCAGCGTGCAGGCGTGGGTAATCGTCATCCCCTCACCCTCTTTATCTAATACCAGCAGCGCCAGCGCCTGCGGTTTTCCTTTTGCATCAACGGCAGCAAATAAGCGTGCGGCCTGTTGAGCAAACAAAACGGTGCGAGTGCCGGCAAACACGACGAGCGGCGTTAAACCAGCTTCTTGGCCGTAAACTTCAGCGCATAGCCGCGCTAAACAGGCATCGCGCTGGGCCTCTTCATTGACGTGTATGACCTTCATTTATCCCCCATTGCCGACATAAAAGCCGCAAGCCTAGAGTAATCACCGCTATTTTGACAGTGCATAATGCCTACCCTTGTTCTATTCATGATGACTGATATTGAACACTAGCACTATTGCCCTGTCGTAGAGGATGTATGTGCGATCAGCAACTTAGAAGGAATTAGCATGCCGACCTATACCAACGATCCGACACTGCCCACACCGAGCTTTCCCGGTAGCCACATGGTAATCGACGACCACTATGTGTTCATTTCAGGGCTAACCGTCGCAGATTTATCTAATGGCCACGCGGCGCGGGGCGACGTAAAAGAAGAAACTCGCCTAGTGATGCGGGCCATCTCTCGCATGCTTGAAATGGAAGGCGGCAGTTTTGCTGATGTAGTGCGCGTAGATATCCACCTTACTGACCTGCACACGCTTCAAGAACTAGAGGGTGTGTATGCCGAGCACTTCGAACCCGACCGCTATCCTGCCCGCACCTGCACTGAATCGGCAAACATCTGTGGCGGGTGCAGTGTTGAGATCACCGTGATGGCGCAGCGCGCTAATCATTAATTTTTTTAAAGACAAAAAGCCAACTTAATGGCTTTTTGTCTTACGTCCCCAGCGTAAATCTGCTTTAGAACCCGGTTAACATACCTGAAGGATATGTAAGCGTCAGCAGGTTCGCCATTCCCACTAGGAAAATAGTGACGCCTGCCGCCATTACTACTGCAGTCATAGCTTTCACGCGGGCCACCAGCAGTAGGAAACCTAGGCAAAATACAGGGGCGGTCAGCATTAAACCGAACACCATCACGCATACAATCAAGGCGAAGAAGCCGGCCACCCAAGCTAGCTGCGGGAGGAATGTTTGAACCTGCCACTTTATCGGTTTGATGATCGTTCTGATAATTTCCAGCAGGCACGCGACCACGATAATGGCAATCGCCAGCCTGGGCATGATGCCGCCTAACATAGAAAGATCAGCAAAGCTCAGCCATATGTAGCCGGCACCTACTAACAGGCTACCTAGCAGTGCTATATCAAGCGCGCCCAGCGACAGCGAATCCACCTCTTCCTGAGCAGTCAAATGGGCCATAGAATCATTGGCTTGACGGCGCTTTTGCAGATAGCTGCGCAAAGGAGGAAGTAATAGTGATGCCGCAATCATTGCGCCAATGATCAGCACACCAGGCCTCGTAAAGGCTGCAGCACCTTGAAACTGGGCGGCTTGATAAAAGTATGTTTCAGCTCCGGGCGCGAGCACAAAGCCAATCAAAAAGGCGGGGCGAGACCAGTTCGCCTGTTTAAATAGCACGCCAAACGCTCCGACAATGCCGAGTGCAAAAAAATCACCCAGCGAGCGCGTCGCTTGATAGGCCGCAAAGAGTATTAAAACAGTAATTAGTGGCGCTAAAATCACGAACGGCACCCGCGTTAAGCTGGAAACCGGACGGGCCAACCCCAAGCAGAGAGCGGCACCTAAAATATTAGCAAGCGCTAATGACCAGATAATGGTGTAAGTCAGGTCAAGATTCGTCTCTAGCATGCTGACCCCTGGCTGAAGACCAAGGAGCAATAAACCGCCTAGAAAAACCGCTGCGGTGCCTGAGCCGGGAATACCAAAAAGCAGAGTGGGCACCATCGCCCCGCAGGCGCACGCATTGTTAGCAGACTCTGGCGCAATGACGCCACGAATATCTCCTTTACCAAACTGCGATTTATCCTTAGCCGTCTGGACTGCATGCCCATAAGTAAGCCAATCCACCACCGAACCCGCCAAGCCAGGAATCGTTCCAATTAAGCTGCCGATGCCTGCGCAGCGGGCCACTAGTCCAGGGCGTCTAACAACATCCTTCATTCCCTCTTTCCAGCCCTGGCCTAATTGACAGGGCTCCTCCGCAATCGCGCCGCGCTTGCCCAATAAGTCAATGATCTCAGGTAATGCGAAAATACCTAAACCCACCACTACCAGCGGCAACCCATCATAAAGATAGTCAAATTCGAACGGCAGCCTGAACTCACCAGTGGCAGGAGCCATACCGATCGTCCCCACTAATAGCCCTAGGCCACAGGCAGCAATGCCTTTAAAGACATCCTTGCCAGAAAGAATCGCCACCATCGATAGCCCTAGCAACGTCAACATAAATAGCTCAGACGAAGAGAAAGACAGCACAATCGGTCGCGCGATGAGAATAAAGGCAGTGAGAACAACCGCACCGATGAGACCGCCAATCATTGAAGACAAAAATGCACTGGAAAGCGCTCTTGCAGCCTGTCCTTTTTTAGCCAGCGCAAAGCCGTCCAGCACGGTCGCTTGTGAAGCACTTGAGCCAGGAATGCCCAGTAGCACGGAGGAGAAAGTATCGCCTGTGGGTATCACTGCCACTAACCCCATCAGCATACCTAGAGCAACCGAAGGCTCCATACCATAGAGGAACGGTAACAGTAGTGACATGCCAGCAATGCCGCCAAGCCCAGGAATGATGCCCACAACAAGCCCAATGAGAACACCAATAACCATGTACATCATATGCGGAACAGTAAACAACTGCCCCAAACTAGAGAATAAGACGTCAGACATTGTCATGGCTCTTATGTTGTTTAGTGTAAGGATGCCCAAAAGCACCACTTAAGCAGTGCTTTGTTGGTGTTAATCTCTTGTTAAATACGAGCACCGTGCTGCTCTAACAGCCACTCGGATAGCCACTCCCGCGTAGCATCATCAAGCGACATGGCATCCTTCAGATGTTGCTCGACGACTTCACCGACAACCGGCGTGTAGGGGCCAAGCTGAGCCATTGCTGCGTCTTTAAACGCTTCTGTATCCACAAAACGACGTGCCGCATCGCGATACTCCTGAATCAATTCCTCTGGTGCGTCACTGGGCAGCAGTATTAGCTTTTGCAGCGTGAACCCGGATGCAAAGAACTTGCGATACGCTTCAGCTGCTAGGCCGCTGGGCGCTTCGCCATGAAGTGTTTCGTAAACCTCATTAAACGTCGGCAAATCAGGGAAGGCAGGATCACGAACAATCTCACCACTGTCGCTGAGCACACCCAAGGAAAAGAGCGGAACCGCTCGGTCAGTCTCCACCAACCCTTCCACACTGGTGAAATAAGCAGAGGTAGTTTGGAAGTCGATATCCGCCTCTCCTCGTTCGAAGGCCAACCGGCCTTCCCCGCGGCTACTCATACCCGAGACCGCCTTCACATCAACTCCGAGCAGATCAAGCGCAATCAATACTGGCAGCTCTAGCCCTGTATGGCTTTGCACAGCAAATGTAACTTGCTGGCTGGTCATCGCATTCAGCACCTCCTCTGCGGTGCTTCCTAGGCTAGGCTGTGCATATACCACCCCTCCTGTCGGCGTCGCTAAAATCGGTGTCCAATCGTCGTAACTATAACGTACACGCCGATCTTTCAGCATGGCCGGATACTGAGTAGAAGCTGAGGTACCTATCCACTGACTGCCATCCGAGTCAGCCCGCATGGAGAACAAGTTAGCGCCATTAATAGAGCCGCCACCAGGCACGTTATCGATCACCAGCGTAGGGTTACCTTGAATATTGTCGCTCATCCAAGTAGTAAAGAAGCGTGCCCAGACGTCGGTTCCACCGCCTACACCAAACGGAATGGTCCAATGAATGGTATCGGGCACGTTCACATCGTTAGCCTGAACATTCACGCTGATAGCACCCAGCGTTGAACAAGCAACGACAAGTAGCGCTTTTTTGTAAGTAGTGCGCAATGCAGGCAACCTCAGAGCGTTAAGTGGTTTTTTATTCAAAGTGGTCATGGCGATACTCCTGTTATTAATTATTGTCATTTAGTGATTTTTTAAAGTGGCTTAATCGACAGCCTCAACAGCATGGTTGTCCACTTTCTTTGGAGGGAGTGCGTAGAAAATTTGCCCACTCATAATTTTACGAGCCGTTCGGATAAGCGATACACGCGCCAAATCAAACGCATTCTCTTGGCGGTACTCAGCCGTCAGCTCAATAGAGCCTGAAGGATGTTCTAAGACAACCTGAGATAAAAGCTGTCCAGCGGAAAGCTTCTGTGTGCTACTGGCCATGTGATTGGCAACCGAACCAGGTACATTAATCGCAGCTACAACGGCCATCGCCCCCGTTACGGCAATGGCTTTATGGCAGCGATGAGGCATAAAGTAGCGAACATTAAGCGTGTTCAATTCCGCTTCAGCCGCGGAAATCAGCACGACCTTTGGCAGAACGCTTTGGCTAACATCACCCATTCCCATTCTCAGCCCCGCTTCACGGCGCAGAGTTTCTAAGCGTTTTAGCAAGGCCTCATTCTTATCTAATTCAGCAGGCGACTCATAGCCAGTTAGTCCAACCGACTCAGCCCGCAGTAACATAATCGGGGTGGCCGCATCGATGCAGCTCACCTCGACACCATCAATCTCATCACATGCTTTTCCCGTGGGTAATAGTTGGCCTGTTTTACTTCCCATGATGTCTAAAAAGCTGAGTTGAATCCCTGCAGCACTACCTGGAACGCCGCTAATGGTGACACTGCCTTCGTACTGCACCTGCTTCCCCGGCGTAGGTACATGGCACTCGATCAGCCGCTGGGTATTTAAATTATGCACCCTTACTACGGTGATATCGTCTTGCGGCTCTACCAGCCCCGTCTCTATTGCGTACGGCCCGACGGCAGAGAGCATGTTTCCGCAGTTAGGGTTAAAGTCGACGCGCTTATTCACCACATCAACTTGAGCGAATAAGTAATCAACATCGGCATCAGGGTGCGATGAGCGTTCTACAATAGCCACTTTGCTGGTGAGTGGGTCTCCACCACCAATGCCATCAATTTGTAGTGCATGGCCAGACCCCATTAAACTAAGCAGTATTTCAGTCTGCTGTTCTTGGTCGCTGGGCAGATCTTTCATGCGTAAAAAAGGGCCTCTAGAGGTCCCTCCACGCATTACCACACAAGGAATACTGTTCATTTTGCTCCGCCATAGTTAGCAATGACTGTATGGACGAAGAGTGTCAGTCAATCTTTAATGTCTCAAATGCAAATATAGATTGCTATAAATCCGATTTATGCATTAATGTGTTTTAGTTATTAAGCCACCTTTTTTGCGCAACAATCCTATGCTGCATAGACTCGAATTTCTTGATCTACAAGCCTTCATCCTGGTCGCTGAATTGGGCACTTTTCATGAGGCGGCTCAGCGCTTGCATTTGTCTCAACCAGCCCTTACCAGGCGCATTCAAAAATTAGAAGAACTCCTTGAAGTTGAGCTGCTTGAAAGAACAACACGACGCACTCGTCTAAGTCCTATCGGAGCCGATTTCTTGCCCCGAGCCAGACGTATGATAGAAGAGTACGAGTCCTCCATATTGGGGATTCGTGAACTGGTCACCCACCAAAAGGGCACGGTGACGATAGCCTGCTTACCCACGGCGGCATTCTACTTTTTGCCTAGTGTCATTCGAGTGTTCAGCGAAGCTTGGCCTGGCATTCGCATTCGTATCTTGGATGTCAGTGCCAACGAAGGCTTGGAGAAAGTGATTAACGGCGAAGCAGACTTTGGAATCAATATGATCAGTGCGCAAAGCTCCGAAGTACGCTTTACACCACTACTCCGAGACCCCTTTGTACTGGCACTTCGCTCCGACCATCCGCTTGCTAGTAAACAGCAGGTTGAGTGGAGCGACTTGGAAGAAGTGCGGCTTATCACAGTTAGCCGTGATAGTGGGAATCGAACGCTGCTAGATAACGCTCTGTCAGCAGAGGGCATTCATCTCAATAGTTTTTACGAAGTCCAACACTTATCCACGTCGTTAGGGCTTGTCGAGTCAGGGCTGGGAGTGGCTATTTTGCCGCGCATGACCATGCCAGGCCCTGATCACGACACGCTCTGTTCTAGAGATCTGCCCGAGCCACGCATTCAGCGCTCTATTGGTCTTGTGCGAAGTAATTCACACAGTCTATCCAGCACGGCACAGTTATTTATTGATTTACTGCTAGAGCACTGGGTTAAAGAGCCCAGCTAACAGCTTTTATCGACGCCAGCATCAATCAGCGCAATAACTTGCTCTATATCAATACTCGCCTCTAGCATATCGGCCAAGCGATCAAGCTCACGCTCCCGGTGAGCTTGATAATCGCTTTGCTCAGCCTGGATAAGGCCCAGTTTTGTTAATAAAGCTTGGCAAGCATCGGAGTGGTCAAATAACCCATGCAGGTAAGTGCCCATTATTTGGCCATCGTCACTAACGGCCCCTTCAGGCTTCCCCTGTATATGAAAAAGCGGCGAGTTAAGCGCTACGCCTTGGCTGACGCCGTTATGAATTTCATATCCCTCTACTGGGATCGGGACTGGGGCAGGTTGATCTGCCAATACGCCACTCACATTACGCAGCTGCTTGCCTGCGACCATTTGCGTTGTGAGGGGCAGCAGCCCTAGCCCGGCCATTTTTCCAGGCCTTCCTTCCAAGCCGTCAGGATCGTCCACCCATTCGCCCAACATTTGAAAGCCACCGCAAATACCCAACACCGTCCCACCGTAACGCAGATGCCGCTGAAGCGCCTTATCCCAGCCTTGACGTTTTAACCACGCAAGATCGCTGGCAGTGCTTTTACTGCCGGGCAAAATGATCGCATCGGCAGCGGGAATTGGCTGGCCAGGCCCAATAAAACTCAACGAAACCTGGGGGTGTAAGCGCAGCGGATCAAAGTCGGTATGATTGCTGATGCGTGGAAGCGCGGGAACAATAATATTGATCACAGCGCTGCGCTTTTCTGCCTGGACGACACCAATGCTGTCTTCGGAGTCCAGCACTAGCCCCTGAAGATAAGGGAGTGTTCCCAATACCGGCTTTTGTGTGCGTTTTTCCAGCCACTCAAGGCCGGGATTTAATAATGTAATATCGCCACGGAAGCGATTAACAATAAAGCCTTTGGTGCGCGCCTGCTCACTCTCACTAAGCAGCGCCAGCGTGCCGACTAACTGAGCAAATACGCCGCCACGGTCAATATCACCCACCAGCAGCACGGGACAATTAGCCGCTTCGGCAAAGCCCATATTGGCAATATCGCCTTCGCGTAAATTGATTTCCGCCGGGCTACCTGCGCCCTCGGCAATAATCACATCAAAGCGGCTTTCCAGCGCCTGCCAAGCGGCCATCACGCTCTCTTTCGCGGTGCGCTTATAGGCGTGGTAATCCAATGCATCCATATGGCCATGCACCTTGCCGCGCAAAATCACCTGGGCGCCGCGGTCTGTTTCAGGCTTTAGCAACACAGGGTTCATATCGCTGTGCGGCGCCAAATAGCATGCCTGCGCCTGTAGGGCTGTAGAGCGACCTATCTCACCACCATCTTCCGTCACGGCACTGTTAAGTGCCATGTTCTGAGGCTTAAACGGCGCGACCGATATACCACGCCGCGCCAGAGCGCGACATAGCGCAGCCACCACCGTGCTTTTACCGGCATCAGAGGTCGTACCTTGAATCATTAGTGTGGCCATAAGAAAGCCTTGCCCAGGTGAACTAACGCGAGACTTTAGCGGGAGGTGCACCGCTTCGCAATGTAGCCACATAAAACAGACCGCGTTATCAGTGCATTAAAGCCACGCTGTCACATGAATAACCCCAAAAATACTTTTTACCGCCATCAGTTCGTCACATGCGCTCGTTAGGCTGACATCCAACAAATGAGATCGATCTCATTACGCGAACGAAAGGTGTTGGCATGGCAGATTTACTCAGTGTGGCAAAGCGAGCGGGGGTTTCTCGCGCTACCGCTGCGCGGGCCTTTTCAAGCCCCGACTTAGTGCGCCCCGCAACCCGCGAAAAAGTATTCAATGCAGCCCAAGAACTGGCATTCAGGCCCAACAAAGTCGCGCAGCAGCTGCGCTCACAAGCCACACAAATGATTGGCGTGATGGTGCCCAGCCTCGACAACCCCGTTTTTGCTGAGCAGTTGCAAGCCATGGAAGTGGCGGCCCGCGACTCAGGCTACTCCTTAATCGTTACTACCAGCGAGTACTCGCCCAGCCGTGAAGGCAACATTGTTGAAGAGATGCTGCGCCAGCGCGTGGACGGCTTAGTGCTTACCGTCGCCGATGCTAGTAACAGTGACATACTGGATAAGCTGCGTATGGAAAGCATCCCTTGCCTGCTGGTCTACAACCCACCTGGGACTAGCGGCTTTGCCTCCATTGGCGTCGATAACCTTGCCGCTGGTGCTGATGCTACTCGCCACTTAATCGCCCTGGGGCATGAGCGCATCGGCATGGTCGCCGGCCCATTGCTGCAATCAGATCGTGCTCAACAGCGTTACGAAGGTTATTGCCAAGCAATGAAGAGTGCCGGTTTCTTGCCTCATCAGCTTGTCGAAATGGCTCGTCATACCCAAGCCGACCTCGCCAGTCTCAAGCCAGCGCTACAAGGTTTTCAATCCTTTAGCGCTGTTATTTGTACCAATGATCTGCTTGCTATCAGCCTAATCGGAGAGCTGCAACGCGCAGGCTTTGCCGTGCCCGGCGACCTTTCGGTGATGGGGTTTGATGGCATCGCTTTAGGTCAGTACCTCTATCCATCGCTATGCACTATCGAACAACCGCGTGCCGATATAGGACGCGCGGCGGTTCACGCCTTATTAGCCATGATTCGGGGAGAAAGCTGCACGACGGCTCCCCTGCCCCACGCATTGCGTAAGGGCGAAAGTACCGGAATACCGGCATCACGCAAGTCCAACGCAGGCACTACTCAGAGGAGCACGTTATGAACCTTAAGCGCAGGCATATGAAGCGTATCTATCAAGCATTACTGACCACGGCGGCTATCGGTGCATCAGCAGGAGTGCTGGCTCAACCCGGCGATAACGCGATTTGCTACAACTGCCCACCTGAATGGGCAGACTGGGGCACACAGCTACGCCTGATCGAGCAGGAAACCGGCATTCACGTACCGCAAGACAATAAAAACTCCGGCCAGTCTTTAGCCCAGCTGGTCGCCGAAGCAGGTAGTCCAGTGGCCGATGTTGTCTACTATGGCGTCACCTTTGGTATCCAAGCCATGGCGGAGGACGTGGTCACGCCCTACCAGCCAGAATACTGGGAAGAGATCCCTGAAGGGCTTAAAGACCCCGAGGGCAACTGGTTCGCCATTCATTCCGGCACCCTCGGTTTTATGATCAACGTTGATGCGCTCGATGGCGCGCCGGTACCCACCTCTTGGGAAGATCTGCTTAAACCCGAATACCGTGGCATGGTGGGCTATCTTGATCCCGCAAGCGCCTTTGTAGGCTACGTGGGCGCTGTGGCGGTCAACTTAGCGATGGGTGGCGACCTTGATGATTTCACACCCGCCATCAACTACTTCAATGAGCTGGCCGATAACGCCCCCATTGTGCCCAAGCAAACTAGCTATGCACGCGTGCTTTCCGGTGAGATCCCCATTCTGCTTGATTATGACTTCAACGCTTATCGCGCTCGCCACAATGACGGCGCCAACGTAGAGTTTGTCATTCCCCAAGAAGGCAGCGTGGTTGTGCCTTATGTTATGAGCCTAGTGAAGGATGGCCCTAACCCCGACAACGGTCAGCAAGTGCTTGATTTCGTGCTTTCTGACCAGGGACAGGCTGTCTGGGCCGATGCGTATCTACGCCCGGTGCGTGAGAGCGCTATCTCAGCAAAAGCACGTGAGGTTTTTCTGCCTGATAGCGACTACGCCCGCGCCGCAACCGTTGACTACTCTGCGATGGCGGCTGCTCAGCGCAGCTTCTCTGAGCGGTATTTGTCGGAGGTTCGTTAATCATGAAAGCAGCATCCAAGCAGCCCTTGGGGGCTGCTTCTTTTTCAACTCGATGGATGGTGTTAACAGTACCCGTGCGGCATAAAAGCCTCGTGGCCGTACTCGCCTTAATGCCTGCGCTCATTGTGTTCTGCGCTTTTTGGCTACTGCCTTTTTCACGCTTGATATTGATGGGCGCCGAAGCAGACCGAAGTAGCGGCGTAAGCGCTTATCTCACTATTCTCACCCATCGTCAGTACTTAATCAGCATAGTGACAACCGTTGGTATCTCACTCGTTGTCTCACTAACGGCGGTCGCTATTGCTGGCTTTGTGGGCTTTTTTCTAGCCCGTCAGCATTTTTGGGGTAAGGCCGTGCTGGTCGCTATTTTGACCTTCCCTCTTGCTTTTCCAGGCGTCGTGGTCGGCTTTTTAGTCATCATGCTAGGGGGGCGCCAGGGCGCGCTGGCACAGTCAAGCCTATGGCTTTTCGGCGAACGTTGGATGTTCGCCTACTCATTAGCTGGGCTATTCATTGGCTATCTCTACTTCTCCATTCCTCGAGTCATAACCACGGTGATGGCTGCTTGTGACAACTTGGATAAAAGCCTAGAAGAGGCTGCCCGCTCGTTAGGAGCCAATACCTGGCAGGTAACGAAAGATGTGATTGTGCCAGGCATTGCGCCAGCGCTGCTCTCAACCGGCGCGATCTGCTTTGCTACCAGTATGGGCGCCTTCGGAACCGCCTTTACGCTGGGGACGCGGCTTAACATTTTGCCCCTCAATATTTACGGCGAATTCACCAACTACGCCAACTTTGCGATGGCGGCCGCCCTTTCCGTGGTGCTGGGCGCTATCACCTGGATAGCGTTAAGCATCGCCCGCCGATTAGCAGGCGGAAATCTAGGAGCTTCCGCATGAAATCGCGCCTACGTTTCACACTGCAGCTGAGCTTCACGCTGATCGTATGTTTATTCATGATTGTGCCTGTAGCGATGTCGGTGCTGGCAGGGCTGACCGAGAATTATTTTGTTGGCTTACAGAGCGGCTTGACCCTGCGCTGGGTAAATGAAGTTTGGGAGCTTTATTCAGATACGATTTGGCTGTCTATTAGACTGGCGCTCGCCTGTTTGCTGATCACTACCCTTATTGGCGTACCCGCTGCTTATGGCCTGCTACGTAGCCGGCGCCGCTGGGCCAATGCGATTGAAGAATTGCTCCTACTTCCCGTTGCCGTACCCGGATTGGCGACTGCACTAGCGCTGCTGCTCGCCTATGGTAGCTATCGTGAATTTAGAGGCAGCTGGCTATTTATTCTGATTGGCCATGTCCTTTTCACACTGCCTTTTATGGTGCGCGCAGTACTTTCCGTGATGCAGACGGCAAAGCTTCCCCAGCTTGAAGAGGCGGCCGCAAGTTTAGGAGCAAGCTTCAGGCAACGCTTTTTCTCAGTGGTCATCCCTAACTGTATGAGCGGCATTTTGGCAGGCGCGCTAATGGTGATCACGCTGTCCATTGGCGAGTTCAACATTACCTGGATGCTCCACACTCCGCTGACTAAAACGCTGCCGGTTGGCTTAGCCGATAGCTACGCGTCTATGCGCCTGGAAATCGGCTCAGCCTACACGCTGATATTTTTGGTGATGGTGGTGCCATTGCTGGTGGCTATCCAATGGGCTGGGCGATTAACCGAGCAACGCCGTTAAGCCTCACGCCGTTAAGACCTATGAGATTCAGCTCCACATTCAAAGACACCTGATTGCTTTATATGAGAGTTCGCTATGAGTTCATCTGTCAGTATTACCCTAACCCACTGTAGCCGCACGTTCGCTGGCGGCCACATGGCCTTACAGCCACTTGATCTAAAGGTGAATGCGGGTGAAACGCTGGTGCTGCTAGGGCCTTCTGGCTGCGGAAAAACAACCACGCTGCGCATAATTAGTGGCCTTGAAAGCCCAGATAAAGGCGGACAAGTACAGTTTGACCAGCGTGATGTCACTGCTTTGCCAATTGAAAAGCGCGACGTCGGGATGGTCTTTCAAAACTATGCATTATTTCCCAATATGAGCGTTGCCGACAACATTGCTTACGGCCTAAAATTACAGCGCATGCCCCGTTTCGAGATCGCCCAACGGCGCGATGAAGCTATGCGGATGGTCGACTTGCAAGGTTTTGGAGAACGAAGAATCGATGCGTTATCCGGCGGCCAGAAACAGCGTGTCGCACTCGCCCGCGCCATTGCGGTGCGTCCCAAGGTGCTGCTATTTGATGAACCTTTGGCCGCATTGGATGCAAAACTACGTGACCGCTTACGCATTGAAATTGGTCAACTACTGCGTGAGCTAGGTACAACGGCGGTATACGTTACCCACGATCAAGATGAAGCGATGGCGTTAGGTGATCGTATTGCGGTGATGCAAGCAGGACGCATCGCCCAGCTGGGCACGCCACAAGAAATCTATCACCAGCCGGCCAATGCTTTTGTGGCCGATTTTATCGGCGCGGTTAACTGTTTAAGCGTCATTGCAACAAAACCGGATGGCCGATTAGCGGTACATGGTGGTGAGCTGTCCGCGCCTCATTTACTGGGGGCTATAGAGATTTACTGCCGACCAGAAGATATTCAGGTGGTACCGCTTAATCAAGCCGACATTAAGGGGCAGGTGGTACAAAGCGTTTTTTTAGGCCAGACACAGCGCCTGCTCGTGGATACCGGGGGAACAGTGCCGCTTCAAATAGAGGCACCTTCGCGCCAGCGTTGGCCTAACGGCACAGCGATCGGCCTAGCTTTGCATTGCAACGTGCTATTTCATCCCGATAAGCCGACTACGACGATTAACACCAAGGAAATGGCGAATGGCTGATCAAGTTTTTAGTGTTGAGCAATGCCCCTCTTCTAAGCAATGTCTTATCGCGCAAATTAGTGATCCACATATCAAGGCAGGCGGTAAGCTCTCTTATCGTCAGGTAGACACTGCCAATGCACTGCGCGAGGCGATTACTACGCTCAACCAGTTAGTGCCTCGGCCCGACTTGGTACTGATCAGCGGTGACTTGGTCGATTTTGGCCACCCTGAAGAGTACGCCACGTTTAAGCACATTCTGTCTGACTTAACGCTGCCGGTGTATTTGATTCCCGGCAACCACGATGATCGCCAAAGCTTGCGCGCAGCCTTCCCAGAACATCGCTATCTGTTTCAGCACCGCGACTTTCTTCATTGGGTTATTGACGATTACCCGGTACGCCTCGTGGGGCTAGACTCATCGGTACCCGGAAAACCGTACGGGGAGTTAAGCAATGTCAGCTTAGAGTGGCTTGATGGCGTTCTAACAGATCAGCCCGAAAAACCTACCCTGGTCATGCTGCATCACCATCCGTTTGTCAGTGGCATCGACCACATGGACCAACAGCCGCTTAAGCACGCGAGCGCGTTAGAGAACGTCATTAGCAAACATGCACAAGTAGAACGCGTGCTTTGCGGACACCTTCATCGGAGCATACAGGCTCGCTTTGGAAATACCTTAGCCATTAGCTGCCCCGGTGTTTCCCACCAAGTTAGCCTTGACCTAACTTCAGGCGGCCCATCTCGCTTTCAGCTTGAGCCCCCCGGCTACCTACTGCACCAGTGGTCAGCGCCGCATGGCATGATTACTCACCAAGGATTTATAGCGAGCTACCCAGGCCCTTTCCCATTTTATGATGCCAACGGGCTCATTGATTAAGACGTGGCCATGGGAGCAAGCGCTGTATCGTTCATTGCTAGCTCCCAGGCTTGCACCATCTGCTTTTTCTCCGCCCCCCAGCGGTAGCCGCCTAGTGCGCCGCTTTGTTGAATCACTCGGTGGCAGGGAATCCACAGCGCGATGGGATTAGCGCCCACGGCGTTACCCACCGCACGGGAGGATTTAGGCGCGCCCAACGCCTGGGCTAGGTGGGAATAGCTGGCTAACTGGCCTTCAGGAATGGTCAACAGCGCTCGCCATACCGCCATTTGGAAATTGGTACCGGTCACGTGCAGCAACAACGCGGCCGCTCCCTCTTGGGGTTTAGAAGGTTTAGGTTTAGAAAATCTAGGTTTAGCAAATAACGCCTCTACGGCGAAGCGCGTGACGTCAGTATTGTGCTGCAACGTACTAAGCGGCCACTCCTTGGCAAGCCGTGCCAAGAGCGATTCTGCGCTGGTGGCATCAACAAACCCCATTCGGCAGATACCGCGGGGAGTCACGGCAACAAAGATGCGGCCAAACGGCGTTTCATGAACGCCATAAGCAATCTCAACGCCCTCACCTAGGCGCTTATATTCACCGGGAGTCGCCGCTTCTAGCTGCACGAAATGATCATAAAGCCGTGAGCCGCCGCTTAAACCCAGGCTATGGGCGACATCCAGTAGCGAAGATGAGGATTGAATCAGCTGCTTGCCGCGTTCTAACGTCAGCGCCTGCAAAAAGCGCTTGGGACTAACCCCCACGTAATGACTAAATAGGCGCTGAAAGTGAAAGGCACTTAAATGAACGTGATCAGCCACCGTCTCTAAATGAGGCTGCGCCGCCGCATGGGCCACCATGTAAGCCATGGCTTTTTCGATACGCTCATAATCGTTCATCTGTGTCTCTCTAGCGGTCAGTTTATTCGTTGTGCTGCCCTGCTGGCAGCCTAAGCGAGTTACCTGCGTTTGCCGACCCGAATCTTGCTCAGTACCTACACTCGGATGAAGCTGTCATTAGCGTTATAGTGAAGCTAAAGACATCCTCACACTTTTCCGCTAGGGTGTGGCCCCGCCTCAAATGACGGTACACGATACGCCCATGCAAGACTTGATCAATGATATTGCGAAAGCCATGGCGAACGCAGAAGAGCGTGGCAAAGTGGCAGACTATATTCCCGAGCTTGGCCACATTGACCCGAAGAAGTTTGCCATCTCACTCGCCACCGTAGACGGAAACGTGTACTCGGCAGGTTGTGCAACCACGCCGTTCTCCATTCAGAGTATCTCGAAAGTATTTACGCTGACCATTGCCCTTGGGCAGATGGGTGATGCGCTATGGAAAAAAGTCGGCCGCGAACCGTCAGGCGACCCATTCAACTCCATTGTTCAGCTTGAGCACGAAAGCGGCAAACCGCGTAATCCGTTTATCAATGCCGGTGCGATCGCGGTTGTCGATGCCATCATGATGGGCCATGAACCCAAAGAAACATTGGCCGAGATTCTCAATTTCGTGCGCTATATTGCCGATGACGACAGCATATGTTTTGACCATGCAGTGGCTGCTTCCGAGATGGCGCACCGAGATCGCAACGCATCACTGGCACACTTTATGAAAGCGTTTGGCCACCTGCGCCACGATGTTGATAAGGTGCTGGGGACTTACTTTCACCAGTGTGCTATTGCCATGAGCTGTCAACAGCTCGCTCATGCTGGCCTATTTTTGGCATCGGATGGCATCAATAAGCCCAGCGGCATTCGCGTGGTGGCTCCCCAGCGGGCTCGGCGTATCAACTCGCTGATGATGATGTGCGGGCACTACGATGCCTCTGGCGAATTCGCTTTTCGTGTTGGGCTTCCCGGTAAAAGCGGCGTGGGCGGCGGTATTCTTGCCATCGCACCCGGCCACGGCTCTATTGCGGTTTGGTCGCCGGGGTTAGATTCCTTCGGTAATAGTCTGCTAGGTAGCCAAGCCTTGGAGATGTTTGTGCAACGTACCGGCTGGTCGGTGTTTGGGCACTAACACCGTTTAAGAAGCCACCTCAATTTTGTTCAATACGAAGTCGTGGCTGCCATTGCAAACTCCTTGCTTTCCTTAAGGAGGATGACAATGAGCACGTCACTACTGCTACCTATAATGCTACCCATGTCGGCCTTTGCACTTGCTGCTTCTATTTCACCAGGGCCGGTGAATATCGTTTGCCTGAGCAGCGGCACGCACTACCCCATCGCTCAAGGGCTGAATTTTGTGACAGGCGCTACGCTGGGGTTTATTGCACTCTTTTTATGTATCGGTGCAGGGCTTTATTCACTTTTGAATGTGCTGCCACTGCTGGAAGCATTTTTACGTTGGGCAGGCTTGCTGTTTTTACTTTATCTCAGCTATCAACTGTTACAGCACGATGGCCGCTTGCAGGAAAGAAGCGCCGATAATGCTCCGGGCTTTATTGCGGGCGCCGTGATGCAGTGGCTCAATCCCAAAGCATGGCTAGCATCTGCCGCAGGCATTGCCGCTTATACCAGCGGTAGCGAGCCTTACCAACTATGGCTCTTCGCTGCCCTCTACCTACCTATTTGCTGGCTATCGCTTGCCAGCTGGGTATATGCCGGTGCCTTTCTCAAACGCTACATTCACCGTCCGTTCATTCTGCTAACAACTAACCGCATATTGGCGGGCTGCTTAGCTGCAAGCGCGCTATTTCTATTGTTTAACTAACTTCTGCTACTTGCTTGATGAATGGCGATACTGGTTCGGCGTAGCCGCAACTAACCGCTTAAACGTTCTTTGAAAGTGTGGCTGATCGTTAAATCCTGCATTAAGTGCGGCCTCAACGATAGGCTGCCCTTGCTTAAGCGCCTGTTGCCCCATCTGAATACGCTGATTTATCAAATAGGCATGTGGGGTCAAGCCAAAATGTTGTTTAAAAGTGCGAATCAGGTGCCCAGCGCTGTAGCCAGACTGCTGGCATAAGCGTTCAAGCGAAATATCAGTGGCGCAATTTACGCGCAAGTAGGCAGCAATTTTTTCCAGTTCACAAGACACTTGGGGCAATATCACAGGGGGATCTTGGGCAAGCGCCTGCATCATCAGAGATAGGCACTCCCTCAGCACCATTTGCTTATCGCCAATAGCTTGCTGATCATCCAGTAAGCATGCTGCCATATCGCAATACTCTGTATAGAGATTTGGCTGAGTCACCACGGCCGTCGATATGTCTTGCCATTCAGGCGCGTCGAGTAAACCTAGTTGATAACGCAGCTGGCTCAACCATTCGGCGTCGATATAGAGCATCAAATAGGCCCATGGCTGGCTCTCAATAGGATTACAGGCGTGCACCCAGTGGGGGTTCATCATAACCATGTCGCCCGCTTGAATCCGGTAAGATGCGTCACGATAGCAAAACGTGCTACGCCCTGCGGTAACGGCCCCGAGCGACCAATGCGAATGGCTGTGAGGGGCATAGCAAATTTGCCGCGCATCACTAATATGACGTAGTTCCACATAAGGCATGCGAGCATCGCGCCAGAATCTAGGTGACGAGTCAGTACTGGAGAACATCGTATTGGGTGTAAGTATCGATGACGAAAGTGTACTCATGTTCTGCTCGCATTATTGGCAAAAAAAGCGATGTGGCGTGTCATATGGACTCTGCTGGACAATAGCACAGCACAAGCACAGTATGGGCCGCCATTGAGCTCTACAGAGGCTAAATTGCAGAGGGATTAGCAACGCCATTATTTGTCAGGAGGACACCATGGCCAACAGTATGAACAACCCAGATCACCGTGATGCGATTACCCTTTTCGCGCGTATGGGCTACGCTGCTAGGGGGATCGTGTACGTATTAGTGGGCGGGCTTGCTGCCCTAGCAGCGTTTGGTCAAGGCGGCCAAACAGAAGGCAGCCGCGGTGCATTAGAGCGTGTATTAACCGCCCCCTTCGGAAAAGTGCTGCTAGGCATTATTGCAGTGGGTTTGGTCGGCTACGCGATGTGGCGAACCATTCAAGCGGTTAAAGACGCTGACCACCATGGCAACGACGTCAAAGGACTAGCTATCCGCTCAGGCCTAATGGTGAGTGCCGTTACGCACATTTTGCTGGCGTTTTTTGCCGCCACCCTTATCTTCCAATTTGGCGGCTCTTCTGGAGGTTCCGAGGGTGGCTCGCAGGGCATGGCGGGCTGGCTGATGCAGCAACCCTTTGGCCGCTGGCTGGTAGGAGCCGTTGGTCTTGTATTGATTGGTGCAGGCGTTGCTCACGCGATCAAAGGCTATAAAGCCAAGTTTCACAAGCATTTCGATATGCCGATAAAAACACAGCGCTGGGCCTACCCTATCTGTCGTTTCGGTTTAGTGACTCGTGGGATTGTATTTGCCATTTTAGGAAGCCTCTTTCTACTTGCTGCTTATCATATTAATCCCAGCCAGGCAGGCGGAACGGCTGAAGTATTTAGCACGCTGCGCAGTCAAGCATACGGACAATGGCTGCTGGCGATTGTTGCTGTTGGGCTATTTGCGTTTGGCTTATACAGCATATTAGCGGCTATTTATCGCAAAATTAATCCCGAGATGTAGCAACTCTCATGGCTAACAAATCCAATAGAACGAAACAGTGGTTTGAGCGCATCAATGGCTCGAAAAATATGCTGTGGTTACTCGCTACCCTTTCCTTTCTGGAAACCATCATTCTGCCCATTCCTATTGAGCTGGTGCTGATTCCCCTGATGGCGGCCAATAAGCAGCGGATCTGGCTGCTGGCCGCGGTGACTACGGCAGGGTGCCTCATTGCCGCTATTGTTGGCTATAGCGTTGGCATGCTGTTATTTCAGTCGCTGGGCACTTGGTTTATTGAATTTATGGGGATGGAACAAAGCTATCAGGCATTCCAGACCTTTTTCGACCAATACGGCTTTGTCGCCATCTTAGCTATCGGCATTCTACCCATTCCCTTTCAGGTAGCGATGATCACCGCGGGGCTTTCAGGCTACCCCATTCTGCTCTTCGTACTGGCGGCGTTAATTGCTCGGGGCCTACGTTATTTTGGCCTTGCTTGGTTGGTTCATCGTTTTGGCCACCGGGTACTGGCGCTTTGGAAGCGCCATGCGCTGATAACAAGCCTGGTGGTCGGTCTCATCGTGCTGGCATTAGGGCTAGGCATGCAGCTTTTAGCGGGATTGATCATCTAGTGCTGAACGTTAAAGGGCTGCTGCGTTAGCCGTTCTTAATTCACATACGTTCTTAATTCACATAATAACCGCTGACCTTCCAGGCATCGCCATCCAGGTGCGGCGTAATCGTTTCCGTGATTTGTGGATGATTTTCAAAACGCGTTTGGAAAGTGAATACCTTTAGATCGCCTAGCGGTGCGCCAGGCATCGAGGTCTCACTGATCACTCGCACACGCCTGCGCGACTGCATCGCACCAAAATCACGCCGGGCGGCGTTAATAGTGCGCGCTAACATGTTCGGCGAAAGCGGCACCTGAAGCAGCGTAGAAGACGCTTCCCAGGCTTGTTCATATTCGCCTCTGTCAATCGCCTCTAGCCATGCCAACGCTGCGGCCTCCGCTGCCTCTATCTGTGAATAAGCCTGAGTGGGCAAACAGAAAAGCAAGGTCGCAATAATGGCGATTAGTGTTTTAGGCATAGATAGCTCGATAGGTAATTAGCGGTGATCAGACAAACATGGGTCTTAAGTAACTATCGGTAAACGGCAGGATTTCTTTAGGGTTCGTGTGAATAACAGCGCGATAAATAGCTTAATCTACAATGAATAGCTTGGCGCCCTGCTGGGTAGAGGAGCGATGAGGCTCCGCATTATCAGCGACCTGATAGCTCATACCAGGGCTGAGTACGAACTGGCGGCCATCTTTTAATTCGGTGTGGAGCTCGCCTTCCAAGCAAAGCAATATGTGGCCCTTTACACACCAGTGGTCGGCCAAATAGCCGGGGCTATACTCGACCATACGAACCCGCATATCGCCAAAGTGCTGAGTGCGCCAGTAAGCCACTCCTTGCTCACCTGAATGCTCGGTCTTCTCAATCTCAGCCCAGTCAGTAATCCCAAAAGGTAGGTCTTTAATGTTCATCGCTGATCCTCTAGAGACACGAAATATTACGCTTCAATCGGTGCATATTATCATCTCAGAATGAGCCATCGCTGGCATGAAGCGGTACTTCCTTCTCAAACTCCACGCGCTCGTTTACTATGCGCCACCCACCCCATCGACCACCACTAGGCGACCATGTCTGTCAACGCGCTCTATACCGACCTTTCTGGCTACTACGACTTGATGTGCATGGATATCGACTACCAAGCACAAAGCGACGCCATTCGTAGGCTTCATCAGATTTTCGGCAACGGCGGTACGCGCCACCTGGATTTAGCCTGTGGTACCGGCCCACATGTACGCCATTTTATTGATGCGGGCTACACCAGCAGCGGCCTTGATATCAATCAACCCATGCTGGATATCGCCGCCAAGCGCTGCCCAGAAGCAGATTTCACACTGCAGGATATGAGCGACTTCACGGTTGATGAATCTCAGGACTTAATGACGTGTTTTTTATATTCAATTCATTACAACGATGGGATTGAAAAGCTCACAGCGTGTATTGCTCACGCCCACCGTGCCTTAAAAACGGGCGGCGCTTTTTATTTTAATGCGGTTGATAAAGACAAAATTAATAACGATTTATATGTTAAGCACACTGCCCACCATGAAGGCGATGTGTTCACGTTTCGTTCTGGGTGGCACTACGCAGGCCAAGGAGATAAGCAATCGCTTCGGCTCAGCATTGAAAAAACCAGCAGTGCAACGTCTCAGCAATGGAACGATGAGCATCCGATGGTGGCGTTCAACTTTGCAACATTATTAGCGCTGTTGAAGCCATACTTTGACGTTCACGTCTTTGAACATAACTACGAGACCATTACTCCTTGGGACGAAAACTCAGGAAATGCGATTTTCGTCTGCGTCAAAGTGTAACGTTCAAACTTAAATGACAAAGAGGCAGGCACACGTGGCCTTGCCTCTTTGTGTACTGGCTTATATAAACTCAGGCCTCGATATCACTCTGATTAGGCCGCTGCTGACGCTGAATGCCGAGTAAAAAATTGCGCAGCACCTGATCCTTGCACTCTCGATAATTCTTATGGCTGGGCTTGCGGAAAAATGCGCTCAGCTCGTGATTACTTAAACTGAAATCTGCCAGCTCAAAAATAGCAGCGATATCATCTGCTTGTAAATTCAACGCAATTCTCAGCTTCTGAAACACCATATTATTATTCAAATGATCTTCTAGCTTGGGTTGCGGACCATCACGCTTACCACGTTTGAAGCTAATAAAACCATTGAGAAATGCGGCTAACTCTTTGGCTCTCATATTGAGAAAGGCCTCATCCTCTTCCTTTTTCAACCAAGAAGACACTTGCTCTTCGCTGGCCTCAAAATCTGCCAAGGCGAAGATTTTAATCATAGTGCTATCTTTAAAATCAAAGGCGTACCGTATACGGCGCAAAATATCATTATTGGTCAAAATTACAGCTCCTAGTCTTAGGGAAATCAGCCCAGTCCTTTACCGTAAAAGACGGTGCTTAACATCAGCAATCTACCGATGACAACGTAACGCTTAGGCAGCCGTTAGCGTTGCCAGCAATTTATCTATTTCTTCTTTCAAATCATTATCTTCAATCTTATTCGCATTCAGTTTTGCCGCTTGAAGATTCTTGATAGCCGCATCTTTTTGACCTAGCTCAACTTGCAATGTCGCCATTGAAAAACCGATGGATGACATGTGGTCTTTCGAGTTAATAGCGACCGCTTTCTCTAGCGCTTTGTCATAGACACACAGCGCATCGTCTAACTCTTCTGTAAAGTCAGCCAGCGTTTCCCACTGTTCAGGGTGGTCTTTATCGGTGTTTTCGTTCTCGGTGCATATAGCCTTCAACTCTGCATAGAGTGACTCAAATGCTTCTCTATCATCTTTATCAGCCGCCCTCATTAGCTTTTCAGCCAACTCATAGACAGACTTGTATATTTTGGTATTAATCATTAACAACTACCTTTTCTTTCCTGAATTCAACCAATAAGTACAGCAAATTCCCAGCTGGGCTGCGCCATTATACCCTTGGTTGACAGGCATTCGGGTGGTCATTTTGCCACTTTCGGTATGGATAAACTGCTTTGCGGGCTTGGCGCCGCCCGGCCCGCCCCATATTTAGGCTGGCAGCACTCACAAACGTATATTCTATTCAGGCATTTATTCTACACAACGATGGTTCTAGCTCGACGATGTAGCATTTTTGCGAGATGCAGAAATAGCGAAGAAAACAGTGCCCAGCGCCATGAATAAGGGGCCGAGCACCCAAAATACCCTGCGGTTAGTAATTAAGCTTCCGAGGCTTCCACTGCTAAACCAATTTCTTGTCCATAGGATATCTCTAGAATATGACCATCAGGGTCATTGATAAATGCCCAATATCCAACCGGATCGCCTGAATCAGTCGCTTCTTTGGATAAAATACCTTCATGCCTAGCACGGTCGCATAGGTCATCCACTGCGCGTCGACTTTCACACCCCACACCCAAATGAGCAAAAGGCCCTAAAATAGGAACCGGCTGGCTATTTTGGACGAGAACGAGGACAAATGGGCGCGTTTTATCTGACAACCAGACAACGCGTTTGCCGGCTTCCTCATCGATTCGCTCGTGCATGACTGACATGTTGGCGTAGCGCCGATAAAACGCAATGCTGCTATCCAAGTTACTCGCTGATAATGCAATGTGGGTAAAGCCAATATCTTTTGCCATCGAAAACTCCAAAGCGATCTAGATAATTCAATAAGTATTACGGCTCTAGGCTTTAACAATGCCGAGCCAAAAGTTTCTTCACGGGCTCAAGCGTCACCGTCACTTCGCGCAATTGCCTACAACGCATCACGATTTAAATTGCGCTCCGCCGGGATGTCACTCAGGTACTCGACAAACTCGACTTCAAAACCTGCCGGGTCGACAAAATAAACGTTTTTGCGAAACGGCTCTGTCGCGCCGGGTTTGGCAATGGCAAAACCCGCGTTATTTAACCGGGCAACAGCGGCATCCAGGTTATCGGTCACATAGGCAAAATGCGCTAAGCCGACGCTATGCCCCGTCAAATCGCGATTCGCTCCTTCGCCATGGTCGCTTAATGCTAGGTAATGTCTATCGTCACCGAAGTGCACCCATTTGCGCGGCTTGCCGTACCACTCGCCTTGGCCCTCATCGCGTATCTGCCAGTGTGGGAAAGCGGCGCGGTAAAAGTCCAGCATGGCATCCATATTCGCAACGACCAGGTTAACGTGCTCTAAGTACATAGCGTTCCCCTTGTTTGATTTCCAATAAGAGGTTAAAACCTCAACCCATATTGAGGTAAAGCTTTTTTTATAAACGCCTAATAACCGCACGCCCACGCTATACTGCATCATCTTTTATTTTCGACACACCTTACGACAATCTGTCAGAGCTCCTTATGTCATTTGCAAAACTAGGCTTATCCAGTCCGCTTGTTCAAGCGATTACCGAACTCGGATACAAAGCGCCAACGCCCATCCAGGAACAGGCGATTCCTGTCATTCTTTCGGGTCAAGACTTAATCGCCACCGCACAAACGGGAACAGGCAAAACCGCTGCCTTTGTTCTGCCTCTGCTAGAACGATTCAGTAACGCGGGAACGTTACGCGGCAAACGCATACGTGCGCTGATTCTTGTGCCGACCCGTGAGTTAGCGGTTCAGGTTGAAGCCAATGTGGCTCAATACGCTAAACACACGCACTTAACGTCTATGGCGATGTATGGCGGTGTAGACACCGAAGCTCAAAAAGAGCGCCTAATCGCTGGCGTGGATATTCTGGTTGCCACGCCGGGCCGATTGCTGGATTTGGCGCATCAGCGGGCGCTGCACTTTGATGAGCTAAAAGTCATGGTGTTGGACGAGGCGGACAGAATGGTCGACATGGGTTTTGTCGATGACATCAAAAAAATCATCGACCGCCTGCCTGAAAATCGTCAGAACTTGCTGTTTTCGGCCACCATGACTGGCGACGTTCGGGCGCTGGCCTACGGCTTTTCAGATAGCAAAATGACCGACCTGGCGGCGGATATCTCCATTACGCCCAACGTTCGCGCCGCCGCCAATATCAAGCAATGGCTCATCACGGTAGATAAGGACACCAAGTCCGCACTGTTGAGTCACTTGATCACCGAGAACAAGTGGGATCAGGCGCTTATCTTTGTCGAGAAAAAACACAATGCCGCCAAGCTGGTGGCGCAACTGGAAAAACGCGGCATCATCGCGGACTCCATTCACGGCGGCAGAAGCCAGGCCATGCGCGAGCAGGTCTTGGCTCAGTTCAAATCCGGCGAACTCAAGTACTTGATTGCCACCGGAGTGGCCGCTCGTGGTCTGGATATTGACGAACTGAGCCGCGTGGTGAATTACGATTTACCGTTCCAGCCAGAAGATTACATCCACCGCATTGGCCGAACCGGTCGTGCGGGCGCCTCGGGTGAAGCTATATCTTTGGTCGATATCAGTGACTTCAAGAATTTGTGTGCCATTGAAAGGCGATTAAACGCAATCATCGAGCGCAAGGAAGTCGAAGGCTTCCCGGTTAAGAAGGCCGTGCCCGCTTCAAACTTGAATTATAAAAAGAAGTAACCGCTAATACGTAACCAGGAAGCTCACCTCTCAAGCGATCAAAAGGTGAGCTTCGCTAGTCGGATGTAAACGCATCTAGTAGTTCCGCATTAGTCGGATATTTCTCCAATAATGCAAGCAACTTCTGCGCGCCTTCTACTGGCTTAAGTGCTGTCAAACCTCTGCGCAATGTGCGTACTTTTTCAATATCTTTTTCATCAATCAAAAGCTCTTCACGACGGGTACTGCTTTTGGCAATATTTATCGCAGGGAAAATCCGTTGATTGGCCACGTCGCGAGATAACACGAGTTCCATGTTGCCCGTGCCCTTGAACTCCTCGAAAATCACCTGATCCATACGGCTTCCGGTATCTACCAGCACGGTAGCCAGAATCGTGAGCGACCCGCCGTTTTCGATCTTTCTCGCGGCGCCAAACAGCTTGCGGGGTATTTCCATCGCGCGGGAATCCAGCCCACCCGACATCGTACGGCCATTGCCCCGCTGCTCGGCATTATGAACGCGCGAGAGTCGCGTAAGTGAGTCAATCACAATCATCACATCATGCCCCTCCCCCGCTTGCTTACGCGCCGTTTCAAGGAGTTTATCTGCCATACGCACATGGTGTGTGTAGGTTTCGTCTGAAGACGATGCATGAACCTCTGCCGACACACTGCGCTTAAAATCGGTCACTTCTTCAGGGCGCTCATCAATCAGCAAGGCATACAGCTTTATGTCAGGATGAGCCTCAGCAACGGCCTGACAGATATGTTTTAGCATCGTCGTTTTGCCAGAGCCCGGCGGTGCAACAATCAACCCACGCTGCCCCATCCCTATGGGCGTAATTAAATCCATCGCCCGCACAGTACGCTCTTGAGAGCCAGGCGCTAAATAAATACGCGGGGAAGGATGAATAGCGACGCCATTTAAAAACCGCTGTTCGGGATCATTAGAGAATTGATCTTCCACTTCGTCGGCAGGCTTAGCGTCTATCTGTTTTTTCGCCTTCAAACCTAATGTTTTTCTAGCCATAATATCGATGGATCGCCTTGAATAACCTGGGTTTATAGAATACTGAATTTATAAAATAACTGCAGCACTTTGAAAATGGTATTGGTCGCTTGCCTGTGTATAACGCCCAGCGTATGCGTGCGAACGTCGCAGCAGCCGAAAACCGTGGATAACGCGGAGTGTTATGCGATGATTCAACTAAGTGCTACAATGTATGACATTGCAACACACTCTGGAGTGGTTATCATGAAAAGCGAAATGCTTAGCACACGCATAGATCATGACACAAAAGTCGCATTTACCAACATCTGTGATGACCTCGGGCTAAGTCCATCTCAGGCACTCAAGCTTTTTGCGCGTGCCGTTATAAATCATGGCGGTATACCTTTTGAGCTTAAAGCACGCCAACCAAATGAAACAACGGCGGCTGCAATTCAGGAACTAGTAGAAGGTAAAGGCCAGCGAAGCAAGTCTCTTGATAACATGTTAAATGACTTAACTGAAGGCAAAGTAGTCAATGCTTGTCCTTGAATATTCAGCTCAATTTAAAAAAGATTTCAAAAAAATTGCTAAAATGCCGATTCCTGAAATTTTGGAAGTTGGGGATATCATCTCCAAGCTTCAGCGCGGCGAATCACTCTCGCTAAAAAATGTTGACCATCCTCTGAGTGGAAATTGGCTCGGCTTTAGAGATTGCCACATCAAGCCAGATCTCGTTTTAATCTACCGAATTGATAATAGTACCCTGCAACTTGCTCGAATTGGCTCTCATAGCGAAGTTTTCTAGTTAATTCAAAGATCGCATAACGAGGCTGTAGCAACACCCAGTCTCTGGCCATCTATCCCCCTGCTACGCTAGTTTAGTTTCCCAGTTTTTAATGGTGAAGTGAGGCACGGTATCGCAGGAAAGGGCTTTGGAAATAATATTGGTCTCGCAGCTCCACTGCATTTCACGGCTGGAGGTAATGCCTTTTGAGTAAGCAAACAAGATGATCTTCGACAAGATAGTCGGATCACAGGCCAGCCGACCGGTCGCATCGTTGCGGTACTTGGGATGGAAAACGGACAAGTCGGGCTTGTGCTCGATCAGATAGTGCGCAGCGTGTTCAAAGGTGCCTGGCTGAAGCTGATCCTGGTAGTTGATCACCACCATGGCGTTCTGATCGTAGTTATAAGCCTTGAAGCGCGGCATGCTGACCACTCCTCGTTTGTTTTCTCGATCCTACCAAAACGTAGCCATAAGTGGGGTTTTTCTACAGCCTAACGCCGCGTTAAGCGACAGTAAAATTGGGCGATATTTTTGCGCTCTTTCTGTTTTTGCAAAAATGGCGCACGGTTTTAATGTCCGATTTAAACGCTTTGTTATGTGTTGATTACTCTAATAGGTAATTATATTGCTCCGGTAAAACCCCGAACTCTCCCCACCCTAAATTTCTAATACACAAACCGATACCACTTACTTCAACTGTACCGTATATCAGTACAACCTTCCCTTTTGAGTCATCAGTAATACCGTGCTCACTAGATTGCTGATCTGTTGCTTTAATACAGAAGTCCGTATATTCAGAGTTTCGATTATACTCAAACATAGTTTGCCTAATATTCTGAGGTGTAGAGCCACAGTTAAACGAATTTAAAATCCTGCCATAATATAGCCTTGGTGTATCATTTATCTCTGTAACTGTTGATATATCGACAAGTAAATCTTTCAATTGAACAGCATTATTTTTTCCAGGCAACGTATAATATTTATAAAAGTTGCGATCAAAATTTCGGCATATACCTCTAATTGTTGTTATTCGACTTGGAAGATTAAAAGATTCACCATTATGCCTCCCAATAGCTACCTCTGTTGTTTGACCATTACTATCTTCAACATGATCTCCATTATAAACTCGTTGTTCTCCATTTTCCGAAGCAGGTCTGTCAGTTAAGAAAGAACTTATGACAACAAGTTCTTCATCTTCAATAGCTTGTCTTGCTAATTCTTCATTAAGAAAAGTTCTGCCTTCTGCTCTACTAACTCTTAAGCTACATTCAGGTGAGAAAGATCTGGAATGAGCAAAAAACGCAGCAACTCCTCTAGAGTTAAAAGGTTTATCATGCGGAGATCTAAATAATGGAGCACAACATTCAGGACAAAATATATTACCTTGCATTTGCTCAGTATATTCTGTTGGCATGGCCCGAACAGCGGTTCTTCTTAAATTTCGTTTATTTCCTGTTTCATAGTTCCAATCCTCAAGGTACAACGCAAGTCTTACATCTGTATTATTTGGCATATTGGAACCTCATACTTTAAAAACACATAACAGGTATTAGACAGCGCATCTTATGATTGGATGAACACGACGGCATGTCTACTTAGCAAATACAGCCTTGTCTTTTCCACATAATCACATGATTTTAATATTAATTAATTTTAACTAGGCTGCATATCAAAAATTGGCGCTTCCGCTCGTTTTGCGGATCTAATCATACTCTATTCATAAAATTGGCTTAGGTCACGTGGCTTTTTAGAAATATTGAGCAGGTCAGACTTTGGACAGCTGGCGCTGCCGTCGCGGATGCCTTTGGCTCGTTCCTCGCCAAGCATTACGCCGCGCTACGGAGTAGCTAAATTACTTCTATGCCGGAGTCTTCGCGCGCTGAAGCCCTCCCGCAACACTTGTTCAACACCACTAGTGCAGTGGCTAGGTTTGTGGGAGGTGCTTTGGATTTAAGCTTTCAGCACGTACTTGAGGGTTTCCACTACTTGCTCAGTAGTAGTACACCAGGCTTGCGCACCGGCATCCACCTCTTTCAGCGGGTGAACGATGTCATCGCTGTGTAGCGTGATGTAGGGCTTGGCGAGGGCTGCACAGTAGCCTGCATCAAAGGCGGCGTTCCACTGCTTGTACTTGTCGCCAAAACGCACCACGACTAAATCGCTTTGCTCAATCAAAGTGCGAGTACGTATAGCGTTGACTTTAGACGACTGGTGGTCGCGCCAAAACTGATTGCTCTGCTCGCCCAGGTGATCGCCTGCGGCGTCACTGGCGTCGTGGTCGGTGACCGGGGCGGTGAAGACGATATCCAAGCCTGCGGCTTCAGCGCCACGCTGGATTTCATCGCGCCATTCGGTGTGGATCTCGCCGGATAGGTAAACGTAAAAGCTCATGGCTTGCTCCTTGAATGCTGACTATCAGGTAACTCGTAGAGCCATTTTATGGAAAAACATTCCAACTTAATACCGGCGTTACAGTAGCGGGTGTTTGGCCAGCAGATAGATATCCATAATCCAGCCATGTGCTTCACGCAGCGCGGCGCGGCGCTCAATAATCTCATCGTTTACTTCGCTTAGCGGGCCTTTGATCAAGCATTGCTTGTCCATCCCCAGGTAAGCGCCCCACCAGATGTAAGTATCTTCTTGCGGAAGCGTGGTGAACGCCCCGCCGCTGTCGAGCATGACGGCAACGGTGGCGGCATCGCTTGGCCAGCCGCGTTCGCGTAGGCGGCGGCCGGTGGTTATTTGAACTGGCTCGGCGAGCGCGTTGAGGGGAATTTTGTGCTCGGCGGTGAGCACTTGCAGGCTGGTGATGCCGGGCACTACCTTGACCTCAACGGCGCGGCCACTATCGGTCAAGCGCTGGGCAATACGCAGGCTGCTGTCATAAAGCGAAGGATCGCCCCACACCAACATGCCCACCCGGCCGCCGTTGGGTAGATGCTTATCCATAAGCTGTGCCCACACCCGCGCAATGGCGCTATGCCACTCGTCTACCGCGCTTAGGTAGTGGCGCTGCGCATCGCGGACGGGTAAATCAAACTCCACGATGTTGGTTTGAGTAGCGCTATCAAGCAGCTGTTCGCACAGCAACCGACGCAAGTCGAGCAGATCTGATTTTGCCTCGCCCTTGCGCGGCAGCAGAACCACATTGGCGCTGTTAAGCGCACGCACCGCGGCTAAGGTAACGTGATCAGGGTTGCCAGTACCGATACCAATTAGTGAAAGCGTGATCATGCGCGGCCCTCGTCATCATCCACGCTGCCCGCAAACGGTGAATCCGCAGACTGCGGCCGAAAGCGGCGGTCGTAACCTACCGCGTAAAGGCTGCTTTCCTGAAAATCGTCGTTTTCCAGCACCGGCCCCACCAGAATCAGCGCCGTGCGCTGCAGCGCGCCTGCGGCTAACGCTCCAATGCTGGAAAGACGGCCTCGCACCACTCGCTCATCGGGCCAGCTCGCCCGCCAAACGATAGCGACCGGGCACTGCGGGCCGTAAAACGGCGTCAAATCACTCACTACCTGCGCCAGATTATGCACGGAAAGGTGAATAGCCAGCGTAGCGCCGGTATTAGCAAAGTTAGCGAGGCTTTCACTGCTGGGCATTGCGCTGGCGCGGCCCGGCGTGCGTGTTAGCACTAATGATTGCGCCACTCCTGGCAATGTTAGCTCTTGGCCCAGCGTTGCCGCCGCCGCTGCAAATGAAGGCACGCCGGGGGTGACGCTGTAGGGAATATCCAGCGCACGCAGGCGGCGAAGCTGCTCGCCCATTGCCGACCACACCGACACATCGCCGGAGTGAAGCCGGGCGATATCCTGACCCTCAGCGTGGGCGGCTTGAATTTCATCAAGAATTTCATCCAGCGACAGCGGCGCTGTATTAACGATGCGCGCGCCTTTAGGGCAGTGTTCAAGAATCTGCTCGGGCACGAGTGACCCTGCGTAAAGGCATACCGGGCAGGCCGCGATTAAGTCACGCCCGCGCAGGGTGAGCAGGTCCGGTGCGCCGGGGCCTGCGCCAATAAAATGAACCGTCATGAAGTAACTCCTGTTGCCCGTGCCTTTGCCACCGCGGCCGTGGCTTTTCTGTCGGCTGAAATGATTCGCGGCCCCAGCAGCTGGGCACCGCGGCCCGCGGCTAAAAGCGCAACGGCTTCCGCCACGCTGCCGGTGCCCTTTGCCTGCTGGCTGTAAGCTGAGCGGGTAAGCGTCGCCATGCTGGTTAAGTCTTCGTCTGCCACCACGATAACCTCAAGGCAATGCTGGCGGCCGAGGCTTTCCACCAGCGGGCACATCGCGTGGGTAACGGCCAACCGGTCGATATCGCCATATTGCTGGCAAAGCTGCTCAAGCGCCTGTTCTAGCGATGCCAGCGTTGCCTCTCGGCGAAAACCAAACCCGGCTATGAGCATCGGCGTAGTGCTCATCGGCGTACCTTCTGCATTGCCCGCCCTTTCAACGCACCACCCGCCACTGCACAATCGGGTAGCTGGCTTTCCAGCCCCGGCGCTGGCCGATAGGCGCGGCAATGGCCAGTTCAAGGCGATAAAGATCGCCACCCACCGCCTGATGCCAGTGCGCGAGCAGCGCTTCTGATTCCAACGTAACGGCATTGACGACCACCCGCACGCCCGCTGGCAGGCGCTGCCATAACTGTTCTAAAAGCGTTTGAGAAAGCCCGCCGCCGATAAACACCGCCTGCGGCAGCGGCGCATTCGCCAGTGCTTCAAGCACATCGCCTTCTTTTAACTCTAGCCAGTCAACGCCAAGATACTGGGCATTGCTGCGCGCCCGCGCGGCCCGCTCGGCATTGTGTTCAAAGCCAATGGCCTGGTTGTCAGGGTGAGCTAGCAGCCATTCAATGGCGATGGAGCCTGAGCCGGTGCCGATATCCCACAGCCGCTCGCCGGGTTTAGGGGCCAGCGCTGCCAGCGTGATGGCGCGCACAGGCTGCTTGGTGATTTGCCCATCGTGGTCAAAAAAGCTGTCGGCAAGGCCGGGCGTGAGCGGCATAGACGGGCCGTCACCGGCCACAAGAATGCCCAGTGCTACCGGATGAGTGATATCCAGTGGCAGCGTCTCGCTCATGCTCAGCGTGCGGATTCGCTGGTTATCACCGCCTAACGATTCAAGCAGGGTTAGCTGAGACTCCGCAAAGCCAAACCGCACGACAAGCGAGGCCAGTTCGGCCACCGCATCGGCGTTTCTTACCAGCACCAGCAATCGCCTGCCGGCATGCAGATAAGGACGAATGCGGGTCAGCGGCTTGGCATGTAGGCCCAGACAGGAGCAGCGCTCTAACGGCCACGCCAAATGCGAGGCCGCTAGGCTAAACGTTGAGGGCGAAGGAATGGCCGTCCATTCGCTGGCAAGCAGATGACGCGCCAAACTTGTCCCGGCACCAAACCAAAACGGATCACCGGACACCAGCATCACGACTCGACGGCCTCGCTCGTTCAGCAGCTCGGCAATACCGTCGGCAAACGGCACCGGCCACTCGCGAATCGCCGCTTTTAGTGGCGGCAAAAGGCGCAAGTGGCGGCGCGCACCGAATACTACCTCGGCATCCGCCAGCTGCTGACGGCTTGCCGCCGTCAATCCCTCTGTGCCACTCTCCCCCCAGCCTAAAACTGTCAGCCAGGGAGTATTGTTAATCTCAGCCATGATAAACGTCCTGATTCTTGGCGGAACGAGCGAAGCCAGCGCGCTGGCCTGCGCGGTTGCCGAACGTGGGCTTCCGGCCATCTTTAGCTACGCAGGTCGCGTCAGTGCGCCAAAGCCCCAGCCGCTGCCTACCCGCGTTGGGGGCTTTGGCGGAGTGGATGGCCTTATCGCGTTTATTAAGCACGCGGGCATTACCCATGTCGTCGATGCCACCCACCCTTTCGCTGCCCAAATGAGCCGCAACGCGCTGAGTGCCGCGGCGCAAAGCGGAGTGGCGCTGCTGGCATTGACCCGCCCGGCTTGGCAGCCTAAGCAAGGCGACCAATGGCAGCCAGTGGCGAGCATTGATGACGCCGTGGCCGCGTTGGACGGCCCACCCCAGCGCGTGCTGCTGGCGATTGGTCGTCTACATCTGAAAGCGTTCAGCGCACAGCCCCAGCATCACTACGTGCTGCGTCTGATTGACCCGCCAACTGAAACGCCGCCGTTAACTCATTTTACCACCACGCTAGACAGAGGCCCGTTCACCCTTGATGGCGATTTAGCGCTGCTAAAAACGCAGCGTATCGAGCGTATAGTTTGCAAGAATTCTGGTGGCGAAGGCGCCGAGGCTAAGCTTGCGGCTGCGCGTCGCCTGAAGGTGCCTGTGATAATGATCGAACGGCCAATGCTGCCAGCGCGTCGTGAAGTTCATTGTGTCGATGACGTGCTTGCGTGGATTAACGCCTCAGCATACTGACCTTGGGGTATACACCAGCGGAGCCTTGTGCTCATCCGCGCCTGAGCTTTTCATTCGCTCAATTCGGCGCGTTTGACTAGAGCCGACAATCACCAGCGTGCGCATATCGGCCATTTCTGGCGTTGCTTCGGCCAGGGTCGTCACGCGAATCGACTCATCGGGCGTGGAAACCGCTCGGGCGAAGATGATCAAACGCTCCGGTTCACACACCTCACGCAATACCTTCAACGTACGCTCAAACCCTATCGGCCGAGCCTGAGAACGCGGGTTGTAAAACGCCATGGCGAAATCGGCCTCTGCTGAGAGACGCAGACGCTTTTCAATCAGCGACCAGGGCTTAAGGTTGTCGGATAAATTAATACAGCAAAAATCATGGCCGAGCGGCGCGCCTGCCCGTGCGCTGGCTGCCAGCATGGCGGAAATGCCCGGCAATACCTGAATATCTATTGAGCGCCAGCGTGGGTCGCCTGCCTCCAGCGCCTCAAACACGGCGGATGCCATGGCAAACACACCCGGGTCGCCGGAAGAAACCACCGCAACGCGATGCCCCTCAAACGCCAGCTGCAGCGCCTGTTCAGCACGATTAATCTCTTCGCGATTATCTGAACCATGGCGAATAAGCCCTTCACGTGGCGCGACCCGATTAACGTAGGGCACATAGCCCACCACATCCGATGCCTCTAACAGCGCGGCCGAGACCTCGGGCGTGATCATCCTCGCCGCCCCCGGCCCTAAGCCAACAATTTTTAGCCATCCGCTCATGGGCGCCTGCCGTTGCCGTGTATCAGCACAATCGAGAAATACGGCACGTTCTCAGTTCCTTCAGCTAGCAGATCAAGATCGCTTAGCGGCAGCACGCGCTGCTGCGCCATCGCCGCGTACTCGATTAGCCACGCCTGATGTTCACGGCCAGCCGTTACCAGCGCCCGTCGCAGCTTGTTAAGGTTGCGGCCGATTTTCATGACGACCAGCGCATCGGTCTGAGCAATCCGCTCCGCCAGCGTATGCTCAGGGAGCGTTGCCATGAGCACGGTCAGAATGTCATCGCCCCAGGTGATCGGCTGCCCGGTAGCGGTCCAGGCCGCCGACATACCGGTAATCCCCGGCACTACGGAAACCGAGACCCGGTTAAGTAGCCGCGTGTAGAGGTGCATAAACGAGCCGTAGAAGAACGGATCGCCTTCGCAGAGCACCACGACGTCGCAACCGGCGTTGGCCATCTCAATCAGCTGGGCAACGCTCTGCTCATAAAAAGACGACAGCAAGGCGTTATAGCGCGGGTCATCCACCGGAATTTCCGTGGTCACCGGATATTCCATGGGCAGCTCAATAACATCCGGCGCCAGCAGGCCTTCAACGATGCTGCGCGCATGGCCTTTACGGCCCTTCTTACGAAAATAGGCAATGTGCGTGGCCTGGCGAATCAACCGATCGGCCCGCACGCTCATTAAATCCTGACTTCCTGGCCCCAGGCCAACGCCCACAACGCTTCCCTGGATCGTTCGGGTTCCTTGGGTCATTCGCTACGATCCGCCAGCGCATTGAGGGCTGCGACCGTCACCGCGCTGCCACCTAGTCGGCCGCGCACGATACAGCTAGGAATCGCAAAATTCTCCCACAGCGCCTGCTTGGATTCCGCCGCTCCCACAAACCCGACCGGGCAACCGATCACCGCCGCCGGGCGCGGGCAGCTAGGATCTTCGAGCATATTTAAAAGATGAAACAGCGCGGTGGGTGCATTGCCAATCGCTACAACGGCGCCTTCAAGATGCGGGCGCCAAAGTTCAAGCGCTGCCGCTGAGCGGGTATTGGCCATCTGTTGAGCCATGCCCGGCACGCGTTCATCGCGCAGGGTGCAGATAACCTCGTTGTTAGCCGGCAAGCGCTTGCGAGTAATGCCTTCCGCGACCATATGCGCATCGCAGAGTATCGGCGCGCCCTGCTCTAATGCTGAGCGTGCGCGGTTAACCGCATCGTTTTGAAAATGAATATGCGCGGCAAGCTCGACCAGCCCGGCGGCGTGAATCATACGAACCGCTACCGGCTCTTCTTCTGGCGAAAAGCGGCTTAGTTCTGCTTCGCGTCGGATAATCGCAAAAGATTCCCGGTAAATCGCCGGTCCGCTTGTTTCGTACTTATAGGGCACCCAAATTCTCCAGATATGCAATTACCTCAGCATGACTGAGGCCTGTCTGAACCGGCGTGCTGTCGGCACGGCCGTTGACGATAAGATTAAATTTTCCAGCATGGCCCACTAAACAGACCGCTGCAGCCTGTTGGCGGGCACAGCCCTTGGCGCAGCCCGACACGTGAAGAGATGTTTCCACCATCCCACTCAATCGCTCGGCCAATGGCTGCGTGGCGACGCTTGCCTGTGCGCAATAAGGCGCGCCGGGGCAGGCATCCATCAATAGTCGCGAGTCACTGCTATCGCTGATCAATCCCTCTACCGCGGGCAAGGCCTCGCCGTCAGCCAGCGCCTGCTTGACCACCAAACGCCGCCAGGGCGTGACGCGCACGTGAGTCACTGACGCCGGCGTCACGGCTGCGCGCCAGGCGCTGGCCGGCGCACGGCCAAACGGCAGCCCATAGACTATCCCAAAGGGCTGTTTGCCAAGCGTGAGGCTTGCCGCTGGCTGCGCCGGGCGCACGCTGGCGGGCGCCCATTGGGGCAGCGCTACCTGATGTCGGCGCATCCGCCCGGCCTGGTTTCCGCCGCTTTCCACAAACCAATGCGTTAGGCGAATCAGGTGCTCTACGGCGGCCTCAATCGAGCCCACTGGCGTGCCACGCTGATGCCCCTCCGCGCGCGCCATCAAACCTCCCGATTCAGAGCGCTCAATGCGAAAATCTGCCGCAGCGTCGCTCAGTACCGGGGCGTCTCCCGCATCAATTGCAATGCCGACCTTGCCTGGCATGATGGCAAGCGCATCGCGCTTAGCTTGCAACAACCGTGCGCCGGTATGCGTGTCATCGCCTATTTGCCATCCGGGGGCCAGCATGATGGGCGGCAGGCGCTCGGCCTCCGGATTGGCATCCACCAGGGTGTTTTCGACCAGAAAGCTCATGAGCGCAGGCCAGCTAGCGTCGGTTACTCCGCGCAGCTGGATATTGGCTCGGCTGGTGAGCTCTATTAAGCCGTTACCAAACGTATCTGCCGCGTCACACAGGGCCAGCACCTGGGCACGTGAAAGCTCGCCCATGGGCGGGCGAACTCTTACCAGCAGACCATCGCCGGTTTGCATAGGCTGCCACGCGCCGGGGCACCAGCCTTTAATACGCGGGCTGAGCGCCTCTGCGCGCGTGTTAATGGCCATAGCGACCGGTCTCTTTGGCTTCATCTATTTCCAGCAGCAGGTCTTGCAGCGCCTGCCCCTGCTCGCCTGGGTCTTGCCACATACCGCGCTGGGCCGCTTCAAGCAGCCGTTCGGCCATTTCTTCAAGCGCAGCAGGATTATGCTCACGCAAAAACTGCTGGCTGGCCGGGTCAAGCACGAAGGCCTCGCTGATCTGGGCGTACTGATAGTCCGCAACTAAATCAGTGGTGGCGTCGTAGGCAAACAGATAGTCCACGGTGGCGGCCATTTCAAACGCGCCTTTGTAACCGTGCTCGCGCATCGCATTTATCCATTTAGGGTTCAGCACACGCGAGCGAATAACGCGGGCAAGCTCTTCTTTCAGCGTGCGAATCTTGGGGGCGGCCGGGTTAGCGTGATCAGCGTGATAAATGGTCGGCGCATGGCCGCTTAGCGCACGAGTGGCATTGGCCATGCCGCCTTGAAAAGCGTAGTAGCTGTTGGAATCAAGAATATCGTGCTCGCGGTTATCCTGGTTTTGCATCACCGCGTCCAGCCCTTTGAGCTGCTGTTCAAACGCCTTGCGTGCACCAACGCCCGACTCTTTAAACTGCCCATAGGCGTAGGCGCCTGCGCCTAGGTACGCCGCGGCCAAATCGTCAGCATTGTTCCAGGCGCGGCTTTCGATTAGCCAGTTAAGGCCGGCGCCGTATTCACCGGGCTTGCTGCCAAAAATACGATAGCGGGCCTGTTGAGCGGCGCTTTCAGAAGACATTCCTTGAGCTTCAAGCGTGCGCTGCTGGCCGAGCACGGCCGTTCGAATGGTATTGCTGTCGCCCGGCTCCTGATACTCGGCAACGGCTTGCACCGCGGCATCGAACAGCCGAATGACGTTAGGAAAGGCATCGCGGAAAAAGCCGGACACACGCAAGGTGACGTCGACGCGCGGGCGGTTCAGCAGCATCGACGGAATCACTTCAAAATCGAACACTCGCTGCGAGCCCAGCGACCATTTAGGCCGCACGCCCATCAGCGCAAAAGCCTGAGCAATGTCATCGCCGCCGGTGCGCATGGTGGCGGTGCCCCAAATCGACAGGCCCAGGCGGCGCGGATAGTCGCCGTTATCCTGCAGATAGCGCTCGACAAACGCCTGTGCCGATTTCTGCCCCAGCGTCCAGGCTGCCGGTGAAGGAATCGAACGGTTATCCACGCTAAAGAAATTACGCCCGGTTGGCAGCGTGTCCAGCCGCCCTCGGCTGGGGGCGCCGCTCGGCCCAGCGGGCACGAACAGGCCATCCAGCCCATCCAATAGCGACTGAATCTCCATTTTCACGCCGCGCTGCATAGCGACCCACAGATGTTCGCGGGCATAGCGCAGCTGCTGCGCGGTCGCGGGGTAAGCTTGGGCGAGTTCAGCAAGGCAGCCCTGGGCGAGCACGTAGTTGCTAATAAACTGCTCGGCCAATAGCTCCAGCCGCTCACGGGTATCCGCACCGGTTCGCCAAGCATCGGTAAGCTGGCTGGCCAATATGGCCGGGCGCGGGCCGTTCCAGGGTTCACTGCTGGCTGCAAGCGGATCAAAGGGGGAAACTTCGGATAGCTCAAGGTCATCGGCCAGATTATGCAGCAGGCCGCGCTGAGCAGCCGCCTCGCCACGGGGCAGCCTCAATAGCGCTACCAGCGTACCCGCCAGCTTCTCCTGAGGTGGCAGCGTGCCCAGAATATGCAGGCCGTGGCGTATCTGCGACTCTTTAATATCGCAAAGGAAGGTATCCAGCTCATTGAGAATCTCGCTGTCACAGCTGCTATCAACAGCGCGGGCAAGTTCCTGATCGATACCGGTTGCACGCAGGTGGCTCAAAATCTGCTCACGAATCAGCGCTTCGCGCCGGGGGTCCATATCCAGCGCCTGATAATACTCATCACACAGCGCTTCAAGTTCGGCCATCGGCCCGTACAGCTCAGCTCGCGCCAGGGGCGGCATTAGGTGATCAATAATCACCGCTTGGCTTCTACGCTTAGCCTGGGCACCTTCGCCGGGGTCGTTGACGATAAACGGATAGAAATGCGGCAGCGGCCCCAGCGCGATATCCGGCCAGCAGTCGGCACTTAGCGCCGTGCTTTTGCCCGGTAGCCATTCTAAATTGCCGTGCTTGCCCACGTGCACCACGGCATCAACGTGATAGTGCTCGCGAAGCCAAAGATAGAACGCCAAGTAGCTATGCGGCGGTACCAGCTGCATATCGTGATACGACTGCGTTAAGTCAATGTTCGGGTCTTCACAAAACTCACGCTCTGGCTGAATACCGACAAACGTTTCACCCAGGCGAACACCGGAAATCATCAGCCGCCCCTGCCGACACTTGGGGTCATCCGTTGGTGCGCCCCAGCGTGCCCACACGGTTTCTTGGAGCGTGGCGGGCAGCGTTTCAAACCAGCTTAAATACTCATCAATGCTAATACTTTGCCAGCAAGCGCGCTGGTCGAGGCTTTCGTGATCATTGGTAACCGCACCCTGCAGCAGGCGAATCAGCGCATCGCCATCGCCGGGGATATCGGTTACCGGGTAGCCCGAGGAAGCCAGCGCGTTTATGAGTTTTAGCGTTGAGGCGGGTGTGTCTAGCCCCACGCCATTGCCAATACGTCCATCGCGGTTGGGGTAGTTCGCCATAACCAGCGCGACACGCTTTTCAGCGTTGGGCGTTTGGCGCAGGTCGCAAAACCGACGTGCCAGCGTGGCGACAAAGGCCGCGCGTTCAGGGTGCAGCGTGTGATGCGTGACCGACAGCTGGCTGCGGGCATTGTAGTGTGCCTCGGCCTTAAACCCAACGGCGCGAGTAATGACGCGCCCGTCCATTTCAGGTAGCACTATCTGCATCGCCACGTCGCGGCTATGCAGCCCGGCAGCCATTCCCTGCCAGTCTTCGGCCGTGCTGCTGGCCATCATGGCCTGAAGCACCACGGGGCTGCCGACAAACAGGCTGCCCGACACATCACTGCCCTGCTCGCTGCTGAGGGCATCGACCTCGTCGGTATTACGGTTGACCGAAAAGCTGGTGGTATTGATCACCAGCATGGCACCGGTTTGCTCAATAAGATGATTGGCAAACGCGATACAGGGCCCCTCTTTTAGCGATGCCACCGCCACGGCTAACGGCTCAAGCCCCTGGGCTTTAAGCGCATCGATCATGCCGTCGGGCACGGCGGTATTGCCGCCCTGCAGATGGCTGCGATAAAACAGCAGCAAGCAAACAGGCCGCTCAGCAACACGCTGATCACGCCATTCACTTAAGCTCACCGCCTGGCGCCCGCCTGCCTGCGGCGCATAAATCACCGCTGCGGGGATCACCTTCGGCTCTTGCCACGGATGAGCGTGGGCTAAACACTCGCTGCCCACAAAGCGCAGCAGCTGCTCTGCATTGTCAACGCCGCCTTCGCGCAGGTAGCGCCACACGCGGTAGGCAGCGTCAAAGCTCACGCTCGAATCGTTCAGTAGCGCATCGTCCGGTGCATCGCAGCCGGGCACCATAATCAGCTGGCGCTCTGGGTTCGCTGCAGCCCAGGCCAACAAGCGTTCATGGCCGTAGGGCCAATAGCCCTTGCCGCCCAACACCGAAACGATGACCAGTTTGGCTTTTTCAAGCACGCGATCTTCATAAAGATCAAAGGCCGCAGGCTTTACCAGATTCATCCAATTCGCCAGCCTCACCGACGGGTAATCATCGCCCAGGCGGTCAACCGCCTGAGCCAGCGCCGACAAGTTACTGTCCGCCGCCGACATAATGACGACCTCGGCGGGGCTTTGTTGCAGGTCGACGATACCTTCATCGTCAACAAAGCCCCCGGGCTTGGCAGCGAAAAGATGCATTAAGCGCTGACCGTGCGCTCAGCGCTGGATAGCGCCGCCTGAATGTCGTCGCGATTAAGCGCTTTACCAATAATGACCAGCTGGGTTTGGCGGCGCTCATCCTGCCCCCAAAGCCTATCGAAGTAGCCGTCTAGCCGCTCGCCTACCGCTTGAATTACGCGGCGCATCGGCTTGCCGGGAACCGCCGCAAAGCCTTTAGTCCGATAGATTTCTTGTGTTTCTAGCAGCTGCTGAAGCTGGGTTGCCAGAACGTCGGCATCGACTTCGCCAAGCGTTATCACACAAGAATCAAAATTGTCGTGGGCGTGATCGTGGTGCGCGCCTTCGGCGTGATGTTTATCGTGGTGGTTGGCAATCCGGTCGATGTTCTCTTCGCTGGCCGCGCCAATGCCCATTAATGCCTCTAGCTGAGCGGTGTCGGTCGTCAGCGTTTGGTCGATAAACAGGATTTTGACCGACGCTGGCACCCGCGCTTTTACTAACGCCTCCACGCGGGTCTTCTCCTCTTCACTTAGAAGATCGGTCTTGGTGACCAAGACTAAATCCGCGGCGCTGAGCTGATCGTCCAGCAGTTCACGCAGGCTCGGGTCGTGATCAAGGCTTTCGTCAGCTAAACGCTGGGCCGCCACTTTACCTTCGTCGCTGGCAAAACGGCCGGCGGCCACGGCAGGTCCATCGATGACGGTAATAATCGCATCTACGGTGCAGTGGCTGCGCACCTCAGGCCAGTTAAATGCCTGCACCAGCGGCTTGGGCAGCGCCAGCCCGCTGGTCTCGATCAAAATATGGTCGATATCATTACGCCGCGCGACCAGCTTTTTCATCACCGGCAAAAATTCTTCTTCCACCGTGCAGCAGATACAGCCATTAGCCAGCTCGTAAATACTGCCGTCGTCGGTTGAAGCTTGCTCGCCCTCCTCACAACCCAGCGCACAGCTGCGCAGCAGGCTTGAATCTATGTCCTGCTCGCCAAATTCGTTGACGATCACCGCAATGCGCTTGCCGGTCACCTGGCGCAGAATATTGGCCAGCAGCGTCGTTTTACCGCTGCCGAGAAAACCGGTGACGACGGTGGCGGGGATTTTATTTAGCTGCATACGTTAAATTCCTCTGTGGCGCTAGGCTGCGCTGACGCTGCTGAGCCGCTGAACAGGCTTGCGACCGCGGCAGGATTATTAGGAAAGAAAAAATGAAGATACGATGCGGTTAGCTGGCGCTGGCGATAAATCGGCTCGCCCGGTGCGGGGTGGCGCTGACGGCGACCGTGGGCAATGGGTTCGGGCGTTCCATCCGCCATTGAGCGATGATGCGCATGCCCGCGAAGAGCGCCTTCCGGCAATTCGGCGGTCTGCATCCCCTGGCAGCCTCTTCGTCCGCGCATGGCGCCTTGTCCTGGCAGCAGGCCCAGCATCGTATGGGTGTTTTCGTCGTAGTCGGTCAGCGTATCCATGCAGTAGAGCATGCCGCCACACTCAGCAAGGATGGGCTTGCCTGCGCGATAAAAGCGCTGAATATCCTCGCGCATGCCGGCATTCTCAGCAAGCGTAGACGCATGTAGCTCGGGATAACCACCGGGTAGCCAAAGCGCATCACAAGAAGGCAAACGGCGCTCGCTCAGCGGCGAGAAAAAACATAGCTTAGCGCCCATCTGCTCAAGCAAGTCTAAATTCGCCTGATAGATAAAGCTAAACGCCGCATCTTTAGCCACGCCGATGGTCTGGCCCGCCAGCGATGATGGCACTGACGGCGCATGATCTTGCGCAGCGGTGAACGTAACGGGCGCCATTTCCATCAGCGCCGTCGCAAGCCCAGCGGCGTCTAATGCGCTGGCGGCGGCTTCAAAGCGCGCTTCCAAATCGTCACGAATCTCGGCTGCCTGCACTAGCCCCAAATGGCGTTCGGGAAGCGTTAAGGCGGCGTCGCGCGGCACTGCGGCCAGTAGCGGAATTGAGGGTGGTAGCGCTGACTCAATCAGCTCGCGATGGCGCTGCGTGCCGCAGGCGTTGGCGATCATGCCTGCGATGTGAAGGTCATCGCGAAAGCCTGCAAGGCCCGACATCAGAGCAGCCGCCGTTTGTGCCATGCCTTTAACGTCCATCACGATCACCAGCGGCAAATCGAACAGCGCAGCTAAATCAGCGCTGGAAGGCTCGCCATCGAAAAGGCCCATGGCACCTTCCACCAAAATAATATCGGCACTCACCGCCGCTTGATAAAAGCGCTGGCGGCAGTACGACTCACCGGCCATCCACAGATCTAACTGGTCCACAGGCTGGCCCGATGCTTGCGCCAATATTTGCGGGTCCAGGTAGTCAGGGCCGGTTTTAAATACTCTGACCACTTTTCCCTGGTTGCGCAGCAGGCGTGCAAGCCCCGCCGTCACGGTTGTTTTACCCTGACCTGAAGATGGTGCGGCGATAAATAGCGCCGGGCAGCTAGCGCTTGGCAAAGATGTCGTCATCAGTACTCGATCCCCGCCTGAGCTTTAACACCGTTACGAAACGCGTGGCGCTCATCCTGTACGGTGCTGATGGTATCGGCGATTTCCTGCAGCGGCAGCGCCATGGTACGGCCGGTGATAATTACGTTTTGATGAGCGGGTCGGCGTAAAAGCGCCTCGACAATGGGCGCCGTGTCTAAATAGCCGTATTTGAACATGTAGCTCATTTCGTCCAATACGATAATGTCGTAGGCCGGATTTTCTAACAGTCCACGGGCGATTTCCCAGGCGGCCTCGGCGGCTTCGATATCGCGCTCGCGATCCTGAGTTTCCCAGGTAAAGCCCTGGCCCATAATGTGCCAGTCAAGCTGAGGGTGGTCGCGAAAAAACAGATACTCACCGGTCTCGCGGCGGCCTTTAATGAACTGAATGACCGCGCCTTTTTGACCGTGGCCTAACGAGCGCGCCAGCGTGCCGAAAGCAGAGCTGCTTTTTCCTTTGCCGTTTCCTTTTAGCAAAATCAACACACCGCGCTCTTCAGACGCACGCGCGATTCGCTCGTCGATCATTTCTTTCTTACGCTGCATACGGTTTAGGTGGCTGCTATCGCTCATGCTGGCTCCTGAGTGGGCGGTGTCCAATAGAGTGCGCCAAGCTGCTGGGCAAGACGCGCTGCCTGGCCCCGTTTGACGAAGGACTGTTCGGCATCCATAACCACGCAGTCGCCAAGCGGCGGCAGGCCCGCAACAGATTCACGAGTACGCCCATCGGTCATTAGGTAAGTACGGATAAGTAAGCCAGGATCACGTCGCTGCCACTGGCGAATCAACTGACCGGCGTGGGCAACCGCTTTGCGTAGCGGTGTGCCGCCGCCGCCATCGGTGGCATTCAATAAAGCTTGCACACTTTTGGGAGCACGCTGTCGTGGCAGTAGGCACGTCAGCGTGTCATTACCAAACCCGACGACCGCCATTTGCTCACGAGCGGAATAAGCTTGGCGGGTAAGGCTATCAACCCACCCTTTGGTCTGACCCAAAAGCCGCTTACCGAGCGTCGAGCCGGAGGTATCAAGCAATACCAAATGCACCAGCGGCTGACCGGTTCGCGCCTTGCGATAGCGCAGCTGACGCCAAGGCCACTGACCGCGATTAGCGATCAAAGTGCCAAACCAATCGGGGCGAAACGCCGACGCTGGCGGCTTATTGGCTCGGCCCTGCCCCAGCGCACTGCCCTTTTGGGTGCCGCCGTTAGAAAACGCGTGTTTCGCGGTGGGCCGAGCTAATAATGCAGGCAGCGAGAGCGGCTGATGTTCTAGCATGTTCTGCGCTATGGGCGGCATGGCGCCCCACTGCCCGTGTGAAGCTGGGCGCTCGTTAGTATTGCTTGACGACGCTGAGCTGCCGGGATCTTGTCCCGATTCTGGGGGCGGTGATGATGGTGAAGATGAAGGGGGTGAAGATGGCGGCGGTGAAGTTGGCGGCTCAGCCGACTTGTCTTCAGCGCGCGTACGCCGATGGGCCAGCACCCACGGCTCGACGCTATCGACATCTTCTTGGCTAATCGTCGTGTCACCGCGCCAAGCGGCGTGGGCCTGGGCGACGCGGTGCCAGGTGACGTCGGCGCGCATACCTTCAACGCCTGCCGCTTCGCAGCGCTTAGCGATGTGCTCATATACCCAGGCAGATGCCGTTACCGTCGCCAGCCCCCGGCGCGCCTGCTCTATACGGCTGACGAGCGCAGCTTGCTCGGCGGCAAATCCTGCGACAAACCCAGCGGGATCGCGATCAAAGGCATCGCGCTGCTGCACAATGGCAATGCGCGCGTCAATACTGACGTTAGGCGGCTGCTCAAGGCACAGCCCAAAGCGATCAAGCAACTGGGGGCGAAGCTCTCCTTCATCGGGGTTCATGGTGCCGATTAGGCTAAAGCGCGCCGGATGCGAATGGCTAATGCCATCGCGCTCGACGATGTTGATGCCGCTGGCCGCCACATCAAGCAGTAAATCGACCAGCGTATCGGCCAGTAGATTCACTTCATCGACGTAGAGAATCCCGCCATCGGCTTTGGCCAATAGCCCTTCATGGAAAGTGGCTTCGCGCTCAGCGAGTATTTTTTGCAGATCAAGGCTGCCGATTAGGCGGTCTTCGCTGGCGCCAAGCGGCAAGGTGACAAACGGTGGTTTGCGCTTCTCGCTCTCAGGCAAAATAGCCGCTAACGCACGCGCGAGGGTCGATTTTGCGCTACCGCGTGGCCCGCTAATCAGCACCCCGCCAATACGCGGATTAATCACATTTAGCAGCAGCGCTGTTTTAAGCGACGACTGGCCGACGACGGCGGTAAAGGGAAACTCAACCACAGGCATCACCATGGGCAAAAGGAGCCAAGTTAATACATTAAACGGCCTAGGGACACCGCCTCACGCGTGAAAATTATTCATACCAGACAAGAACATAACGATAGAGCCAAACGTTAAGAAAGTGACTACAATGACCGCCCAGTATAGTGGAAGGCGTTAGGTAGAGGCCAGCCTATCACGCCAGCACGTCGCCAAGCGCAAAGGCCTTGCGTGCTTTATTCTCTCGTCTTCGGCAGTCTGTCGAGTCTTTCCTCAATCGGCATCTGGAACTCCGTCCCATGAAACTTGCCCACCCGTTATGCATTGCTTTGGCTTTTCTACCGGCCCACGCAGCCTTTGCTGATAACACGGCTTATCCGCTCACGCTGACTAATTGCGGTGTAGAGGTAACGTTTGATGCGGCCCCCGAAAGCACGGTAACGGTCGGCCAATCTGCGACCGAGGTACTCTATCGCCTGGGGCTTGCCGATAAGGTGAGCGGCACGTCGGTCTGGTTTAATCCAGTATTGCCCGAGTTCAGCGATGACAACAGCCGCATTGAGCGTATTGCTGATAACGATCCAAGCTTTGAATCTGTAGTGAACAAGCGGCCTGATCTCGTCGCGGCTCAATACGAATGGCACGTCGGCCCTACCGGCAGCGTAGCTACCCGCGAGCAGTTTCATGAGTTGGGCATCGCGTCTTACATCATGCCTGCCGACTGCGATACTAAAGACAATGCTACCGGCGGTGATGGCACCCGGGTAGCGGCATTCTCAACCGACTCAATTTATAAAGGCATTCACGAGCTGGCGGCTATTTTCGACGTACAGAACGCCGGCGTTACGTTAGTGGCCGATTTGCAGGCCCGTGAGGCGCGCGCTATCGAACTGGCGACTAGCCTTGCGCTGCCCGACGACCTGTCGGCCGTGTTTTGGTTTTCCTCCTACGATTTAGCGGCCGATCCTATCGTTGCCGGCCAGCTGGGCGCGCCTGGCTATATGATGGAGCAACTCGGTATCCAAAACGTAGTCACCTCTAATGAAGAATGGCCGACCGTAGGCTGGGAATCGATTGCTCGGGCCAATCCTGACGTGATCGTTGTGGCACGCATGGACCGGCGCCGCTACCCAGGCGATGACCTGGCTACCAAACTTGAGCTTCTGCAAAGCGACCCGGTTACTCGCGAAATGGACGCCGTGCAAAACGGCCGCATCGTGGAGATGGATGCACATGCGATGAGCGCCACGATGCGCAGCATTTATGGCCTTGAATCTCTTGCCCAGGCGTTATCGACCATGTCGTTTAACTAATGCCTATCGCGCTCAAGCGATCATGTGCGGAGGGCTTTGGGTGGCGCTGGCTATGGTTAACGCCGCTGGTGCTGTTCATAGCGCTAATGGCGGGCACCGCGATTGGTGAGACATCTATTCCTATTGATACGATTTTCAAAGTGCTGGCTAACCAGCTGTTCGGGGCTGACTATGCCGTTGATCGCATTGATGCCGGCATTATTTGGAACTATCGGCTAAGCCGCGCCATTGTCGCCGCCTGCTGCGGCACGGGTCTGGCCTTAGCGGGGGTGGTGCTGCAAGCCCTGCTGCGCAATCCTCTCGCCGACCCCTACCTGATGGGCATATCGGCCGGCGCTTCTACCGGCGCGGTCGCCGTAGCCGTGGCGGGCGTTGGCGCGGGCGTTATAACGCTTTCAATTGGCGCTTTCGCAGGTGCGGGATTGGCGTTCGGGTTGGTGATACTGCTTGCTCATGCCGCGAGCAGCGGCGCCGGCGGCGGGCGCGGCATTCAGGCGGCGGGGGCTATAATTTTAGCGGGCATTGCCGGCTCGCAGCTATTTAATGCCCTGACCGCTTTCATTATTACTAAATCAGCCAGCGCGGAGCAGGCCCGTGGGATCATGTTTTGGCTACTGGGCAACCTTTCCGGCGTGCGCTGGGACAATGTGTGGATGGCGGTTCCCGCCGCGCTGTTTGGCCTTATTATTTGTCTATGGCACCGGCGAGCCCTGGATGCCTTTACCTTCGGTACCGATAGCGCGGCTTCCATGGGCATTGCCGTGCGGCCGGTGCGTGGCCTATTGATTACCACGATGGCGCTGGTGACGGCGATCATGGTGTCTATGGTGGGGGCCATCGGCTTTGTAGGCCTGGTGATTCCGCATGCCATGCGCTTTATTGTCGGCAGCCGCCATACGCGGCTGGTACCTGCCGCGGCGCTGGCGGGCGCTGTGTTTTTGATTTTTTCAGATATCCTGTCACGCATTTTGGTCACAGGACAGGTGCTGCCGATTGGTGTAATCACATCGCTTATTGGCGCGCCGGCCTTTGCCCTTATCCTGATACGCGGGACGAGGACACGATGAAGATCACGGCCGAACAACTCACCTGGCGCGTTCATGGCAGCCAGCTGCTGACCGACGTTTCGCTGTCGGTAGCCCCTCGCCAAACCTTTGGCCTAATTGGTCCTAACGGCTCGGGTAAAACCACCTTGCTTCGGCTTCTCGCGGGGCTGCGCAAACCGAAGCAAGGTCGCGTGCTGCTGGGTGATCGGCCGATGAACACCATGCGTCAGCGGGATATCGCCCAGTCGGTTACGTTAGTGGAGCAGCAGGCGGAAACCACTGATCGCATCAAAGTGCGCGATGTAGTGGCGCTTGGCCGTACGCCGTTTCTGTCTGCGCTGCGCCCCTGGTCCAACCAGGATGAGCTGATTGTGGCGCAAGCGCTAAAGGATGTGGACATGGCCCATATGGCTGACCGTTTTTGGCATACGCTGTCAGGCGGGGAACGCCAGCGCGTGCATATTGGTCGGGCGTTGGCTCAGCAGCCTAAAATCCTGCTGCTTGATGAGCCGACGAACCATTTAGACATTCGCCATCAGCTCTCGATTCTTGAGCTGGTCAGGCAACTACCGATCACGGTGATTATTTCTCTTCACGATCTTAACCACGCCATGGAGTGCGACCGAATAGGCGTCATGGAGGGTGGCCGTCTGGTCGACACCGGCCCACCTCTAGACGTACTAACGCCTGATCGCTTACGTCAGACGTTTGGCGTTTATGCCGATATTTTTGCTGACCCTATCGACGGCAGCCAGGTGATGCGTTTTCGTAGCGCCGTTTCATAACAGCCCGTGACTGAACCCTTACCTAAAAAAATCCCAGACGACGCTGTGCTCAGTGCCCATGCTCCACAGCAGCACCGTGACGACGAGCAGCGCTTCTAGCACCAAGACACCAATCCCCAATGTTTTGATTGAAAGAATAAACCCACGCTGATTGCTAATGCCTAGAAAACTTGGCGTCCCTTTGTAGAGCAGGTAGCCGGAATACACTAGCCCAATCACCATACCCAGCATACAGAGCCAGAAAACCGGATACAGCGCAAAAATCCCGCATATAAACATGGGGGTCGCAATGTAGCCCGCAAAGATAAGACAGTCGCGGCGACTGGGACGCTGCTCTATATCGCGGGCCATCCAATAGATCACGCTACCTACAATGCCTACGGCCAGCAGTATCAGTGCATAAAAAGCCACGCCTAGCGCAATGCCGTTTGAGAGAGATACTTTATAGGTGCCACTGCCGCCATAGGTCCAGCCAACCTGAGTGGTTCCAATCAGCGCACAGACGACGGGGATAGCAGCAAGCAAAAGAACGTGATGGGCATAAAGATGGGTGACCGTTTCATGCTCGCCACTGATCTTATGCCATTCTCGTTCAGGATGATGGAGAAGCCCCCAAACATGATGGATCATAACGACCTCCCGTTTTGCAGATGCAATATCGATAGGATCATTCATTAACCGACCGGGCCAGCAGTGGCCCGCGTCAATATTCAGTGTAGGCCAAGAATCAGGTGTGAAGCGGTTTATCGCTGGAGGTTCTAGAAATAGATTATTCGTTGATGGGTACAAACACCGGTGCGCCTTCCACCTCAACCACCGCTAGCCGCTGACGATACAGCTTTTCCAATGCGCTAGGCACCAGCATGCTATCCCGCGTGCCCCAGCACGCCTCGCCATTTGGATAAAGCAGCAGCACGTGGTCACACCAACGAGCGGCTAAATTGAGATCGTGCAGGCACATCATTACCGCATGGCCGGAAGCGGCCTGCTCGGCCATGAGGGTCATCACTGAGCTTTGATGATGAAGATCAAGATGATTGGTGGGCTCATCGGCCAGCCACACGCTGGGCGCCTGCGTTAGCACGGTGGCAATGGCCACGCGCTGGCGCTCGCCGCCCGAAAGCGTGCTGACCAAGCGGTCACGTAAATGCACCACGTCTAAGCGCTGCAGCGCTTCTTCCGCACGCTGATAGTCCGCGGCGCCCTCCATTTGCCAAGCAGATAGGTACGGATGACGCCCAATCAGCGCGGTCTCTAATACCGACGCAGGAAAGCCATCCTGGCGGTCTTGAAATACCAGCCCCAAGCGCTGGGCAATGTAGCGGCGACGGCATTGATGCATGGGCTCCCCATCCAATCTAACCTCGCCGGATCGAGGCGCTTGCAGCCCTGCCAGAGTATGCAGCAGCGTCGTTTTACCCGCGCCATTGGGACCCAATACGCCCCAGCGCTGACCGGGCTGAATGGTTATATTAAGCGGCGTTCCGCCTTCTCTACCAGGCACATCGATGATGAGGTCATGGGTAGAAAGTTCGCTCATCAGCGGCTCCGATAGAGCAGAAACAGAAAGGTAGGAACGCCCAGTAGCGCAGTGATCACGCCGACCGGCAGCTGTTCTGGCGCGATCATGGTGCGCGCCAGCGTGTCGGCCAGTACTAACAGCGTGCCACCCGCTAACGCGCAGGCAGGCAGTATCAGCCGCTGATCATTACCCAACAGCAAGCGCAGCATATGCGGCACCACTAAACCCACAAAACCAATGCTACCCGCGGTCGTGACCGCCGCCGCCGTTAGCAAGCTGGCGGCAACGTAGATACACCACTCAAGCGGTTTAACCGCAACGCCCAGCGCGGCGGCCTGCTGCGGGCCACGCGCCAGCACGTTTAAGCTACGCCCAAGCGGAATCAGCACCACGCAGGTGGCTAATAGCAGCAGTAGCGGCGGCCACGGCGTTCGGGCGTAGGAAAGATCGCCCATCAGCCAATAGAGCATACCCGGAAGACGCTCGGCCGGGCTCAAGGCCAACATCAGCGTAATCACCGCGCCCCACCCAGCCGCAACGACGACCCCCGTAAGCAGCAGCCGAGAAGGCGTCCAACTGCCGCTGCCGTGCGCCAGCCCAAACACAAGAAAGGTAGAAAACAGCGCGCCGCCAAACGCTGAGCTTGAGATAGCCAACCCCCCTAGCCCTGCCAGCATGGCCGCCAGCGCGCCAATCGAGGCGCCTCCAGAAAGCCCAAGCACATACGGATCGGCTAGAGGGTTACGCAGCAACACCTGCATCAAAGCTCCAGCTACCGCTAGCAATCCACCCACCGCAAAGGCCGAAAGCGCGCGAGGCAAGCGCAGTTCTAGCACCATGGTCCGCGCTAAGGCATCGCCCTGCCCGCCATCTCCTGTCACCACTGTCCAAATTTGCGCGGGGGAAATCTGTGCACTGCCGACACTCAGCGCTATCAGAAGCGCACCCAGCGCCGCCAGCAGCAATAGGCTCAGTGGCAGACCCAGGCGCGTTAACATTAAGTATTCCTGCGATTTTGGCGGGCGATATCAAGCTTCTCACAGAGCAGCTGAGTGCCCTCCATGAGGCGTGGCGTGGGTCGCTGTATGAGCGATGGCGGTACGAAAAACAGGTTATCTTCAGCCACGGCCATCAAGCTGGAATACTGCTCCCAGTGCGTGAGCCAGTGACGATTTTCTTCCCCCATGCCGCCAGCCACAATGACTTCAGGATTCGCGGCCAGCACAGCTTCATCGTCGATGCGTGGGACAAGCCGTGACTGCTCGCCGAAGACGTTAACACCGCCACACAGTGTGACCACTTGGCCAATAAGATGCTGGTCATTAACGCTCATTAATGGCTCGTCCCACACTTGGTAGAACGTCGGCACCGGTTCGCGCTCGCTGTAGCGCTCGGCAAGCGCGGTCATGGTCGTGCGAAAATTATCGGCAACGGCCTGCCCGGCAACTTCAGTACCAGCCAATCGTGCCAGGCGTTCGATGGCGCTGGCCACGCCTTCCATGCTGCGTGGCTCAATGTAAAACACCGGCATCCCCAGTGTTTTCAGCGTTTCAAGCTGCTCTGCCGGGTTGCCTGTTATCCAGCCGATCACTAAATCGGGCGCCAGACCTACCAGCGCTTCTAAATCAATGCGGGTATGACTACCTACTGAGACCACGTTTTTAGCGTCAGGCGGGTAATCGCTGTAAGACACCACGGCCACCACTTGGTCGCCGGCACCTGCTGCGTAAGTCAGCTCAGTAGCCCCAGGCGAAAGAGTAGCAATACGCTGGGCGGCCGAGTGAAGGCAGACCTCACGGTCTCGGTCATCAATGGCGCAGCGCGCAGGATTATCGGCGAACGACGCGCCCGATGCTGCTAACAGCGCGAGGCCCAAGGCCCCGCGCAGTAGTTGATTTTTTCTATTGGCCAAAATGCACACTCAAAAATCCTGCTCGGCCTGCGTTAATGTAGTCCGCGCCGTCAAAGGAACGCGTGGTGATGTAGTCTTGATCCAGCGCATTTTCAACCGTCACACGGGCGCTCCAAAGCGGAGCGAACTGCCAGCCAGCACGAAGGTTAACAAGCCCATAGCCACTAAGGCGATCGTTATTTTGCGCATCACGATAGCGATGATTTTGCACTATCCAGGAGCCTCCCAACGACCACTCGCCCAGCTCGCGATCAGCGTCTAAGCGCACACTTTGCGTGGCGCGATTTTGCAGACGATTACCCGTCAGACGATTTTCCGGATCGGTATAGGTCAATGCGGCGGCCAGCGTCCAATCATTAATCTCAACGCCGCTTGCAAGCTCAGCACCGCGAATGCGTGACGTGGGCACGTTGAACTGAACACCCTGCCCTGCGATCAGGTTATCGATATCCGTTTGATAGATAGCGGCATCCCAGAACCAGTTTGCGTACTGGCCGCGCACGCCGACTTCAATTGATTCAGACGTTTCCGACTCTAAATCAGGATTGCCAAAGCCAGGGAAATATAGCTGGTTATAGGTAGGGGCATTAAACGCCGTCCCGTAGCTCGTGCGTAACGTATGATGGCTATCTACGTCGTAACCCAACCCCAGGCTACCCGTTACTTCATTGCCATAGGCTTCGTTGTCGTCAAAGCGTAGGCTGGCCTGAAGCATAAGCGGCGAAAAATCCAGCAGCGCTTGAGAGAAAACAGCGGCGTTGCTGCGGCTACTTTCATCGTAGGCCGTCGTGCCGCTTACCCGGTCTTCGCTGTACTCACCGCCGGCGATTAGCTCGTGTACTCCCGCCGTGAAGGTGTTTTCCCAGCGAGCGGTACGCACTTTGGTATTAAAGACTGACTCCCCCGAATCAGCGACGTTATCGCTTTCATCCCGGGATTCGCTGAGCGTCAGCCGACTCCGCCAGTTATCCATCAGCGGTAATTCGCCGTAAACACCCGCCACCTGCTGAACAAAATCGTTTTCACCGCCGTCATATTCATTATTACCGCGCGCACGGAGCGCCAGCACGCCCATTTCAGCGCCACTCTCAAACGTATGCGAAACTCTCGCCAGCGCGGACGTATTGTCGTAACCCTTATCGTCGCCGCTGCGCCGTACGGGTTGGCCATCGGTATTGAAATGACTGCCGGCAAAGCTATAGCGCGTACCGCCTTCACGACCACTCATGCCAGCACTTAGTCGCTGGGTATTAAAAGAGCCCCCGCCTACCGATATACGCGGCTGCGGGCCCTCTTCTTCACCTTGCGGTGTAAAAAGCTGAATGACGCCACCAATCGCATCGGCACCGTAAAGGCTGCCACGCGGACCGCGCACAATTTCAGCACGGTCAAACATGCGCGGGTCAAGATACGACCACGCTGCACCGCCGCTAGTGGCCGAGCGCAAACGGATACCGTCAATTAACAGCACGTTTTGGCCGCTACCGGTGCCACGAATAAAGACGCTGCTGTTTTTTCCGAAGCTGCCGTTGGAAGACACATCAACGCCCGGCTGGCCGCGGAAAAGGTCGGTAATACTGGTAGGGTCCTGGCGGCGAAAAGTCGCTTCGTCGATCACGGTCACCGACGACAGGCTTTCATTCGCCGTACGCGGGGCCAGTGCTGCGGTGATCACGACAGGGTTAAGCGATTCAGCCGCTGCCGGCGTATTTTGCGCCGTGGATTGGGCCTGAACGGCCAGCGGCAGCGCAGATATAGCTAACGCCGCAAGCGTTGCGGCGGTATTAGAGCGATGGTTCATGTGAGATCCCTTGCGCGTCGTGCTCACCCGCACAACGTATTTTTTTGGCCGAGCGCAGGGCATAACTAGGCATGGCTAGGCATAACGAGGCAAGAACGGTCACGCTGCATGATCGCATCGTGGCGCCGTCGATCACCCTGAGAGCGCCCACCGCGTCTCGGTATAGTTTGGTTCTGTTGAACCGCTACTCTCGGGCCGGTCTCCGGGCTGACGAGCGAAAGGCGCACCTAAAAAGGCCCACTCCTTTCTGAACGACCACCTTCCCATGCCAAAGCACAGTGGCGTTTTAGCCGTTCCTATCTCGATCACCGTTGCGGGGGCAGCGTTGGAATCACGCAGGGCGTTCACCAACTTCCCGTTTCACTAGCGGCTTTTACACCGCCAGCACCTGAGAGTGCGCGTAAGCTAGCAACTTGCTATGAGGAGGTCAATTTAAAGAGAAGCTCAATTAAAAATGCCGTGAGATGGCTTTTAACTAAACATTCAGCGCTTATTTAATCGCCATCACCAGCCCGTGACGGACATACCAGACCCGCTCAGCGTGGGCGGTCATATCTTGAGTGAACCAGCCGTTTACATCACGCAGGCGGCGCTGCTCGGGCTGCATGGGCACAATGCCGCGCCCAACGTCAGTAGCGATGATAATTATAGCTGCACTGAGTGTTTCAGCGCGCAGGCAGAGCTGTTGTATATCGCCCTGCCAGCGCTGGCGCAGCGTGTCGCTATCGGTTGTTTCTAAATCTGCGCTAAGCCAATCAAGCACACCATTAATTACAAGCGGCGAGTGGGCACAAAGCGCTGACTGACAATCACTCAGCGGCTTATGGGCTTTTAGCCGCCAGCTAGTAGCCCCAGGAAAGCGAGCGGCTACGGCGTCGCGTTTGCCAGCGCAGGCACCGCCGATGAAGAGCTGCATTGCCATTCTCCTTGTCCCTTTTCATCAACGTGGTACGTAAGCTTCCAGCGCCTACCTTGGGCTTGAAGTAGCGTGCCTTCCCAAAAGTGGATAGTTTCAAAGCGCCTGCGCAGTTCGCGAATAACGCCGCCGTGGGTCACTGCCAGAATCTTTCGATGACCGCTGCCCTGGGCATCAGCCGCCAAATCAGATAGCCAGGCATCCAAACGCTCACGCAGCTGGGCGGCAGACTCGCCGCCGGGGATTTGCAGCTCACCCACGCTGTCAATCCAGGCGCGGTAGTGCGGCAGGTCTTTCAGCTCGTCGTAAACCTTACCTTCGTAGTCGCCAAAATCTAGCTCACGAAGACGCGGATCAAGGTGCAACGGCGCGCCCGCCTCTGCCGCCTGCGACCATTCCAGCGTTTGCTGGCAGCGGTGTAGATCGCTTGAGTAAATGGAATCAAACGACTCAAGCGCCAGCGCTTCACGCAGGGTTATCAGCCCCGCCTGCGCGTCGGGGAAAAGCAGCGGAATGTCGCGCTGGCCTTGATAGCGGCGTTCTAAATTCCAAGCGGTGATACCGTGGCGAACTGCCACCAGCTCCACAGTAAGATCAGTAGCCAAAGCTCTCCTCCTTCAATAGTGGCACCGACCATATCGCCGTTAATGCCGTTGAATAATCGCATCATGGCCCCGCGCATGAGCACCACAAAGGCCGCAACCGCTAGCAGCATTAACACAACAAGAGGCGCTAGCAGGGCTAACAACGCCAGCGGCAACAGCGCTAGCGCAACGTCCTGGGCGCTAAGCGACTGCTGCCAGCTCCATGCCAAGCCTTTTGATTGAGCGCAGGGTGTTAGCACCAGTAAAGCAACGCCCGCCCAGCGACCCAGCGCGGGCAACGCCACTAGCCACCAGAGTGGTGCCTGATAATCAATCAGCGCCCACAGTAAAATGCCTTTCCAGGCGAGTAAAAACACCAGCGCCAATATGCCGAAGCTGCCGACCTGCGAGTCCTTCATGATCTCCCAGCGGCGCGCCAGCGGCTGATTGCTGCCCAGCGCATCCGCGATATCCATCACACCGTCTAAATGCAGGCCACCCGACAACGCCACCCACACGCTTAACGCGGCCAGCGCGGTTATCGGTGCCGGCGCGTTATGCAAAAGAACTGCGACTAGCGCCAGTATGCTGCCAATCAATAATCCCACTACCGGATAAAAGCGCACGGCCCAGCGGCGGGTGTCTGGCGTCCATGGGCACGCAACGGGAAGTGGAATGCGGGTAAGAAACTGCAGTGCTAACACCAGACCCCATAGGGCATTTTTCATAATGGCCGTCCGTTCATAAACAGCATCCACGGGTCGGTTTCCACTCCACCGCGCAGCCTGCCACGACCTCTATCACTGAATCCGCCTCTGCTGCCACCCAGCGATGAACGCGCTGCAGAAACGCAAGGTAGCGCCAGGTCTCGGCATCGGTGGGCGGCAGCGCTTCATTGATGTCGTTAGAGACAATCACTAAATGCATGCTGCGCGCTCGGGCATCACAAAGGCTATTCGCCAACAGCGCCAGACCCTCCTCCTCACTGAGTTCACTGCCATACAGCACTTGGCTGGCCCATAGCGTTAAGCAATCAAGCAGCACAGCGCCGTTAGCGGGCAGCGCGGCAATCGCTTGATCGATAGCCAGCGGCGCTTCGATGGTTTGCCACTGCGCGAATTGGGACAGTGCGTGCCTGGACTGCTGATGACGAGCCACCCGCTCGGCCATCTCTTCGTCATACACGCTGGCGGTGGCCAGGTAATAACAAAGTCTACCAGCCGCCGCCTCTAGCACTTGCTGTTCAGCGATGGCGCTTTTACCTGAGCGCGCCCCGCCGCTAACGAAGACAATCATGCAAGACCTTAATCAACCGTTGATTAGCAGGCGCATCGCGTAGCGCCACGCGCAGCCAGCCACCGTCTAGCCCGGCAAAGTTATGCGTATGACGTACCAGCACTCCCCTGCACAACAGCTGTTCAAACAGCGCATCGCAGGTAATATCCTGCTGAGCGTTGGGCCTAATCAAAAAGAAGCAGGCATGGCTAGGCACGACGTCAAGCCCTAGCTCAGCCAGCGCTTGAATCATGCGCGGGTGCTCGCTGGCCATCCATCGCTGAGTGCGTCGTGCAAAGGCATCGTCTGCGAGCAGCGGCGCCACCAGCTCAGCCGCCAAGTGATTAACGCTCCAAGGTGGCTGGTGGGCCTCTGCCGCGCTGATAGTGGCTTCATCCGCCAGCAAATAGCCCATGCGAAGACCCGGCAAGGTATAAAACTTGGTCATTGAGTGCAGCAGTATCAAATGTGGAAAACGCGCCAACAAGGGAGTCAGCGACGCCGTTTGCTGGGTGTTATCAACCATATCGATAAAGGCTTCATCAACCACCACGCGACAACCAAGCGCCGCGGTGCGCTCTAACAAACCCAGCATGGCCGGAGTATCGATAAGCGTCGCCGTTGGATTATTGGGCCGACAAAGAAACAGCACATCGTGACCGGCTAGCGCCTCTAAAAGCGCATCATACTCCAGCGTAAAGTTCGGCGCGGCCAGTGGTAACGTCGTGACAGGAAGCCGGTGAGCGTGACAAGCGCGGTCATACTCGCCAAAGGTGGGCGTAATGATGGCGGCTCGCTGGCCGGCGTGCAGCGCGGCAGCGAGAAAAATCGCCTCGGCCCCACCATTGGTCAGCAGCACTTGTTCGGGCCGGAGCTGATGATATGTCGCGATCGCCTGACGGGCAGCGTGGTAATCCGGTGCCGGATAGCGTTCAACGCCGGTCAGTTGTTCCGTCAACCAATCGCGAACCCAGGCGGGTGGGCCCATAGGGTTCAGGTTGGCACTAAAATCTTCCAGGCGATGATCTGCGGGCAAATTAAAGTGTGCTAACAGTGCATCGGCTTGGCCGCCGTGGCTGGGCCATTCAGGCTCACTCATATTACCCCCGAGAAGATAGGCGTCTTGATCGCTATCGGTACGACAACCAGAAGAACAAAGAGTAGCGTAAACAGCAGCCACGCACCGTGCATTAAACGCACCGTGGCACTGATGTGTGCAACCCGCAGCACGTTAATGGGCTCGCCTAGCGTCGCGCGATGCGATGCCAGGCCTTGGTAGAAGCTCGTGCCGCCCAGCTGCACGCCCAACAAGCGTGCAACCATGGCTTCTGGCCAGCCAGCGTTTGGGCTTAGATGGCGCGGCGCATCATGAAAGGTACTGCGCAGCGCACCTTTCCAGCGCAGAGGTAACACCCCCGCAGTGCTTAATAGCAGGCCCGCAAGCCACAGACACAGCGCCGTTAAGCGCGCCGGAAGCCAGTTGGCGATATCGTCTAGCTTGGCAGAAAAAAATCCAAAGTCGCTGTAGCGCTGGTTTCGATAGCCGACCATTGAATCCAAGGTGTTCACTGCTTTATAGGCCAGCGCTAGCGGCGCGCCGCCGATGAAAGCGAAAAATAACGGTGCAACAATACCGTCTACGGTATTTTCTGCCACGGTTTCCACCGTGGCGCGCGTAATCCCTGCTTCATCTAACTGCTGGGTATCGCGCCCTACAATCATACTCAGCGCTTGGCGCGCTGCGGGTAAATCACCGTTAGCCAGCGGCGCGGCAACGGCGCGCGCGGCATCACCCAGACCCTTAATAGCCAGCGTGGTAGAAAGCAGCCAAAGCTCAGCGATAAGCGCCAGACCTGGGTGCAGCTGTGCTAATGCCCAAAGCAGCAGCCAGCTGACCCCCAACACGCCGCCGACCACGCTGACCGTTAATAGCAACCCGCTAAATCTGCGCGCAGCAGCAGAACCACGATTCCAACGCCGCTCAAAACCGCTTATAAAGCGCCCGATGAGAACCACCGGATGCGGCAACCAGCGCGGATCGCCGACGATTAAATCAATCACAATGGCCAGCATAATCAAACCTGCCCCACCGAGCGTGGCGCCCGCGATCATGGCTTTGCCTTGTCACTAACGCCCGCCGAATCAAACGTGGCCATTTCGCGCATCATGGCAGTTGCCGCCTGTAGCAGCGGATACGCCAGCGCCGCACCGCTGCCTTCGCCTAGCCGCATATTCATATCCAGCAATGGCGTTGCTTCTAGGGCCGCTAAGGCAATATCGTGCCCTGGCTCTTGGGAGCGATGGCCGAAGATGAGATAGCCGCGCACTGCGGGGCAGAGTCGGCAGGCGGCCAGGGCGGCAACGGTCGCAATAAAGCCATCGACAATCGCCGGTAGCCGCAGGGCACCCGCCGCCAGGTAAGCGCCCGTCATGGCGGCAATTTCCAGCCCCCCCAGTTTAACCAGCACGTCAAAAGGTGCCTGAGGGTCTGCGCGTCGTGCGGCAATAGCACGCTCAATTACTGTGATTTTATGCGCTTGCTGGGCGCTGTTAATCCCCGTGCCTGTCCCTACTAGGCCTGCCACTGACTCACCGGTCAAAGCCGCTAACATCGCGCTACTGGCGGTGGTGTTAGCAATGCCCATTTCGCCAATAATCAGGCAGTTGGAACCCGCTTGCTGGGCTCGGTCAACGGCCGCAATGCCCGCATCAATCGCGGCCAGGGCCTCATCCGTTTGCATCGCGTCTTCGATCAGTATATTGCCGGTGCCATGGCGTACCTTGGCATTAACCACACTGGGCTCTATTAACTGGCTTGCCACACCCACATCGACTATTTCAACGCGGGCGCCAATCTGCCGGGCGAAGACATTAATAGCCGCGCCGCCGTGTACAAAATTGGCCACCATCTGCGCGGTCACCGCCTGAGGAAAGGCCGAAACGCCTTCAGCGGCGACGCCATGGTCTGCCGCGAAGACAATCACTGCTGGTGCTGCAACGCTGGGCTTTAGCTCGCCCGTCATTGCGCTCAGCTGAATCGCCAGTTCCTCCAACGCACCCAGACTGCCGATGGGCTTGGTCAGCGTATCTAAATAGCGACGCGCCTCCTCACCCGCTAAGAAATTAACAGGTTGAATGCGGTTAACAATGGCATGCATGCGGGCTCCAGCTCAGGGATGGCTCATTCAATAATCAAATGCGAGGTATAAAAGGGTAGCAAAAGCCCGAGTGCTATACTTGCTATTTCACTGGCGGCTAGCACACCCTGTGAGAATTTTATAACGCCATTGAGGCCATTGCTGGCGATCTACTCCGGCCTAATTTGAGGTAATAAAACTACAAGCAGTGTTTTTATTGCCGTAAAGTCTCTTATATCGACACCAAAGAATGTAAAATAACTACAATCTTCACACACCGTCTCTATCATGCAGAGGTCACTATGCCGAGTTCAACACCTGCCCCATTAAACGCCGTTGTTGCTGAGGTCACCCAGCGCATTCGTGAGCGTTCTGCCGAACGTCGTGCTCTCTACGAGCAGCGCATGGCCGACCAGCACAAGCGTGGCGTGCATCGAGGCGAGCTTAGCTGCGGTAATCTGGCTCATGGTTTCGCTGCATGCAACCCGCGTGACAAGGGCGAACTTAAGCTGATGAACAGCGCTAACCTGGGCATTATTTCGTCTTACAACGACATGCTCTCAGCGCACCAGCCGTTTGAAACGTTTCCTGAAACCATTAAAGCCGCCGCGCGGGATATGGGCTCGACCGCGCAGTTTGCAGGCGGCGTACCGGCGATGTGTGACGGCGTTACCCAGGGCCAGCCAGGCATGGAGCTTTCGCTGTTTTCACGCGATGTGATTGCGATGTCTGCAGCCATTGGCCTGTCACACAATATGTTTGATGCCGCTCTTTATTTAGGCGTGTGCGACAAAATTATTCCGGGGCTATTTATTAGCGCGGCGCGCTTTGGCCATCTGCCAGCGATGTTTGTACCCGCCGGCCCAATGCCCAGCGGCTTACCCAATAAAGAGAAGGCGCGTGTACGCCAGCTCTACGCAGAAGGTAAAGTGGGCCGAGAGGAGCTGCTCGAAGCCGAGTCAGACTCCTATCACAGCCCCGGCACCTGTACCTTTTACGGCACCGCAAACTCCAATCAGCTGATGATGGAAATGATGGGGCTGCACTTGCCGGGCACGTCGTTCGTTAATCCTGGCACCGACATGCGCGAAGCATTGACACGCTACGCCACCGAGCAGACCATTCGCAATACAGAGCCTGGCGGCAACTATCGTCCGTTCTATAAGCAGATTGATGAACGCGCTATCGTCAACGCTCTGGTGGGACTGCTGGTCTCCGGTGGTTCAACCAACCATACGCTGCACCTGATCGCGATGGCTGCCGCTGCAGGCATCACCCTCAACTGGGACGACTTCACGGCGCTTTCCGCAGTGACCCCCAGCCTGATGCAGGTTTATCCCAACGGCCAGGCGGATATTAACCACTTCCAGGCCGCAGGCGGCATGAGCTACCTGTTCCGCGAACTGTTAGCGGCAGGCCTTATTCATGGCGATATTCCTACCGTCTTCGGCACCGACTTAACCGCCTATACCCAAGAGCCTTTCATTGAGAACGGCAAAATCGTCTGGCGTGAAGGCCCTGAGAAGAGCCTTGATGAGGACGTTCTACGCCCGGTAGCAACACCCTTCGCACCCACTGGTGGCCTGACGGTAATGAAAGGCAACCTGGGCCGCGGCGTCATCAAAGTCTCTGCGGTGGCGGAAGAGCATCGTATTGTTGAAGCACCCGTCAAGATTTTTGAAGACCAAAACGAAATGAAGGCCGCTTTTGAATCCGGCAGCCTGGACCGCGACGTCATCGTCGTCGTGCGCTTCCAGGGCCCAAAAGCTAACGGCATGCCCGAGCTTCATAAGCTGACGCCGTTCTTAGGCGTGCTGCAGGATCGTGGTTTTAAAGTGGCGCTGGTCACCGACGGCCGCATGTCGGGTGCATCAGGCAAAGTGCCCGCTTCCATTCATATGAGCCCCGAAGCCTTAGACGGCGGCCCGCTGGCCAAGCTGCGCGACGGCGACATCGTGCGCTTAGATGCGAATGCCGGCACGCTGGAAGCAAAGATTGATCCCGCTATCTGGGCGAAGCGTGAACTGGTGGTGGCCAATTTAGATCATTACCACGTAGGCCTGGGTCGTGAGCTATTTGGCGGTTTCCGCCATTTGGCCATGCGCGGCGAAGAAGGCGCCGGTGTGTTTGGTGGGTTTGAAGCCGATGATCTCGCTCGCCAGCAGGGGCAAATTTCACAAGAGGATGCCTGATGCGACCGGCATTAATCGGCGATATCGGCGGCACTAACGCGCGCTTTGCGCTGGTGTCGCCGGGCGAAATGACCCCGCACGATATTTTAAACCTGCCCTGCGCCGATTACCCCGGCGTAGTAGACGCGATTCAAGACTACCTGAGTCGCGTAGGCGTTAGCGCAGCAGGCGCGCCTCAAGAAGCATGCCTAGCCTTCGCCTGCCCGGTTCACGCTGAGCGGGTAAAAATGACCAATAACCACTGGGACTTTATGAAAAGCGACGTTCAGCAAGCGCTGAATTTATCGCTATTTAAAGTCATTAACGACTTCACCGCTCAGGCGCTGGGCGTTCCCCACGTGGCGGCAGGTGATTTGGTAGAGATCCAGCCTGGGATCCCCCAGTCGCACTCAACCCGCTTAGTCATCGGGCCGGGTACTGGGCTAGGCGTTGCCGGCGTGTTTCCCGGTCAGCACGCCTGGATTCCGCTGCCCACCGAAGGTGGTCACATTACCTTCGCCCCCACTGACGATACCGAACGCGCGATTTTAGATATTTTTAAGCAACGCCGTTCGCGTGTTAGCGTTGAGCGCCTACTTTGCGGTCAGGGCTTATTAGAGCTTTATCAAGCCTACTGCGCTCTTGAGGGCGTCGAGCCGAGCTTGACGAGCCCTGCCGACGTCACGGAGGCCGCCAATAATGGTGATAGCCTTTCCACCGCTGCCCTGCTGCGTTTCCTTAAGATTTTAGGCGATGTTAGTGGCGATGCCGCCTTAACCATGGGCGCACGCGGCGGGGTTTATTTGTGTGGCGGCATTCTTCCACGGCTGCTGGAATGGCTGCCGAAAAGCGAGCTACGTACAGCCTTTGCGAACAAAGGCCGCATAGGTGCTTATAATGCGGATATTCCCATATGGGTTGTTACCGCCCCCTGGACAGGCCTGCTGGGCGCCGCAGAAGCGCTATATAACGAAGAAGTTTTCTAACAATATCAATAAAGAGGCAGCTTATGACGCCAGTCATCGCATTTGGAGAAGCGCTCGTTGACATGCTTTCCAATCGCTTAGGGGCTTCAACGGCTTCCCAGGAAACCTTTACACCCTATGCCGGGGGTGCCCCCGCTAATGTCGCCGTCGCCTGCGCACGTTTAGGTGTGCCCAGCCAGTTTTTAGGCATGCTGGGCGATGATACGTTTGGCCATTTCCTGGTGCGAGAGCTTAATAGCCACGGCGTAGATACGGGTGGCGTAGTATTCACAAAGCAAGCACGCACGGCGCTGGCTTTTGTTTCCCGTGATGAAGCCGGCGAGCGTACGTTTGATTTTTACCGCCCGCCCGCCGCAGACTTGCTTTACCGCCTTGAACATCTACCTGCGGGCGTTTTCGAGAATCCTGCCATTTTGCATCTCTGCAGTAACAGCCTTACCGACCCCGATATAGCCGCCGTGACCATTGCGATGGCCACCATGGCTAAGCGAGCTGGCTGTTTGGTCAGCGTAGACGCTAACTTGCGCCACAACCTGTGGCCTGAGGGGCAGGCGGACATCAGCTTAGTAACCCAGCTGCTCGACGGTGCAGAGCTACTTAAGCTGTCCCAGGAAGAGCTTGACTACCTGCGCGCCGATCATGGCGAAGAGCCGTGGCTATCGGAACGGCTAGCGGCGGGAGTAAAGATTATTTTGATCACCGATGGTCCCAACAACGTCGTACTCAAGGGCATCGATATTGATCGGCGCATTGCGCCACCCAGCGTTGAAGCCGTTGACACCACCGCGGGGGGCGACGCCTTTATCGGCGGCCTGCTGGCCGAACTCTCGGCTCACGGCATTCACGAAAACTGGCAAACGGATAGCGGCTTTCTAACCCAAGCGGTCGACACCGCCTGCCGCTGTGGCGCCTTTGCCGTGGCCCGGCCAGGCTCCTATGCAGCACTTCCCACGCGAGCAGATATTGTCTAACGTCCCCTAGTCAGGCATTAAGCTATCGGTGCGCCTATATCAGGCGCGCTGCTTTGCTGTTCCTCCCCCTTTAACTCTCTTAAGCGTTTTCTCCAGCCGTCTTTAACATCAAACCACTAGGACTTATGTCTATAGCGGCTTGCTTGTGGAAATGTCAGACATTTAATAAACTGAGTTGAATACGGTCATTTAGAGACGTGCCATGACGCTGGACTCCCTGCCACCCCACCAGGGTGGTGCCGAACATTTAGCACGCTTACTGGCGCAGGCATTGCTGGCAGGCCGTTGGCAGCCGGGCGATGCCTTTCCCCGCGAACTGGATATCGCTAGGCACTTTGCGGTTAGCCGTAATCAGGTGCGCAACGCGCTAACCACTCTCACCTCGGCGGGGCTATTAGAGCGCACGGCAGGCCGTGGCACGTTGGTCCGCGAGATGGGTGACTGGCACCTGCTCGACCCGCTAATGAGCAAGTGGATGACAGGCCTGGTCAACATTGACCCGCAGTTAGTACGCGCCATCTATGCCTTTCGCTACTCAGCCGAACCCATGGTGGCTGGGCTAGCGGCTCAGGCAGCCCTACCTGAAGATATTGAACGCCTTGAAAGCGCCTTTGCCGGTATGGAAAAAACCGCTACCAGCACTGATTTACGTGGCGAGCACGCCGAGTACGACGTCGCCTTTCACGATGCGACCTACCGGGCTACTCACAATCTCGTCTGGCGGCAAATGGGGCATCTGCTGCGCCCTTCTATCATGGCCCTTGTGTGGGGCTCGCAAGACCGCACTGGCACCTTAGACGACAGCCTTTCACGCCATCGCCAGGTGCTTGAAGCGATACGCAACCGAGACATCAGCGCCGCAGAGTCAGCAGCGCGCGAAGTCCTTCGCCGTACGGCTATCGATCTTGGCATCGTCAGTTAACCATTAAGAGGAAGATTGAATATGAAAATCACCCGTCTCAAGACCTGGCAGGTTCCGCCTCGCTGGTTATTTCTTAAGATCGAGACTGACGAAGGCTGCTACGGATGGGGCGAACCCGTCGTAGAAGGTCGCGCCGCTACAGTTGAAGCCGCCGTGCATGAGCTTTCTGACTATCTGATTGGCCAAGACCCACACCGCATCGAACATCTCTGGAACATGATGTATCGCGCTGGTTTTTATCGCGGCGGCCCGATTCTGATGAGCGCAATCGCCGGGATCGATCAGGCGCTTTGGGACCTTAAAGGTCGCGATCTTGGTGTACCGGTTCACCAGCTACTCGGCGGTGCCGTGCGCGACAAGATGCGCATGTACGCCTGGACCGGTGGCGACCGCCCAAGCGACGTAGGCGCGGGGGCTAAAGCGCTGGTCGAAAAAGGCTTTACCGCGTTCAAAATGAACGGCACGCCTGAAATGCAGATTGTTGACTCGCACCGTAAGGTCGACGAAGCCGTGGCACGGGTCGCAGAAGCTCGCAATGCCGTGGGCCCTGACGTAGGTATTGGCATCGACTTTCACGGCCGCGTACATCGGCCAATGGCCAAAGCGCTGCTACGCGAATTAGAGCCCTTCCACCCGATGTTTGTGGAAGAACCGGTCGCCCCGGAACACCTGCCCTGCTTGAAAGATATTGCGGGTGGGCTGGGTTATCCGCTGGCGACCGGTGAGCGCCTGCACACTCGCTTTCAGTTCCGCGATCTGCTCGCCGATGGCATGATTGATATCATTCAGCCCGATATTTCCCACTGCGGTGGTATCAGTGAAGGACTTAAAATTGCCGCCCTGGCATCTGCCTACGATGTGGCCCTGGCGCCGCACTGCCCGCTTGGCCCGCTGACGTTAGCCGCCTCGCTCCAGCTGGATGCGGTAAGCCACAACGCCTTTATTCAAGAACAAAGCATGGGCATTCATTACAACCAGGGCAACGATGTACTCGACTACCTGGTCGATAAATCCGCTCTCGCCATTGAAGACGGTTTCTGCGCGATTCCCCAAGGTCCAGGGCTTGGCGTGGAAATCAACGAAGAGTTCGTTGAAGAGCGCTCCAAGGTAGGCCATCGCTGGCGCAACCCGGTGTGGACCCACGAAGACGGCTCTATTGCAGAGTGGTGAGCATGAGGTTATTCCAATGAACACAACGGCTACAGAAATAGCGCATCAGCTAGCTTGGATTGCGGTGGACTGGGGCTCCAGCAACCTGCGCGCCTGGGGGCTGGATAAGCACGACCACATCATTGCCCACGCCAGCAGTGAAAAAGGCATGCTGTCGCTAAAAGCCGATGAGTACGAAGTAGAGCTGCACCGGCTGGTGGCTGACTGGCTGCCCGACAGCGGCCAGATCATCAACGTGATGGTGTGCGGCATGGCCGGGGCTCGCCAAGGGTGGCGAGAAGCCGCTTATTTGCCGGTGCCCACGCGCCTTGACCAGCTTAGCCAGGGCGCTGTGATGCCCACGCTGTCTAACGACCGGCTGCGCGTGCATCTGCTGCCTGGCTTGAGCCAAACCCGCAGCGCATCCGCTCATTTTGATGTCATGCGCGGCGAAGAAACCCAGCTGGCGGGCCTGGTGGCAGATAACGCCAGCTTTTCGGGCCTTGCATGCCTGCCCGGCACCCACGCCAAATGGGCGACGCTTGAATCCGGTGCTGTAACCGAGTTTACGACCTACCTGACAGGTGAGCTCTACCAGCTGCTGGCACGCCAATCTGTTTTGCAGCACTCCATCGGTAACGACGATCTTAACGATCCGGCTTGCCGTAACGCGTTTATCTCAGCAGTCAGCGAGATATATGAAGCGCCAGAAACATTGAGCAGTCGCCTGTTTGGTCTGCGCGCACAAGATTTGCTTGATGGACGCCTCCCCTCTGGCGAGAAACGGGGAGCGGTGCTTGCAGCACGCCTTTCAGGGCTCGCCATCGGTCTTGAATTATCTGGCGCTTGCCATGAGCGAGCCAATGACGCTTCGATCACCTTGATTGGCAATCAAACACTTTGCCATCGCTATACGTTGGCGCTGAATGCGGTCGGCTATCAGACCCAGCACCTTGATGGGGATGGCGCCGTGCTCGATGGCCTTCGCCTCGCTTACCGTGCTTTGAAGGCTTGATGCTGGCCCCTTACGCTGCTTGATAACGGAGAGTTTACCTATGACACTGCCACTAATCGGCATTTTACGCGGTGTAGCGCCCGATGAAGTCGTTGATATTGCGGCTTCAGTGTTGGCGGCGGGCATTACGCAAATTGAGGTGCCGCTCAACTCACCCGATCCGCTGGAAAGCATTCGCCGATTGGTCGATGCATTTGGCGACCGCGCGGTGATTGGCGCAGGCACGGTGCTGACTGAGGCTCAAGTGCGCGACGTCCACGCCGCCGGGGGGCGTTTGATTGTATCGCCTAACTGCCGTCCAACGGTCATTGCAGAAACGCACCGGCTTGGCATGGCAAGCTGGCCGGGCATTGTCACGCCCTCCGAAGCCTTCGATGCGTTAGAGGCAGGCGCCACGGGGCTTAAACTATTTCCCGCCGTTCAGGTAGGTTTAGAAGGCATGAAAGCCGTTCGCGCCGTACTACCGGCAGGCACCCTGCTATATGCGGTGGGCGGCGTAGGTATCGATAATTTTGTCCAATGGCGCGCCGCTGGCGTTGACGGTGCAGGGCTTGGCAGTGCGCTATACAAGCCGGGCCAAACGGCTGCGCAGGTGGGGCAACAAGCGCAGGCGCTGGTTGATGCCTGGCTAGCAGGAGAATAAAAGGAGTTACAAATAACAATGAATACCAACATGCGCGCTCCCACTTGGAAGGCAGATTTAGCCGTAGACTGCCGCTGCACGCTGGGGGAAGGCCCCCAGTGGGATGTTGCAAGCCAGCGGCTCTACTGGTGCGATATTCTTGAAAAGCAGTTGCACTGGCTCTCCCCCAGCACCGGGGAAAAAGGCTATTATCAGCTTGATCATAGGGTATCGCTAGCGACTCCCCTTGAAGAAGGCGGGCTGCTGTTAGTGGGTGAAAATCGCTTAAGCCGCTTCGATCCAGGCAGCGGCAGCGTAGAAACATTTTGTGATTTCGAGGCCGACAACCCGATTACCCGCAGTAACGATGCCCGGGTTGATCGCCATGGGAGCCTGTGGCTTTCAAGTATGGGCAAGGCTGCCGAGAAAGGCGCCGGCAGTCTTTATCGCCTGCATCGCGGCCAGCTCACGCTCTTGCGCTCTCACCTCACAATCCCCAACGCCATCTGCTTCTCTGAAAACGGCGAGTTCGCTTGGTTTACCGACACCGCTACCGGCGTAGTGATGCGCTGGGCGTTAGATAGCGATGGATGGCCAACGGGTGAGCCATTGCCCTGGGCTGATTTCTCATCCGCACCGGGCAACCCAGACGGCGCCGTGGTGGATAGCGAAGGCTGTCTGTGGCTCGCTCTTTGGGGGGCAGGCCAGGTAGTTCGTCTCGATCATGACGGCCAGATCATTGCTCGCGTTGAGCTTCCCGTCAGCCAGTCCTCCTGCCCCGCATTTGCAGGCCCAGATCTGACAACGCTATACATCACCACGGCCCAGGAAGGCTTCAGTGCCGCACAGCTTGCCCAGGAGCCCACCGCTGGCTCGCTTTACGCGGTAGACACCGGCATTGCCGGTTTGGCCGAGCTGCCGCTTCGCCTGGCATAACGCAAAGGCCCCGCCAGCAGATGCTAGCGGGGCCTTGGTTTTGCGGCTTAAGTTTCTGGTTTGCTAGTTACACGGCATCACCATTAACCCGCAAAGCTTATATACATCACGATCACTAACACCACCAAAACGATACCAGCGGGCACCGCGCCTTTCCAAGGCGTTAGGTCAACATCACCGGTATGCTCCTGTACCCAGTCAGTCTCACGGGGGCGCAGCTTACCGATAATAAGCATCGTCACTACCAATAACACAAACACCAACGCTACGAAGTGGAACTCGTTCATAACCTGTGGGAGCAAGTTAAAGGGCGGTACAAAGTAGCCAGCGGCAATCAGTAAGCAGCCACCCACCAGCGCGATTTTAGCCGCCATGGGAGGAACGCGCTTCGTCAGTAGGCCCACCAGCACAACGGCAAGAATGGGAATAAAGTAGATCGCGTTCATCTTCTGCAGATAGCCAAACAGGCTCTCTTGACCTGCCAGCAGCGGTGCAATGATCATGGTAAGCACTGCCATGATCCAACCAAACACCTTGCCCGATTTGACGATCTGCGCTTCAGTGGCTTCTTTGTTGAATACGCCTTTATAGATGCCCAAGCTGAAAATAGTCGTCGTGCTGTTAAGAGCCGAGTTAAACGACGACAAAATCGCCCCCACCATTACCGCAGCGAAAAAGCCGGTTAAGTAAGGCGGCAATACGTTAAACACCAAGTGCCCATAGGCTTCATCGGCACGCACGCCCTGATCAGCATAAAGGTGATAAGCAATAATCCCTGGCAGTACCAGATAAAGCGGCCCTAAGAGCTTGAATAAACCGGTTAGCAAAACGCCTTTCTGGCCTTCAGCCAGATTTTTCGCGGCAAAGGTACGCTGAATAATCTGCTGGTTGGTGCTCCAGTAGAACAAGTTAATCAGGAATACGCCGGTAAACAGTGTAAAGAACGGCACCTGCTGATCCGCACCGCCAATCGAATTAAGCCTGTCGGGGTCGCTCTCTTTAAGAATGCTCCAGCCTTCCATAATGCCCGTGCCACCGCTCACGGCCTGTAAGCCGAAATAGACAATGACAAAGCCGCCTATCAGCAGCCCCACGCCATTAAGCGTGTCGGAAACCGCCACCGTACGCAGCCCACCAAATAGGGCATACACCGCGCCGATGATGCCCACAATCCAGACCGTTAACCAAAGCAGCGTCGTGGAAGACTCAATGCCGGTTAACCCCTGCAGATCAAGCATGCCCTGAAGCCCTATCGCTCCCGAATAGAGGATGATCGGCAGCAGAATAACGGCATAAGCAAGCAGGAAAATAATGTTGGTAATCAGCTGTGTATCTTTATCGAAACGAATTTCAAGCAGCTGCGGCAGCGTTGCTATACCGCTTTTCAAAAAGCGTGGCAGGAAAAACAGTGCTAGCGCCACCAGCGCGATAACCGCCACGACTTCCCAAGCCATCACGCTCAAGCCATCAGCGAAGGCCGCGCCGTTGAGCCCCACCATCTGTTCGGTGGAGAGGTTGGTCATCAGCAATGAACCGGCGATCAGTGGGAACGTTAGCGTACGCCCCGCTAGAAAGTAGCCGTTGGTACTCGAATGATCATCTCGGCGGGTGATACGCCAAGTGATAAAGGCGACCAGTCCTGTAAAAAACAGAAAAGACGCCAGGGTCAACGCGTGCATAGGGCTCACCTCATCATCGTTATTAGTGGCACGCACGTCGAAATCAGTGCGCACTCAAAATGTCAGACATATCGCCTGTCATTTTAGACGAGCTGAATATAACTTAGTTATGAGTCTTTGGTCTTAAATCTGTGCCGGAGCGCTTAATAACTGCCGCGAGGCCATAAAAAAACCCTAACAGTTATTTAAAACAGTTAGGGTGCATGTTGCTTAGCTAGCGGTTACCCGCCGATGTAGCGTGATTAGTGGTGAAAGCGCTCGGCCGCTTGACGGGCCAGCTCACGAATGCCGTCCCAATCTTCCGCCTCGACCATGGCTTTCGGCGTTAGCCAGGAGCCACCGACGCACATCACGTTAGGCAGCGACAGGTAATCATCGGCGTTATCTACCGTGATACCGCCGGTAGGGCAAAAACGCGCTTCGGGAATAGGGGCGCCAAACGCTTTGATTGCTTTAGCACCACCGCTAGATTCTGCCGGGAAGAACTTAAACCGACGATAGCCGTACTGCCAGCCGGTCATTAGTTCAGAAACCGTCGACACACCCGGCAACATAGGCACTGCGCTTTCAATGCCATATCGATAAAGCGCTTCTGTCGCGCCCGGCGTCACGATAAAGTCAGCACCTACCTGCTCAGCCTGGCGATACTGCGCCGGCGTTAGCACTGTTCCAACGCCAATGCTGGCGCCCGGCAACGCTTCACGCATCCGTTTAACGGCTTCGAGCGCACAGTCAGTACGTAACGTCACTTCAAGTACGGTCAAACCGCCTTCGACCAAAGCACGCCCAAGCGGCACGGCGTCTTCCAAGCGCTCTACAGTAATCACTGGAATAACTTCGGCTTTTAGGCAGATGCTATCAAGCTCGGCGGTGCGGGTAGACGGTAACTGTTTTTCAATGCTCATGTGCGAGTCTCCATAAAAATCTGTTATTGCCCGGCTGTTGAATGGTTAAGCGCGAAGCGTTAAGGCGCCCAGTAAATCGCCAGCGGGCAGGACAAAAAGGCCCGGATAGGCAGTTGGCGTACATCGTCGCCATTTAGAGCTTTCGCCAGCACGGCGCGCTTATCTTCACCGGTAATGTGCAAAAAATGACGGCGCGCTTGATGTAAGCGATCCGCTGAAAAGGTAATGCGTGGCTGTAACTGGCTTGGTGTTCTTACCGCGACCAGCGGCTCATCTGTCGCCAGTGCCAGCGTAAGCTCTGGACTGTCGGGGAATAGCGAGGCCGTATGGCCATCGCCGCCCATACCTAAAATCACCGCACTGGCAGGCCAAGCAAGCAAAGCAGCCTGCTTAGCGACGTGCTCGACGCCCTCTTCGGGCGTCTCAGCATCGCAGGTTAACGGTAGAAAGGTGGCGGCCGCGGCGTTGGCTTGCAACAAGTACTCACGCACTAACTTGGCGTTGCTGTCGCTGCTGTGTTCGTCTACCCAGCGCTCGTCGGCAAGCGTGATGTCTACGCGCTCCCAAGGCAGTGGTTTCGCCGCCAGTGCGGTGAAAAAAGGCACCGGCGTGGAGCCACCAGACACCACTAGCAGGGCACGCTCGTGGTGCGTTAAGTCTTCATGCAAGGCCTGAGCAACGGCTTCGGCAAGCTGCTCAGCCAGCTGTTGGCGTGCTTGACTCATATCAATAATCCTCGTACCAGCTGCGGCCGTCTTGGGTAATCATTGCGATAGACGCGACGGGCCCCCAAGAACCCGCGGGATAGCGGCGCGGCGGCGTTTCACGTTTTTTCCAACCATCAATGAGCTGATCACACCAACGCCACGAATGTTCAATCTCATCGCGACGCACAAACAGATATTGCTGCCCTTTCATGACTTCTAGGAGTAGGCGCTCGTAGGCGTCAGGTATCCGCGATTTAGGAAACGCACTGTTGAAATCAAGATGCAAAGGCCCGGGGCGCAAACGCATGCCCTTATCCAGGCCGCTGTCCTTGGTCAGCACTTGCAGAGCGATACCCTCTTCGGGCTGCAAGCGAATAATGAGTTTGTTTGATGCGATACCGCGCTGGTCGGGATCAAAGATATAGTGCGGCTGCTGGCGAAAATGAATCACAATTTGCGAGAGCTTCTCCGGCATACGCTTGCCCGTGCGCAGGTAGAAAGGCACCCCCGCCCAACGCCAATTGGCCACTTCCGTTTTCATGGCCACAAAGGTTTCTGTCTGGCTTTGTTTATTGGCATCCTCTTCTTCCAGATACCCGGGCACTGACTTGCCGTCAGTATTACCTGCGATATATTGGCCGCGCACAACGTCACGCCCAAGCGCTTCGCCAACAAAGGGTTTAAGCGCTTTCAGCACCTTCACCTTCTCATCCCGAATCGCATCGGCATCCAAATTAGACGGAGGGTCCATAGCGATTAAGCACAGCAGCTGCAGCAAATGGTTTTGCACCATGTCACGCAGCTGCCCTGCCTCATCAAAGTAGCCCCAGCGCCCCTCAATGCCGACTTTCTCTGCCACCGTAATTTCAACGTGGGAGATATTATTCTGATTCCACTGGGTGCCAAACAGAGGATTGGCAAAGCGTAGTGCAATCAAATTCTGTACGGTTTCTTTACCTAAATAGTGATCAATGCGGTAAATCCGCGACTCGGGAAAAACGTCGCCAATGGCGTCGTTAATCTCAATCGACGACTGCAGGTCGTAGCCAATAGGCTTTTCAACGATGATCCGTGAGTCTTCGCTCACACTGTTACTGGCCTGAAGATGGCGACAGATATCGCCGTAAATACGCGCCGCTACCGAAAGATAAACCACCATCGGCTGGGACGAACCCTCCCGCCACTGACGGATCGCGTCAAAACCTTCAACCTTCGTGAAATCTAGCTGGCGATAGTCAAGACGATTCAGAAAACGCGTTAGGCTTTCCTCGTCCTGCTCATCTTTTTTAAGGCGTTTCTGTAGCGCGGCGTTAACCAGCTCGCGAAACTCGGCAACGTCGTGCTCCTGGCGGGCCAGCCCCATAATGCGGGTGCTTTCAGGCATTAAGCCTTCGCGATCTAGGTGATACAAGGCAGGAAACAGCTTGCGCATGGCAAGGTCGCCCAGCGCCCCGAACAGCGCCAGATCAATGGCGTGTTCGGGATCACCGAGGGGAGTACTTTGTGAAGCACTAGACTGGCTCATCGTTGCTCCTATTAATATACAAACAGCTACTTGTAGTTAGATTACCTAAAATTTACCGTAAACTAGGCATTGTACGCAATAATTCATGTAATTTTACTACAAAAAACACAGTGACTGGCAATCAATCGCTGCTAGCCCCACTTTACTCGTTAATAGCCTTACATTTTTACAGACTTTTTATGGAAGGCAGTGATCTCTTAGCGCATGCTTAAGGATACTAAATGGCGAGCTGGGTATATGACATCGATGACACCGTGGTTTTATCGTAGCAGGGATGTGTACCGGCACTGGGCGCCTGTTTTTAAAATCATTTCGATTCTGTGGATGGTGCTAGCGCTGTTTATGCTGGTGCCGCTCGTCGTATTGCTCATTGAGAACGATCCCGATGCCATGGCTTTCGGCATTTCTGTACTGATCATACTAGGCGCTGCGGCGCTCATCTGGCTATTGACGTACCGCGTGTCGTTGGAGCTAAAGCCGTGGCAGATGTTTATACTCACCGCCGCCAGCTGGGTCAGTATTAGCGGCTTTGCCAGCCTACCGCTTGTGCTTGGCGCACCTCAATTAACGTTCACAAACGCGGTGTTTGAATCAGTCTCGGCGATTACCACCACAGGTTCGACCATTCTGGTCGGCATTGAACACTTTTCCGATGGTTTGAAGCTATGGCGTGGCCTAATGCAGTGGATAGGCGGCATCGGCATTATTGTGATGGGCATTGCAATTTTACCGTTTTTGAAAGTCGGCGGTATGCGGCTGTTTCATACCGAGTCATCCGACTGGTCGGATAAAGTGATGCCCCGCACTGGTGGGATTGCCAAAGCGACGTTAACGATTTATGTCAGCCTCACCTTTATTGCTATCGTCAGCTATTGGTTTGGCGGAATGACGCCGCTGGATGCGACCGTGCACGGTATGTCATCGCTGTCGACTGGTGGCTTTGCCAATTCTGATGCCTCTTTCGGCGCCTACGCCGACCAGCCGTGGCTGCTGTGGATGGCCAGTTTATTTATGCTCAGCGGCGCGCTGCCCTTTGTGCTTTATATCCGCTTTATACGCGGTTCGGGCAGTGCCTTATGGCAAGACCAGCAGGTGCGCGGGCTGCTTAAACTACTGCTGGTGGCGATCGCTATTTTGAGCATATGGCGTGTGACTCACGGCAGCGACCCTTTTGAAGCCATCACTCACGTGACGTTTAATATTGTGTCAGTAGTGACCACCACCGGCTATGCCTCAGATGACTACACTCTATGGGGCGCCCTACCGGTAGTGGCCTTCTTTTATCTCACCTTTATCGGTGGCTGTAGCGGCTCGACCAGCGGCGGGATGAAAATCTTCCGCTTTCAAATTGCCACCCTGATGCTGCGTAATCAGCTGCGCTACTTAATTCATGCAAATGGAGTCTTCACCACTCGCTATAATCAACAGCCCGTAACGAGCGATATTTCGCGCAGCGTGGTGGCTTTCTCATTCTTCTTCTTTATTACCATTGCCGTTTTGGCACTGAGCTTATCCGCGCTGGGGTTGGATTTAGTGACCGCCCTTTCCGGTGCCGCCACGGCGGTAACCAACGTGGGGCCCGGGCTTGGCGACATCATTGGCCCTGCGGGTAATTTTGCCCCTCTGCCTGACGCCGCGAAATGGCTGCTGTGCATTGGCATGCTGATGGGCCGATTAGAAATACTCACCGTGGTGGTACTCATGACCCCAATGTTCTGGCGACGCTAGAACCCGTTTTGGTGGGTAGCCGGTTCTACCAATAAACGGTAGCCAACGCCCGCCTCGGTTTGTAGCAAGGTCGGTGTTTGTGGATCATCACCGAGTTTCTGTCTTAAACGACTGACGACGATGCGTAAATAGTGGGTGTCATTGACATGGGTAGGGCCCCATACCTCTTTCAACAATTGCGTTTGCGTCATTACCCGCCCAGCGTAGCGGCACAGCCGCTCGACTACCGCATATTCTTTACGGGTTAAGCGAACCTCCTGGTGGCGAAGAGTGATACGGCGCAGCGCCAAGTCAATCACCAGTTCCTGGCTGGTATATACATTGGATGTTGCCTCCCCGCGCGCCTGCTGGGAACGGCGCAGCACCGCGCGTACGCGGGCGAGCATTTCCTGGATGCCAAAGGGTTTGGTCACATAGTCATTGGCACCGTTATCTAGCGCCAAGACCTTTTCTTCTTCCCGCTCTCGTACTGAGACCACAATCACCGGTACCGCGCTATGCTCACGGATAGCGCTGAGTACGTCCTGGCCATCTTGGTCGGGCAGGCCTAAATCTAGCAGCACTACGTCAGGCGCCTGCGTATACACCGCGGCCAGAGCCTGCTCGCCGCTTTCGGCTTCGATAACGTCATAGCCTTGAGACGCCAAGCTAATACGCAAAAATCGGCGTATCTGCAGCTCATCATCAACAATAAGAATCCGCCCACTGCATTCAGTCTTCATCTATTCCCCTGGTTTCAATACCCAACAAAGGCAGCGTCATAATGATCGAGGTGCCATGACCGTCCTCACCAATATCGGCCTTAATAGTGCCGCCATGAGCACCAATCATGCCACGACAAATAGCCAGGCCAAGCCCACTACCATGGGCACTTCGATCACCATCACCCCCGCTGTAAAACATATCAAACACCTGCTCACGCAGTTCAGCGGGGATACCTGGGCCTTGATCTGTGATGATAATAAATAGCGCCGGCTGGCCATCCTTCAGACCGGTATAGGCGTTGATAAATAGCCCGCCGCCGGGCGGTGAAAACCGCTGCGCATTATCCAGCACATTGACGATCGCCTGCTCAACCAGCGCAGGATGGACGTATAGAAGCGGCAACGAGGAAGGCCATAACTTATGTATCACCACGTGCTTTAGCGTTTGCCCCAAACGCTTGATAGCCGTATCAATAACGTCATCAAACGCTACCCAGTCACGCTCAATTTTAAGCGTGCCGTGGCCTAGCCGCGTCATATCCAGCAGGTTTTGAATATAGCGGTTTAAGCGCTCTCCCTCCGACAAAATGCCATCCAACAGCTCACGCTGGTCGTTCTCGTTTAGCTGGGGTTTGAGCTCAATCAATGAGCTGGCCGCGCCAATAATTGATGAAAGCGGTGTGCGCAAATCATGCGATACCGAAGACAGCAACGCCGAACGCAGCCGCTCGTTTTCTTCTGACACTCGGGCGGCATTTAGCTCTGCCACTAGGCGCGTGCGCTCCAGCGCCATACTCAGCTGCCGGGTAAGCGTATCGAGTAATGCCTCACTTTCTTGCGTAAGACTTGCCTGGCTTGCCGATAGCTTCAATGCCAGCATGCCGATTTTTTTACCCTGCACGTTTAAAGCGATCAGCCGCCATGCCTGTTTGCTCAGCGTATGCGTGCCATGGCCACTGGATTTTTGATGCTGCCAGCTCCATACCGCCGCCTGTTTTGCCGCTATATCTAAATGCTCTGACTCAGGCCACGCATAGTCGATGCGTATCTCACTGCCACTTTCCGCCGATCCAATAAAGGCAGTAGGCACGCCGAAACAGCGCGCCAGCGTATCAACCCCAATCTTTGCCACGCTGTTGCTATCAGTGGCGGTGGATAGCTGTTCGGCATAGCGCAGCAGCAGCTGCGCCTGGTCCCGACTAACCCGCAGTGCGATTAACCGCTGCCGCCCGAGCCCGGCTAGTTGACCCACGACCAGCGCTACCAGAAAGAAAAAAAACACCGTGAGCAGCTGCCCCTTTTCTACCATAGCCAACGTCAGCCGCGGCTCGGTAAAGAAGAAATTGAATATCAGAAAGCCCACCACCGCGCTTAGCATCGCCATGGCGGTGCCCGCCCATACAGCGCTAAAAAGCACTGCCGCCAGGAACACGAGTGATAAGTTAGCCAGCTCAAGCCAGGGTTCCAGCAAGAGCGCCAACCCTAGCGCGGCAAGGAGCGACATGCTGCTAATAAGCACGCGCGGAAAAGACAGCGACCAGGGCTGTAACTGCCTACCTAAGCGTCGCTTAGGTGCGGCTTGCGCAACGACAACCACGTCAAAGGCATCCGCATGATCCAAAAGACGCTGCGCCAACGAACGCGGTCCTACCCACCACCGCCGATGGTGCTGCCTTCCGACCAGCATAGTCGTCGCATTAATCGAGCGGGCGTAGCTAAGAATTTCGGTCAATTGGCTCTGGCCTTGAAGACGCAACGCTTCGCCACCCAGCCGTGCCACGAGGCTAAAGCCTTGTTCAACGGCTAGCTGCTGTTCGGGTGATGAGGTGCTTTTTTCAACATATACAGCCCGCCAGACGGCCAAACGCCGCTCGGCCATTCTGTGCGCAGAACGGATAAGCGTTAAGTCCTCTTCACTGCCGTTTAGAATCACCAGCAGATGTGGCCGCACGGGCCATGGCCCTTCTTTACCGCCAGCGGTCATTGCCACTTTAACGTCGGCGTCAACGCGCTCCGCCATGGTTTGAATAGCGAGTTCACGCAGGGCATTAAGATTTGATTCGTTGAAATAGCCTTCCATCGCGGCTCGGGCCTGTTCTGGGATATACACCTTGCCGCGCTTTAAACGTTCAAGTAACTCTTCTGGCGTGATATCCACCAACGAAATATCACGCGCGCGAGACAGTAGCGCATCAGGCACGGTTTCCCGCATTCGAATGCCGGTAATGCGCGCCACGTCATCGTTGAGACTTTCCAGATGTTGAATATTAACCGTTGTCCAGACATCAATGCCGGCGTCTAGGAGCTCTTCTATATCCTGATAACGGCGAGGATGCCGGCTGCCCGGTATATTGCGATGGGCCAGTTCATCCACTAATAAAATACGTGGCCGGCGAGCCAGGGCGGCGTCGATATCAAACTCATAAAAGACCCGTGAATGGTGTTCAATGGGGGCTAATGGCAATCGTGGCAGCCCCTCGCAAAGCGCCTCTGTATCAGCCCTGCCATGAGATTCAACCACGCCAATAACGATATCGTCGCCATCTTCACAACGCTCGCGAGCGGTGCGCAGCATGGTGTACGTTTTGCCAACGCCAGGTGCTGCACCTAAAAATACACGCAAACAACCGCGGGCCTCTCGGCGCGCGGCTTTCAACAATGTATTGGGATCGGGGCGCTGATCCGCTGAATACATTCATTTACTCCATAGAGTTAGCAGAGATGGCCGCAGGTATGGGAAAGCGTTCGTCCAAACTCACGTTTAAGCGCAGCACATTGACTACCGGGGCACCCAGCCAGCCGGTATTTTCAAGCGCCTGATCAATAAGTAAAATCACGCTAGCTTCGTCTATTCCACGCGCCTGCGCCACTCTAGGAGCCTGTAAATTAGCGGCAGGTAGTGAAATGTGCGGATCAATGCCGGATCCTGACGCGGCAATTAAATCGACAGGAATCTGCTCAATACTCACCCCCTCTCGCTGAGCAATCAAAGCACCATCTATCGCGGCTCGTTCCCGCAGCGCGCTGTTGCTGGGTGCCAAGTTAGATCCCGCGACGCTTGCTGCATCGTTATTAGCGCCAGAAGGACGGCCAATAAAGTACTCATCACTGACAAAGGTTTGAGATACAAACCTGGAGCCTATGACCTGCCCTGAAGCATTTCTTAATACGCTGCCCTGGGCTTGCTCTGGGAACAGCCAGCCCCCTAATGTCGTCGTCACGAAAGGATAAGCGAGCCCCAGCAGAATCGCCATTACCGCCATAAACTGAACGGCGCTCTGCCAGGACGCCTTGGTCTGAAGCTCATCGTCATGGGCAGCTATTTGGCTTTGATTCTCTATATTCATAGCATTTCTCCTAAAAGAACAGCGCGATTAGCATGTCTAGTAGTTTGATGGCAGGAAACGGTAGAAGGAGCCCACCCAGGCCATAGATCAACAGGTTGCGGCGCAGTAGCTCTGTTGCTGACGCGGCTTTTACCGATACGCCGCGTAACGCGAAGGGAATCAAGGCCGGAATAATTAACGCATTGAACATCACCGCGGCGAGTACTGCGCTAGTGGGTGAATGCAAATTCATAACGTTCAGCACCCCTAGGGCTGGGAAGCTGGCAGCGAATAATGCAGGCAAAATGACAAAGTATTTGGCCACATCGTTAGCCAGCGAAAACGTCGTGAGGGCTCCCCTAGTGATTAGCAGCTGTTTACCAATCTCCACGGCGCTAATGAGTTTGCCGGGGTCAGAATCTAAGTCCACCATGTTGGCCGCTTCGCGTGCGGCCTGAGTGCCTGAGTTCATTGCCAAACCCAGGTCGGCCTGGGCCAGCGCCGGCGCATCGTTTGTGCCGTCCCCTACCATGGCAACCAACCGACCACTGGCCTGTTCTTCACGAATCAGCGCTAGCTTGCGTTCCGGGGTGGCTTCAGCAATATAATCGTCTACGCCCGCCGTGGCGGCTATCGCTGCGGCGGTGATCGGATTATCACCCGTGATCATCACGGTTTTTATACCCATGGCACGTAGCTCGGCAAACTTCTCCGCCATACCGCTTTTAATCACGTCTGAGAGTGCAATCACGCCTAGCAGCTGCGCGTCTTCTGCCACCGCAATGGGCGTCGCCCCATCTTTGGCAATGCGCTCAATCACCTGTTCATAATCATTGGGGATACGACCACCTTGCGCTGTTACCCATTTTGCAATGGCGTTGGGCGCGCCTTTTCGGAGTCGTTTACCATTAGTGAGGTCGGCGCCAGACAAGCGTGTTTCCGCGCTAAAGGGTTCAAAGACGGCGCCATCAGCCTGTTCACTCAGCTGAAGATCGACGCCCTGCTCTTTCGCTAGCGTGATAATCGAGCGGGCTTCTGGAGTGGGATCATCTAGCGATGCAATAAAAGCCACGTCGCGTAACCGCTGATGGGGTACCTGTTGGCAAGTGGCAAACTCCGTTGCCCGTCGATCTCCCAGCGTAATAGTGCCGGTCTTATCCAAAAGCAACGTATCAATACTGCCGGCAATTTCGACAGCTTTACCCGGTTTAGCCACCAGGTTAGCGCGCATAGCGCGCTCCATACCGGCAATACCAATCGCAGGCAACAAGCCGCCAATGGTGGTGGGAATCAGACACACCAGCAGAGCGACCAGCATGATCGGTGAGGTTTCCACTCCGACAAAAGCGGCCATAGGCACTAGCGTGACCACGACAATCAGAAATACCAGCGTCAGCATGGCGAGCAGCACCGAGAGCGCCAGTTCAGTGGGTGTTTTCTGGCGGCTGGCACCTTCAACCAGCGCAATCATTCTATCCAGCAGCGATTCACCGGGATTAGCGCTGACCTGAATAACCAGCTGGTCCGAAAGCACCTTGGTGCCTGCGCTTACTCCGCTGTTATCGGTACCGGCTTCGCGTAACACCGGGGCTGATTCACCGGTTACCGCCGACTCGTTAATAGACGCCGCACCTACAACGATTTCGCCATCTGCCGGTATTAGCTCACCCGCCAAAACCTTGACTCGATCACCTTTACGCAACGCGTCAGCGCTAACGTTGCTTGTTGTGCCATCATCATTGAGCTTAACGGCTGTCAGCAGGCCCTTGGTTTGACGCAGCGCACCCGCGTGCGCTTTGCCGCGTGATTCCGCAAGCGACTCCGCGCCCGTCGCAAATAAAACGGTCGCTAGCAGCAGTATGGCGATGGTTAAGGCGAAGCCACCGTTTTCCCCCTCAGCAAAAGCTATGGGCGTTAGCCCAAAGCACACCAAGGTACCAATGGCCACCACCGCCATGACGGGATTACGCGCCAGCTGGCGTGGTGAAAGCCCTTTAAACGCGCCGGCCGCTATTGTGCTAAAAGAAAGTGAGTGCTGCGACGGTTTAGCAAGTTGTGTACCTGACATCTCATTTCTCCTAGAAGCCTTGCACCACGGCTTCTGCCATTGGACCAAGCACAAGCACGGGTAAAAAACCGAGTAAGTTAACAATCACAATGACCCCAGCTGTTAGCCCCATAAAGGCGGGACTATCGACTGGCAGCGTGCCACGACCTGACGGCGCTGTACGTTTAACGGCCAGCCATCCAGCCACCGCCAACGGCACCAGCATCGGTAAAAATCGGCCAATAAACAGCGCAATAACACAGGTTAAATTCCACCACGGCGTATCGTCACCAAGCCCTTCAAAGCCCGAGCCATTATTGGCAAAAGCCGATGTAAATTCGTAAAGCACTTGGGTTAAACCATGAAAGCCTGGGTTAGAGATTTGCGCGGCACCGGGTAGCGCCACGGTTAGCGCCGTTAGCCCCAGAATGATCAGCGGCTGGGCCAGAATGGCCAGTGAGATCCAGCGTATCTCACGTGTTTCCAGCGGCTTACCGAGTAGCTCCGGTGCTCTTCCGATCATCAATGAACCCACAAAGGCCGCTAACATTAGATACAGAAAAAATCCGATCAACCCGACACCTATGCCGCCAAACGTGACGTTGACGAACATATCCATCAGCAACACCATGCCGCCTAAGGGATTGAAGCTATCGTGCATGGCATTGACGGAGCCGTTGGATGTTTGAGTTGTCCAACTGCCCCATAGCGCCGAAAGATCGGTGCCAAAGCGCAGCTCTTTACCCTCTAAATTACCTTCAGCTTGGGTAAACTCGGCAAACGCTGGGTTGGGCATCCGTTCGGAATACACCACTAATGAGGTGGATATCAGCGAGAACACCAGCATTACGCAACCAATGCCTATCATTAAGCGGCGGCGCCCGGTCATGACGGCTAGCGCGATTAATAGGGCGATGGGAATCAGCGTTAGTGAGGCAGTTTCAATCACGTTTGCCAGCGGTGTGGGATTCTCAAGCGGAACACTCGAATTGGGGCCATACCAGCCGCCACCATTGGTACCTAGCTGCTTAATCGCCACCATGGAGGCGACTGGCCCGAGAGGAATCGACTGCACCTCTGCTACTTGTGGGTCCAGCATGTCTAGCTGGTGGGCAGCCTGATAGCTGGCGGGCACGCCCTGCCAAGTCAAAAGCAGTGCGACCACGGCGGCCAGAGGAAGCAGTACGCGCACCACGCTACGCGTTACATCGCGATAATAATTGCCGACACCCTTCATCAGACCAATCGGTTTAGCCACGAAAATAGTTCTGGCGATGGCAACCAATACCGCCATGCCCGTTGCCGGGGTAATAAATTGCAGGGTTACGATGGCAAAGGTCTGGCTTAAATGAGAAAGCTGCGCCTGCCCGGAGTAATGCTGCTGATTGGTATTAGTCGCAAATGACACCGCCGTGTGCAGCGCGGTATCCCAGCGCATGCCCGGGATACCGTCAGGATTTAAAGGCAACATGCCCTGAGACATAAACACCAGCCACGCCAGTAGCATTAAGCCGATATGTAGTTTCAAGACGGCGATCACATACGCTTGCCATGTCATGGTTTGTTGGCTATCAACGCCTGCCAGGCGATAAATAGGCTGCTCTATCACCCTAAATATTTTGTCTATTCGGCTTGGTTGAGCACTCAGCGCTTTGGCCATATAAACACCGAGAGGAACACTAAGCAGTGCGACGAGTGCATAAATGGCGACCATATCGTTCATTATGATCTCCTAAAAACGTTCGGGGCAAAGCAGGGCATAAAACAGATACCCAGCCGTTGCCATGGCGATAATCAGCAATACGATATTCATTGACGTGCCTCCTTTGATTGGCACCTCAAGCTTATTGAGTAAGCGCGTAAAAATTCGATGCTGATTACGGCATTCGCCGTTAAAAATACGTAAAAATATGCCTTTGCGTCGCTAAAATTTGGATGCGCAAACGCGCTTACAGCACATGGCGCGGAAAGCCTGGGGAGAATGCAGAGGAGAAGTTAGAAGAGAGTTTAGAAGAGAGATTAGAGGAGAAACATGGGGCAAAAGAGCGCCCAAAATCACGTAGAAAAGACGGGGAGCCTCTGATTAACGTAATGAGCGAAGGCCAGACAAGGAAACTGGCAGCTATCATGCGCCTGTTAAAAATCGGATTAACGTTCTTTTAACAGGCGACTAGATACAGATTAAATCTCGACCGAGCGGCCGATAAATTCGATAGGCCCGCTTGGAAGCCCGCTTGATGAACCCGCCTCATCTTCAAGCGTTAGCTCAAATAGCTGGTTATCTTGCAGCGGTGGCAGCTCATCCAGGCGTAGCCGAATCGGCTTACCGGGTTCAACTAAACCAAGCGAAACAGGCGCTTGCCATTCATCGGCTTTGGTCCAGAACTGTAGCGCTTTGCCTTCAGGTACTGTAAAGGTACCAAGAGGGATTAGCTCTATTTCCTGGCGTGATGACGCCTGCACTACCCAACCAGCCGACTGAGTTTGCGGGGCTAACAGCACCACCATGTACTCGGGGGTCGTTGGCGAATTTACTTGGTTTGTCAGCAGCACACCCATAACCAGTGCCGCTGCCAACCCAAGGCCTGCTGCGCCGCGCCAAAGCGGCAGGCTGCGCAAAAAAGGACGTCGTGGCGAAGAAGCCAGTGGGCGAGCAGCGACTGACGGTTTTTTTGATGCCGTCAGGCTGCGCTCAATGCGCGGCCATAAATAGTCAGAAGGCTCTACTGGCGTTGTAATAGCGGTATAGGGTAAGAAACGCTCTTCCCATGCCATAACGGCTTTTTGCAATTCAGGCTCATTAGGCAGCCGTGCTTCAAATGCCTGACGTTGCGCTAACGACAGCGTGCCCAGCACGTATTCACCCGCCAAGGCATAGTCGTCTTCGTGTTCATATTGACTGGGGCGGGTCATGCCATACACTCCCGTAGACGCAGCAAACTGCGCTTAATCCAAGCTTTCACGGTACCGAGCGGCGCACCCGTGTGGGCGGAAATTTCTGCGTGACTGAGGCCATCTACATAGGCATGGAGTACGCAGTTACGTCGCTCCGGCTCAAGTTGTTCTAAACAGCGATCCATTTGTTGACCGGTCTGCCAATCAAAGGCTTCTTCTGCAACAGAGGCGAGTTGGAAATGCTCATCGTGGGCTAATTCGGTCGGATCGTTGCTATCAAAGGTAATTTCACGGTCACGATAGCGGATAGCATTTAATGCCAGGTGACGCGCTACGCTAAATATCCATGCTCGCGCGGATCCTTTATCAGGATCATAACTGCCGGCGCGTTGCCAAATATTAAGACAGGCATCGTGAACAATATCTTCTGCCATGCCACGATCTTTGACTATTCTAAAAACTACGCCTAAAAGCCTTGCACCTTCATGAGCATAGAGTTGATGCAAAGCGTCATGATCGCCGCGGGCACACTTAATTAATACGGCATCATGATCAAATTCATTAGCTATATCGGACACACCTTCGCTCCCTGATGACGCGTCGATCCCACTCGTCGCACGTCCAGACAGCATAGCGGCTAAGGGGCCGCGATACGACCCCTTAGCTTTACTGAACTCTAGCTTTTCTAAACTTAGTTAGCAGTCCAGAAGATGTAGTCGGCTTGATAAGTAACTACTGCAGTTGCGCCGTCGTGATCTGCATCACAAGTGACGTCAGGTGCAACACCGCCTTCGGTGTTTAAGCGCTGAATGTAGCTAACGTCCATCATCGCGCCTTCGCCTTCAGCTGGGTTGGCTTCTACTAACTGAAGAGGAATGTTGCCGTCACCGTTGGCAGCGGTTGCTAGCTGAGTACCGGTGATTTTAGAACCATCCAGCGCTTCCCACGTTGCTGGGGGACCGTAATAGCTACCTACTTGAGTGCCGTCAGTGTCATTGAGTGCAGCATGCGGGCCTTTGAAAACCCAAGCCATGTCGCCAGAGTCATTGGTTTCACACATATAGGTGATAGCGCCAACGCCAACGGTTTCAAGTGCTACGGTGTTGCCGTCTGGGACTTGTACGTCCGCTGGCGTTTCAGCCAAAGCGGCTTGACTGAAGGATGCAATCAGGGCTGCGGCCAGTGTGGTACGCGTCAGGTTTTGAATGGTCATTTCAGTCTCCTAAAAGAGTTATTATCAACCGCCTTAAATAGCGGCTGTATAGGGAATACCCGCGAGACTCTCTTTTGGATGCAGTGATGTTTAAAAAAATGTAAAAAAAGCCCTGAGCAGATTCTCAGGGCAGTATTGAGGGGTAATACGTCAGCATTAAAAGTCTAACAATAACGATTAGGCCGTTGCCTGCATCGCAAGCGTGGTATCTAGCATGCGGTTTGAAAAGCCCCACTCGTTGTCATACCACGCCATTACTTTGACCAAGCGACCATTCACGCGAGTGTGATTGGCATCAAAGGTCGAGGAGTTGGCATCATGGTTGAAATCGATAGAGACCAGCGGCTCAGCGTTCACGGCCAATACCGGCGAGTTAGCGGCGGCTTTCTCAACAATGGCGTTGATCTCTTCCTTAGTCGTATCGCGGCTCGCGGTGAACGTAAGATCCACCAGCGAAACGTTGATAACCGGTACGCGCACCGCTAGACCATCCAATTTACCTGCCAGTTCTGGCAACACCAGTCCTACCGCCGCGGCCGCACCGGTTTTGGTGGGTATCATTGAATGCGTAGCGCTACGAGCCCGGTATGGGTCGCTATGATACACATCCGACAAATTCTGATCATTAGTGTAGGCATGAACCGTGGTCATCAAGCCATTCTCAATCCCCACGGCATTGTTCAATGCTTTCGCTACCGGTGCCAGGCAGTTAGTCGTGCAGGAAGCATTTGAGACCACTTTATGATCAGCGGTTAATACATGGTCATTAACGCCATACACAATTGTGGCGTCTGCATCAGGGCTAGGCGCAGAGATCAACACGCGCTTAGCACCGGCAGTAATGTGCTTTGCTGCGGCCTCACGCTTGGTAAATAACCCCGTACACTCCATGACCAAATCAATTTTCATGGCTTCCCAAGGCAAATTCGCCGGGTCACGCTCAGAGGAGATCGCGATACGATCACCATCGACAGTGATGCTATCGGCATCATGCTCTACCTTAAAAGGAAAGTGGCCATGAACGGTATCGTGACGCAGCAGGTGTGAATTTAGCGACGGATCGCCAAGATCATTAATGGCGACGACCTGAATGCGATCGCGGTAGCTATTTTCGTAAAGGGCGCGCAGTACATTGCGGCCGATACGGCCAAATCCATTAATCGCAACTCTTATTGTCATGATAGCTCCTCAATAAATCAGTGGTGGAGAGTAAGGCTTCCTGTAAAAAAATTACTAAAAATACGTATTTAAGCCTCAAAAAAGCTTTTAACTGCTGCTTACCTGCCTCAAAAGGCCTATAAAAATACAATATGTAGTAAAATTACTATATAAACACCACTGTAGTCCAATACTAAAAAAACCCAAAGAGAGTGATGCCATGAGCGATGCGCAGCCGCCCCGCCAAACTATTCGCACACTGCAAGTACGTAAACGGATTGCCCTAATTGCCCACGATGGTAAGAAAAGTGAAATGCTCGAATGGGCGACGCGCTGGAAAGACACGCTTAGCCAGCACACACTTCTGGGCACCGGCACCACTGCCGAGCGTTTAAAGACAGCCTTAGGGCTAAGCGTAGAAGGACTCATGAGCGGGCCGCTGGGCGGTGACCAGCAGATTGGTGCGCGCATTGCAGAACAGCGCCTAGATATACTGATTTTTTTTTGGGATCCCTTCTCGCCGCAGCCACACGACCCGGATGTAAAAGCACTGCTGCGTTTAGCGGCGTTATGGAATGTACCGGTCGCCTGCAACGCAGCCACCGCTGACTTTCTGCTTTCCTCGCCCTACTTAAACGAAAGCTACGATTTGTCGATTCCAGATGCTAACGCCTGGGCGCAAGCGAGAACCCTCTAAGCACTAAGCGTAGCGAAGCACTAAACGGAGCGGGTGCGCAGGTGACGCGCCACCACTTGCCGCCCGCTGAGATAATGGCCGCTAGCCGCCGATAGCGCACAGGCAAGGGTTAACTCGGCAATGCGGTCGTAGTCCTGCAGCGCAGAGTTAACCGGCTGAGGGAGAAAATCCAGCAGCCGGTGATCGCCAAAAGTAGCCAAGCGAATATCTACCGGTAACCCTCCGCGCTCCAAGAACACATCAAATACTCCCTCCAGCAAAGCATAGGAAGCCGTCACCAGCGCATCCACATTGCCATGCTGATCCAGCAGCTGCGTGGCTAAGCGAGCGCCTTCGCTGCGCTCGTAATGCTCACCACTCAGCACAATCGGCTCAATGCCGGTGCCCGCCAGAGCACTCTGAAACCCTGAACGTCGCTCACTGCTGATGGATAAATCCGCCATCGCGTCAAACCACGCCACGCGCTTGGTTGCTTCGCTGATCACTGAGCGAGTCAACAACGTCGCTGCTTCCTGATCGTTGCTCACAACGCTGGCAAACAGCGCTGGGTTTAAGCCACGGTCCATACCCACAACACACCAGCCCTCGCCTACCAGGTCGGCGTAAAAGGTGTCATCACTTGGCAAGCAGCTAGCGGTTATCAATACCTCACAGCGCTGAGCACGCAATGACAGTGCCAAAGTGCGCTCGCTCTCAGCGCAATCATCCGAACTGACGATCAACAGCTGATAGCCCTTCTCCCGTGCGCCACGCTCTAAGCGCTTGGCGAGGCGGGCATAACTGATGTTCTCCAAATCCGGCACGATAAGCCCCAACAAACGGCTTGCGCCTCGGCGTAGCGCTGCCGCCTGCGGATCAATGTGGTAACGATGATGACGCACCACTGCCATTACTTTTTCAATCGTGGCTTTACTAATGCGTCGCTGCTCAGCCTGGCCATTCATCACATAGCTTGCGGTAGTGCGTGAAACGCCGGCTAATCGGGCAATATCGGCGAGTGTCATGAGGGTTCCCCTTGGCTTGACCGGGCAGTTTATCAGCAAGTTAGCGCATGCAAGACCAAAGTCTAAAAGATCAAACCTTGTGTCATTAAGTGAATCGATTCAGCATAGCACTATACTTCGATGAAACGACAGGCATGACACGATTCATCCAGCTAGGCGACATGCCACTATAACGATCAGTTTATGTACACGTCTTTGCGCCGCATAGGCAGTTAGCCTGCAGTCTTCAGAGGCAGCCAGAGCACGTTTACAGGAGAATACTATGTTGACACTCGGCCCCGATGACATCTTGCTAGGCCGCCACGCGGATAGCTGGAAAACCGCCTTGGACAACGCCGCTGAAGCGCTGGTAGACGCTGGATTCGTTGAGGCTGAGTACCGCGACGGCCTGCATGCCCGTGAGGCGCAGTCATCAACGTTTTTAGGCAATGCGATTGCGATACCCCACGGCACGCCAGAAAGCCGCCAGCACGTAAAGCGCACCGGCATTCGCGTGCTGCAGTTTCCCCAGGGCATTGAGTGGCACGATGGTCAAAACGTGCATGTGCTGGTCGCTATCGCGGCACAAAATGACGAGCATCTGGATATTCTGCGGCAGCTAACCCACGTACTCGACCGCGAAGGCGTGGCCGACCAGCTTGCCAGCGCCACCTCGGCTGCGGATATCGCGAGATTGCTTTCAAAGCCAGCGCTTGAACCGCGCCTGGACGCCGACACCTTATGTGTCAATTTTCCCGCTCGCGACCCACAAGAACTAGCCCTGGCTGCCGCGGCTCGTTTGCGCCAAAGCGGCTGTGTTGATAACACCTTTATCACCGCCGTCGCGAACGCTCAGCCTACTTGGCTAGGCAAGGGCTTATGGCTGTCGAGCAGTTCACACGGCGTTAACCAACCCGCGCTAGGCGTCGCCACACCGGCTGAACACACCCTGGAAAGTGCGGGTCACCCCGTGCATGCCCTGTTCTGTTTAGCGGCACATGGCGATGCCCACCGCCCACTGCTAGAGCAATTGATTGCGCTCGTCGACAGCGGCGCCAGCGACACTCTGCTCACCCGTAATAGTGATCAGTTGCTGGCACTGCTAGCCGGAGAAACCGCCAGCACACACACCCGTCGCGTACGGGTGCTTAATCCTCACGGCTTACACGCCCGCCCCGCGAAGCAGTTGGTGCAGGTAGCGCGCGCTCAGTCCATGCCGATCAATGTGCGCTTGGAAGAAGGCAGCGCTACACCGGTTTCTGCAGCGAGCCTGACAAAAGTAATTGGCCTAGGGGCGCGGCGCGGTCAGTGGCTAGTTCTGTCTGCCGAAGGCGATAGCGCGCAGCAGGCGCTTGAACAGGTAGCCGAGACGGTTGAAGCAGGTCTGGGTGAAAAAGTGACGCCCTTTGAAGATGGCCGCGATAGCGCTCAAATGCCCAAGGTGGCAGAAGCAAAAGTGACCCCGTTGAGTGCAGACACTCCCCATGCAGGCGTGGCGGCCTCGCCCGGCTTAGCCATCGCACCTGTGTTTGTTATCCGCCCGCTGCAGTTTGATTACCCTCAGCATGCGAACGACACCGAGCAGCAGATCACTCGGTTAAACAGCGCCATTCAAGAAGGCGCAGCGCAGCTACAGGCACTGGTGAAAAATGCCCAGGGGGGCGAGGTAGCGGATATTCTCTCAATGCACGAAGAGATGCTCGACGACCCCGAACTTCATCACGCAGCGACGGATGCCATTCGTGAAGGCCGCTCCGCGGAAGCTGGCTGGTGGGAGGCGATTGAAACCGCTGCCCACGCGCAGGAAATGCTAGCTGATCGTCTGCTTGCCGAGCGTGCTGCTGATCTACGCGACGTTGGTCGTCGGGTACTCAGTGTGCTCTGCGATGTGCAACTTCCCGAAGCCCCGGACCATCCTTATATTCTAGTAATGGACGATATTGGCCCGTCCGATGTCGCTCGCCTAGACACTTCCCGCGTGCGTGGTCTGCTGACCGTGCGTGGCGGCGCTACGGCGCACAGCGCTATTTTGGCACGCGCGCTGGGCATTCCAGCGGTGGTCGGTGCTGGGCAAGCGGTAATGGCACTTAACAACGCCAGCATGATGATCCTGGACGGCGAGCGTGGCCGGGTAACCTCACAGCCATCTGAGGAGCGTTTACAGCGCGCCGAGCAACAGCTGCTTGACCATCAGCAGCGCGAAGCCGATGCCTGGGAAACCCGCTTTGACCTTGGCCAAACCCGGGATGGTCACCGTGTCGAAGTTGCCGCGAACCTTGGCAATACCGCCCATGCCGCCGATGCAGTAGAGCGCGGCGCCGAAGGCGTTGGCCTGCTGCGTACTGAATTTCTGTTTATGGCCCACGCCAGCGCACCCGATTTAGCGACGCAAATTGGCGAGTATCGCCAGGCCGTGGAAGCGCTGGGCGAGCGCCCGCTGGTGGCGCGCACTTTGGATGTGGGTGGCGACAAGCCCCTGCCCTACTGGCCGGTGCCCCAAGAGGACAACCCGTTCCTGGGTCTTCGCGGTATTCGTTTAGCGCTCACCCAGCCCGAGGTACTCGAAACCCAGCTACGTGCGTTACTCATGGCAGCAGCGCCTGCGGCGGGTTTGAAAGATAAAAATCATCCGCTGCGCATCATGCTGCCAATGATCAAAGACATTGCCGAGTTCCGCGCCGTTAAAGTCATCTACGATCGACTACTGCAAGATATTCCCGCCGCCCAGCGCGCAACCGACGTGCAGCTGGGGGTGATGATTGAAGTGCCCTCCAGTGCGCTTTTGGCGCCCAGCCTGGCCGCCGAGGTGGACTTCTTCTCGGTGGGCACCAACGACTTAACCCAGTACACCCTGGCGATTGACCGTAGCCATCCAGAACTCTCAGCACAGGCCGATGGCCTGCATCCGGCGGTGCTGCGCCTGATCCAAATGACCGTGGCGGCCGCGCATGCCCAGGGCAAATGGGTGGGCGTATGCGGTGAGCTGGCCTCCGATGCCGCGGCTATTCCAGTCTTGGTCGGCCTGGGCGTGGACGAGCTTTCGGTCAGTGCGCGGCAGATCCCCTTAGTGAAGGCGCGCCTGCGTGAGTTTGATCTTGCCGATGCCCAGGCCAGTGCTCAGCTTGCGCTGAGCAAAGCAACCAGTGATGAGGTGCGCGACGCCCTGGAGGCCCGTTAATGGCCCGCGTGCTGTGTATCACCCTGAACCCGGCGCTGGATTTGGCGTTTAACCTTGACGCCTTAGTACTGGGCAGCGTGAATCGCCCCACCAGTGCGCAGTTAGAAGCGGCAGGAAAAGGCGTCAACGTCGCCCGAGTGCTGGCTGGGCTTGGCCATCAGGTAACGGTGAGCGGCTTTTTAGGCCGCGAGAACGATGCCCCCTTTACGCTCGCTTTTCAGCAGACGGGACTGGTCGATGCCTTTGTGCGCGTTCCGGGCAGCACTCGCATTAATGCCAAGCTGGCCGAACACAGCGGCCGCGTCACCGACATTAACGGCCCCGGCATGCCGATTGATGCCGCTCACCTGAACACGCTGATCAAAGCGGTGGATGCTGAGCTTATCAGCGCCACGCCGCCACACGCGGTCGTGATGGCGGGCAGCCTGCCCCCTGGGTGTTCACTGGACGATTTCAGCCAGCTGCTGGACCACCTAAACGCCAGCGGCGTTCCGCTTTGGGTTGATACCAGCGGGCCCGCCTTAAATACAGCGATTGCGTCAGGCCCCGCAGGCGTCAAACCGAATGAAACAGAGCTCGCTGAATGGGTCGGTGAACCCCTTGATGATATCCAGGCACGCTTGGGTGCCGCCCGGCGACTGCACGAAAGTGGTATCGCCCACGCGCTTATTTCGGCGGGCAGCGAAGGCGTGCTGTGGGTCAACGCTCAAGGTAGCTGGCACGCGACGCCACCCAGCGTCACCGCCACCAATACGGTGTGTGCCGGCGATACGTTGGTAGCTGGCATGCTGCATGGCCTGCTTAACCAGCATGACGCTGAACAAACACTGCGCTTCGCTACCGCGCTTTCTGCTGAAGCCGTGCGCCACGTAGGCGTGGGCGACCCCTACGCGGCTGATTTCGACTCACTCCAACAACATACCCGGATACAGCGTCTTGATGACGCCGTCACTGAGGGAGCCACGCTATGAATGTCATTTTGATTACCGCCTGCCCCAGCGGCATGGCGACGACCTTCCTCGCGGCCAAACGCCTGGAACAGGCTGCCCAGCGCCAAGGCTGGTCGGCTCATGTGGAAATGCACGGCGAAGTAGCCCCCCTGCACGCTGCTAGCGCAGAGCAGATCGCTAACGCTGATTTAATTGTGGTGGCCGCCGATCACGTGCCCGCGCCAGAGCGGTTCGAGGGCAAGCGTCTATTTCAGGCACCGATTGCGAGTACTCTGCCTGACCCTGGCGGCTTTCTTGCTCAAGCGAAGCGGGAAGCGCCTATTTATAGCGCGCCCGCAGCGTCTAGCGCATCCGCCGCTAGAAGTAGCGACGGTGGTAAGAAAATCGTTGCCGTCACCGCCTGCCCGACCGGCGTAGCGCATACCTTTATGGCCGCTGAAGCGCTGGCTGAGGCGGGCAAAGCTATGGGCCACGCCATTCGCGTTGAAACCCAAGGCTCGGTAGGCGCCCAGGATCGCTTAACCGAAGACGAAATCGCTCAGGCAGACATCGTCGTACTGGCCTGCGATATCGACGTTGATCCGTCGCGGTTTGCAGGCAAGCGTATCTACCGCACGTCGACAGGCAACGCGCTCAAAAAGCCGCGCCCCACCCTTGAAGCCGCCCTCAGCGAGGCTGCTATAGAGAGTGGCAGCAACAGTGCGGGCACAGCCAATAAGAGCGTCAAAGAGAAAGGCGTTTACAAGCACCTGCTCACCGGCGTTTCCTTTATGCTGCCGATGGTGGTGGCAGGCGGCCTGCTGATTGCGCTCTCCTTTGTATTTGGCATTGAGGCCTTTGAGCAGGAAGGCACGCTGGCCGCAGCGCTCATGCAGATCGGTGGCGGTACCGCCTTTGCACTGATGATTCCCGTTCTGGCAGGCTATATCGCCTACTCCATCGCCGACCGCCCCGGCATCGCCCCGGGTATGATTGGCGGCATGCTGGCGGCCAATATTGGCTCCGGCTTTATCGGCGGTATTTTGGCAGGCTTCCTGGCGGGCTATGTGGCGCTGGCGGTTACTCGCTACGTGAAACTGCCCTCCAGCGTTGAATCCCTGAAGCCGATTCTGATTATTCCGCTAGTGGCCAGCTTGGTCACTGGCCTGACCATGATCTACGTGATTGGCGAACCGGTTGCGGCGCTGCTGAGTGCTCTGACCAGTTTCCTGGAATCCATGGGCTCCACCAATGCCGTACTGCTGGGCATTCTGCTGGGCGCGATGATGTGCTTCGACCTGGGCGGTCCGGTTAACAAAGCCGCCTACACCTTTGGCGTGGGTTTGCTTGCCTCCGAAACTTACGGCCCAATGGCGGCGATTATGGCGGCGGGTATGGTACCGGCCATTGGTATGGGTATTGCCAGTTTTGTGGCACGTAACAAGTTTTCTGCACCGGAGCGCGAAGCGGGCAAAGCATCATTCGTGCTTGGCCTCTGTTTTATCAGTGAGGGGGCGATTCCGTTTGCCGCGAAAGATCCGCTGCGGGTCATCCCTGCCTGTATTGCAGGAGGCGCGTTAACTGGTGCCCTTTCGATGCTCGTGGGCGCAAAGTTAATGGCGCCTCACGGCGGTATCTTTGTACTGCTCATTCCCAATGCCATCACCCCTGCGCTTCTTTACCTTGGCGCCATTGTGGCGGGCTCGCTGGTGACAGGTTTAAGCTATGCGTTTATCAAACGCGGCGCTGCCCAGGTCGCTGTCGCCAGCTAAACGCTCTGAAACAATAGAGGCTAGGCAGGCGAGCAAACCTGCCTAGCGCTAAAAACACGTAGCTTTACGCAGTTAATCGCTTTAAAAGCTTTAACACGCTCCCCTTTATGCGCTTTTTTATGTAGTATTTTTACATAACGTCGATATAAGCCATTCCGCTTTTAACCGCCTCTTATAACAAACGGATCGCTCAATGTTTCAGCTGACTCGCAGTGTTACCTGGCAGGCGCTAGATCGCCTACGCGACAAAACCACGAACGACCGCATTCGTGACTACTTCGCCCATGATCCAAAGCGTTTTGAGAAAATGAGTTTACGCGTGGGCGGCCTGTTTCTTGATTACTCCAAAAATCACGTTTCTGATGAAGTACTCGCTAAGCTGATTGAACTGGCAGACCACTCTGCGCTAGTTCAACGCCGCGCGCAGATGTTCTCTGGTGACATTATTAACGTCACCGAAAATCGCCCGGTACTGCATACCGCGCTGCGTAATCTCAGCGATGAACCAGTGTATGTCGATGGCGAAGACGTGATGCCGGAGATCACGCGGACTCGCGAGCAGATCAAGCAATTCTCAGAAACGGTCCGTAGCGGCGAATGGAAAGGCTACAGCGGCAAACCGATCAAGGACGTGGTTAATATCGGCATTGGCGGCTCGGACCTTGGCCCTAATATGGCCGTGCGCGCGCTGCTTAAATATCGCCACCCCGAAATGCACTTTCACTTTGTCTCTAACGTGGACGGCACTCATATCCAGAAAGTGCTTTCGCGTCTGGACCCGGCTACCACGCTATTTATCGTCTCGACCAAGACATTCTCGACCCAGGAAACGCTGCTCAATGCCAAAACCGCGCGGCGCTGGTTCCTGGAAAACGCCGGTGACGATGCCGATATAGGCGCCCACTTTGTGGCGGCCTCCACCAACCGCAAAGCGGCCATGGAATTCGGCATTCGCGAAGAGAACGTGTTTGAATTTTGGGCCTGGGTCGGCGGACGTTACTCCATGTGGTCGTCGATTGGGCTACCGATTGCGCTTTCCATCGGCTTTGAGGGCTTTATCGAGCTGCTCGAAGGTGCCCACGAAATGGACCGCCATTTCATTGAGGCGCCTTTTGATCAGAACATGCCGGTGCTGATGGCACTGATGGGTATCTGGTACATCAATTTCATTGGTGCCGAGACCCAGGCCGTGGTGCCTTATGACCAGGCGCTCAACCAGCTGCCGGCCTTTTTGCAGCAGTTAGACATGGAGTCAAATGGTAAGTCCGTGGATATATTCGGCCACCCGGTCAACTACAAAACCGGCCCGATTGTCTGGGGGCAAACCGGCTCAAACGGCCAGCATGCGTTCTTCCAGCTGCTGCATCAGGGCACGCGCTATGTGCCAATTGATTTTATCGCTTCGCTCAAACCTGAGCCGGGCATGGAAGACCACCACTTCGCGCTACTAACCAACATGCTCGCCCAGGCCAATGCCTTTATGGAAGGCAGCCAGGGTGACAGTCAGCAAGACCCGTTCAGCTGCCCCGGTAACCGCCCTTCCAGCACGCTGCTGCTGGATGAACTCACGCCCCGCAATCTGGGCGCGTTGATTGCGCTTTACGAGCACAAAGTGTTCGTACAAGGCGTGATCTGGAACATCAACTCGTTCGATCAGTGGGGTGTTCAGCTAGGCAAACGTATTGCCGGTGAGATCAGCGAGCGCATTGATACCAATGCGGCTGATTTTGATGCTTCGACTCAAGGGTTGCTGGAGTTGGTGCGGGCGCATTTTTCGGGTGGCGGTTCAGAGGAGAATGGCCAAGCTGAAAGTGGTAAAAAGCCGGGAAAGAAGAAAGGATAGGCAGATAACGCCGTTTTAAACGATGGTACGCAAAATGCCTTGGCAAACGCCGAGGCATTTTTACTACACTGGACAGTAGCGGCGTCACATCACTTTCAGTGACAGCCTCAACGCCAACTAGCATGCGCGGCTACGGAATGGAGGCGAAACCGCAATGTAGTAGAGGTCGCCGTGACTGGCCTTGTTAGGGCTATTGCGATATAATTGTACGGAGTTTCCGTACATAACGGTGGAATTATGGATGTCATCAGTGTAAACAAATTCAGAGACAACCTGAAAACCCTTGTAGAACAGGTTGTTAACAAACATGAACCTCTCAAGGTGACACGCCGCGCCGGAGAGGCTTTCGTAATTATGAGTGCTGAAGACTGGGAAAGAGAACAGGAAACCCTGCATGTTCTTCAGAACCGAGACCTGATGCAGCAGATTGCGACCTCTATCGATACTCACAGCCGTGGCCAAGGATACACACCTAATGATGAGCAGATGAATGAGATCACTGGTATTTGAGGGCAGCACCTGGGAAGCCTATGAAAAGATGAGAGAGAAAGACAAGAAGCTGCACAAAGCTCTCTGCAAATTATTGAAAGAAATGCTCCGCTCCGACGACCCATCAACTGGCATAGGCAAACCTGAACCGCTGAAACACAATTTATCAGGCTTATGGTCACGACGCATCTCACAGAAAGACAGACTTATATACCGATTTGACGACAAATCCATATACGTTTTCGCCATTGGAGGGCACTACGACCAGCCCTAACGCTTGCAGCACGCGCGGCCTTGGAATGGAGCCGAAGGCGCAATGGAAAGGGCGTCGCCGTGCCTGCACTTGTTAAATGTGGTTGCCACGAAGTAACAGCCCTATTTTTTGTCAGAAATTGCAGATATGCCTTTAATGGTGAACCAGCCCTTTGAGGCGAGCAACGGAGAAGAAAATCTATTGCTCGAAGAACCCATCCTTGAGCAGGAATTTATTAGATTATCCATCGCCGTATCGATGCCTGCATCTAGATAAGCCGTCGAAGCGGAACCTTCCGTGGTGCAGGGCACAGATGGATGCCCAATCTCTTCCAAGTAATCATAAAAAGTGCCCTTAGCTACAGCCATACCGTAAATTCTCCAAGCGTACTTTTTCCCAAGATAGTGCCCGCTATTCGCACTATGAACTACCCGCTGATCAGACTTGGTTGTTTCTACGGCACGAAGTTGCTCTCCAAGGATGCGGGCTACATTGTGGCTGACTAGAGGATCAACTTCGTCCGCTTTAGCAGATGCTGAAACATCAACGATGTTTAATCCATTCTCGACGTCGTACCCAATATTGTACCGCTCACCTTGTGTAAAAACTGGTTCTCTATTGGCAATAAACTGGTACACGGTCGATGTAGTTTCTGGAGTAAATTGGTGCAAAAACTTCCCTGTCCCAGGGTCGGGGGTAATTCTGTAGTTGCTTACTATCACAACTGGAGTTGTTTGCAGATTCCTGGATCTCATGGATTCCCCTTATCTAGTTCCATTTAACGCCGCTATCTGCCGAAATTGGGTTGGCGTGGTTTGTGTTATTGTTTGAGCGCCAGCGAGTAAAACAAAACCGCGACGGCCCGGTTTTCGGCAGGATAGCCTTGTTATGCATTTGGCTCACTCCAACCTGACCCAGCAAAGTATTCAGAGTCTTTTAGAATGAGGTTTTGCTTTGTCGTATACTTTTTTCTGCTCAGTGCTCTATAGCTAATTTTAATAGGTAATTTAACACCGTAATTTAAAGGTGACTCTTGGTCCCCCGTAGTATGGCCAAAACCATTACTTACGGTATTGCCGCTATGAAGCAACGCAATTTCTCCCGCAGCCGAAAATATTCTTCGTATTTCCTTCTCTGCTGACAGCGTTGATGTTTTAGCAAGTAATTTGTTGATACTCTGTTCATCTGTAGTAAGTAGAATATCAGCAGCAGGGCGATTGCCAGTATTGTGCACTAAAATGCTATAGACAATCGCCATATTTCCAGCCGAATGCGTTTTTATCTCGGCAGTGATGATGGGACGATTACTTTCAAACCACGATCTTCTTGTAAATAGGTATGAAAAAACAGAAAGCAATAATGCCAAAGCTGCTACACCCGTTTTTATATCATCTGCGCCTAATGACAAAGAAATAACCTCCTGGTTTTTGATTGCATAACGCCGCACTCACCGGAATTTAGGGAGCGAAGCGATTTAAATTTCCGAGTGCAGTGCCTTGTTACATGCAATTAGTGATACTTCATTCTTCTGTTGTCAAATGCAGGCATTGTTCCCTCAAGCACATCGACAACTTTCCTATTAATAAGGCTGCATTCAATAGCACCAGGTGTATATGAAATCTTCTGCGCATTTTTCCTGTCAATTTCACAGTGGATTATCTGCTCCGCATCGCAGACTACAGCCAAATTAGGGTTATGAGTAACCATTATAATTTGTCGCTTTTGCTTTGCTTCGTTTAATACCGGCACCAACAAACTTACGATCGTTTCGTTATCTAGATTTTCTTCTGGTTGGTCTAAGATAATCGGATTATTACCCTTATCCACTAGAAGGTAGAAAATTAAAAGCAAAGAGCCTCTCTGTCCTGGAGAAAGCTGCCCTATATGAGCATCTTGAAACATCAGAGTATACCTAGGCTTCATATATTCCAAGTCAAACAGAAAGTCATAAACTTCATTTGCAGAACGTCCTTTGCGTAACATAGACTCAATACCAATCTGCCCACTCGAAGAATTCTCTAATTTATCGTGCAATTCCGATAGAAAATCGAGCAATGATTTTTTGTTGTTTAGGTCATGTTTATCAGTTAACTCCTTTATGGTAGCTAAACTTTCCGAGTCCCCTCTAAATTCACCAGATGCCTGTTTTACAAGCGAAAACAATTTATCAGCGATCAATTCTGTAGTGCTGCTTAGCTCGGCTTTAAACTGCAACTTGTATTCATCTCTAATAAGCTTATTGTTTTGAATAAGTTTCTGAACAGGATTAAATAACGTTTCTCTGTTAACTCTTTGTTCGTCAAGAAGATCAAATATTTGAGCGGATTTATCTAGCCGTACTTCTTGCAAACTCTTTCTTCTCACTGGCAAATTGTCTAACTGCTCCTTCCGATGCTCCAACCCTTTCAACGTGTCTGGTAAATCTCTATTCCCTAAAACACCAGCTCTCTTTTCTTCCCATTCTTTTAGCTTTTCGAGGTAATTTTGATAGACTTGTTGTGGGGCATTTAATTTCGAATTTAGAGGATCTCGCTTCGATACGAGGAATTTCTCTCGCTCTTCAAGATCTTTATTTTCCGTGATAACCTCGATTTCACGAGCCAACGTAACACTATCGATATCAGTAATACTCTGCTCATTTATTTTTAGCTTAATTATCTCTTTTATATCAAGCCCTAATAATGCAGCATCATCATTAAATGACGTGACAAATTGTTGAATGGTTCGATTAACTACATCTATACCTTCTCGGATATTTCGGCCGGCTTTTTTCTTGGCTGCTAACTTCGTTAACTCATCATGATTGTTTTCTTTTTTAATTTTGATTTCGTTTAGCTCATCCGATATCTCAGCAAGGCTATCAGATGCTGATTTCTGATCTTCTGATAATTCACTTTTTGGCTGAAAAACTTCTTCAGGCTTTACCTTATCATGCTCATCTAGAAGTCTAGATTTCTGTGAAAGCAACTCTTCTATTGTTCGCTTAGTCTCGGGCAACATTTGCTTTTCAATAGAATATATTTGCTGATTAACGGTATGTAATTCACTTCTTAATGCATCAAGACGACTTCTTAACGAACGTTCTTGTTGTTCGATTAACTGATCAAAATCAAGTGCGCCTAAACGAACAGCATCATCAGCGTGAGAAAATATTACTGCGCGAAGCTCTTTTTCAAATGCGTCCGATTTCCCAGAGACGTGCGCATTACAAAGTTCTTCAAAATGACCCTGGGGAATATATTTAACGAGTTCTACATTTTCTATTGCAGGGTTATCATTTAGATTTTTCTCCATCTCTTGACCATCCGCCCATGTGGACTTCGCCATGAAATGCTTAGCTGGCTCACCAGTTTTCCCCCTAAAACGATTCTCTTTTAAGAAAGAAAAATGGTGATTTTGTTTTGAGTTCCCTAATAGGGCGGTGATGTCTGCCAACGCGCTTTTACCACTTCCTTTATTTCCAATAATTGCTACTAAATCAGGATTTAAACTCAACTCGGCTTTATTGAGCCACTCATCATTAAGCGTAGAAGCTACAACTTTGTTAACTTCCAATTTATCAATAAACAAACTTCTATTTGCATTGAAGAGTTTTATCTTAGGTGGCTGTTCCCCAATGAACGAACGCTTCGCAGGCTCTTTGATTGCTTGTTGTAGCCCTTCGAAAGTTGGATTAGCTTTAATCCAAGTGGTTTTTCCCGATGGATAATCTCCATAGCCTCGTTTATCATTGTTACCAGGCTCTCCGATAAAGCAATGAGCATCACTACCAGATACTGCCAGTCTCGGGGTACTGTTAAGGGCAGTTTGAAATTCATCAATCCAACCGGAGTTCCGGTCAGTCTTTATTCCAGAAAATGCTTCCCAAAGACTCATATTTCTGGTCTCGAAAATCGGAGATGATTTAAATAACCCTAATACATAAGCATAGTGCTCGTTTCTCTCTATTTCAGTGAGCCCATCACTAGTATCAAAAGGCATAAAACCAATAGCTTTCTTGTCTTTGACTTTAGAGATCGCTTGTTTATAGCTGTCACAACTCAGCTCAGCCATTATTGAGCCTGCTCTAAGAGCGTAACTTTCATCTTCCATGATTTTGGTTTTATCTAAGGAGTGATGGTTCAACTTGTCAGCTGGAACTGATCGAGCGTATTCGGTCAAAGCTCTATTAGACAGTTTTCTTGCGTTTTGGCCTGGAAATTCGATGAGAAGATCTGACTTAAAGTCCATTAATTCTTGATCATCAATTTTGTCAGAAAACAAAACGTGGGCATTCAAGCGTCCTTTCATAGGAGCCATTAGACGTAATTCAATACCAGGAAAAACTGTCTTTTCTAACTTTGGGGCATCTGCTTGTGCGAGCCGACGCTTCAGTGCAAACCAACCATCGAATGTCCAATAATCCATAATCGCAAATACTGCCGGTTCAGCGGCATTTATTGCACGAATCATTTCATCGACAATAGCTATGTTTTCGGGACAGTCAAGTTCAGTCTTAAATCTTTGACCATTCCAGTGGAACGATGCTGGGGTATGTATATGAAGATCCCACTTCCGCCATTCGGAGCCGCGATTATAATTTAAGTCCGTCATGTAAATCCTTCTTCATAATCACACAAATGCTAGAAAAGAATGCGCACGCTTTGGGCATGTAACGCTGAAATAAGCGGCGGCCCGACAGGGACGTCCGGTGGAGGCCGCAGGCCGGAACGAACTTCATTGACTTGTTGGGCGGCACCGACACTACCCTCAGTTGTATCGTTTCAAGTCTATTGGCGTTGGGACTTGAGACCAAGTAAGAGTGCTGCGCCAATTAGGCCCGCTCCTGAAAATCTCTCAACCCATACCCGTGCGCTGTTGCTCAATTTGTTTGCTAGCCAACTTCCACCCTTACTGTAGGCGCTGAGAAATATTCCGTCGATCACGATGTAAGAAAAACCCAGCACGAGAATTTGCGGTAACAAACTATGAGTAGAGCTTAGAAACTGTGGAAATAGAGCGGCGAAGAATACAACGGCTTTTGGATTGGCAGCCGACGTGATAAACCCACGAGCCCATAGTACTTTCAATGATGCCCGGTGGACTGGTGCGGCTGTGCCATACGTTGCAAATGATTTGATAATCTGACGAGTGCCGAGCCAAACCAGGTAGCTCACGCCGAGCCATTTGACAACGGAGAACCCATATTTGGAAGCGTTCAAAGCCGCTGCCAATCCAAGCCCTGCCAAGACAATTTGAATGGCATTTGCTGTTAAGTCGCCTGCGGCCGTGGCAAGCGACCTTTGAAACCCATTCGACGCACTGACAGAAAGCATGAGTAAATGACTCGGTCCCGGTGTACACATGAACAGCAGTACCGTACCGACATATAGAGCCCATGTTTCAATAGTCATTTTGCGTTCCTACTGGTTGAGTTGGTATCTCGTGTTGAAATATCCAATATGAGCAATTTGGGTCTTTACAGAACCACGCACACCACATCAGTGCCGCACAACGCCCCAAGCAGCCGGCCAATTTTGTGAAGGCTTTGCTTTTTAAAGCCGTAACAAAAGTGGGTCGGCTGGCTTGGCTTGTTAACTGTTTTGGCTACGCACTAAAATTAGCGGAACCTGGTTAACGAATTCAGATATTACATCACGGAAAAGCCAAGTTCCGATTAAAGTATGCCCACCATCATGAAGCTTTACTAAAGCAGTTGCATAAGATGTCACTCGCTTGTCTTTGGGAGTGAAATTTAGGGTTACATACCCTTCCCACATATATCCGCCAACATCGAAGTCTAGATTAAAGTCTTTCTGTGGATTCTTAAATTTAAAAAGGAAAGATCCACTTAGTTGGTGCGCATTTTGTGATAGAAACAAACTGAACTCAGTCTCGAAGACATCTCCTTTTTCCGGATCTTCATTTTTTCCGGAGCCAACCCACTGCCCATCTATTTTCACACCCTGATATCTTGTCGCTACGAGAAATGGAACTACCTTTGCAGTCCAGGCTACCTTTATAAGGTAAAGAACAACTGTTGTGCATATGCCTGTTACTATCCCAATAACACCTTGCTCTAATAATATGCTCATAGCTTTCCTAGACAGTTAACAGTGATTATATACCCTGCTGCATAACCTCAATGATCGTGCTGGCGCGTTCATTGAGGTTATCTAGCCGCCTAGATCAAATCTACCTCATTGATTCTATTGCTAGCAAAGCAAATTTTGGCTGCCTATCCAAAATTCGCGTGCCTTCTCGCTTTACCTCTAGCACATGCGATTGGGTGCTGCGATCAGCGTCCTACCTCCACGTGTGCAATCGGGCCAAAGCCCTATTGATTAGCTACGTGGCCGGCTTAACAAATAGTTGAGATGTGCCTGCACTTCTGGCCACTCTCCCCTGTGCAGGCTATACATCACCGTGTCGCGAATGGTGCCATCGCGGCGTAGCTTGTGTCCGCGTATGACGCCATCCTTTTTAGCCCCCAGGCGCTCAATGGCACGTTGGCTTGCGTAGTTAAAGTTGTCGGTGCGCCAGCCAACCATGTTACAACCCAACGTATCGAAAGCATGTGTTAACAGCAGCAGCTTGCAGGTGGTATTGATATGGGTACGCTGCGCGCGTTTGGCATACCAGGTGTGGCCAATCTCTACCCGTTTTACCTCAGGTAAGATGTCGTGATAGCTGGTCGTGCCCAGCACGGTACCGCTGGCCTCCTCCATGACGGCAAAAGCAAAGCGGTGGCCTGCCTCACGGTCTTTCAAGGAGGTTTCAATAAAGGCGCTTGTTTCATCGGGCGACGGCACTGCTGTGACACGCAGATTCCACAACTCGCCATCGGAGGCAGCGGCGCGCAGGCCAGCTTTGTGATAGTGCGCTAGTGGCTCAAGCTTTACACCGTGCGCGTTAAGGGTGACAGGGCTCACATAAGTCATATCTATCCAAACGCCTCTTATATTTGGCAGTCGAAAAACAGTGATTAGTCGAGATTACTAAAATAAGATTCGAAATAGCCGTTAATGCCTATTAATAACACGAAGGAATGGTGATGGAAGTCGGCATTTACACGTTGGCTGGTTTTTATCGCAGCTTTTAGCTTAGCAGTGCCCAAGAACGCAGACGCCGGAACATAGAGTTCCGGCGCCGGTTCAGTCAGGTAAAATTACTACTGGGTGTTTAAGCCTAATGCTTAAAGCGTATTTTTATACGCCACGCCCCCTTTCATTATAAGCATCAGTTGCTCATCCGGCTCAGTAAGCACAGTGATATCGTCCAGAGGGTTATCTTTAAGAATAATCACATCACCACGGGCGCCGGGAATGATTTCACCAAAATCACCCGTATGGCCGTAGGCATCAGCCGCGTGGCTGGTGGCCGCACGTATTAGCTCATCGGCGGGCACCACCGCTTTGCGAAGGTGGAACTCATTAAGCTGATGACGCTGCATACGGCCCAGCAGGTCAGACCCGTAAAGCATCTTCACACCGTGGCGTTGTGCCATTTCAAGGGCTTTGCCACCCGCATCGAGCACCTCAAATACTTTTCGCTGCAGTTCCTCGGCCATCCCCGCTTCCACGCCTTCTTTCGCTAGCGCATCGTAAGTACACAGCGTCGGCGTCAAATAAGCATCATATTCGAGGAACAGGCGGCAGCTCTCTTCGTCCATAAGGTTACCGTGCTCAATGGTTTTAACGCCACGAGGCAGCAGTCGATTAATAGCACGCGCAGTATAAGCATGTGCCATGGTATGAATATTAGCAGCAGTCGCCTCTTCTACAATGGCATCGATTTCTTCAAGTGAGAACTGCGTGCTATCGATACGATCCGTTGGCGAAGATACGCCACCTGACGCCATGATCTTAATCTGAGTAGCGCCCTTGCGAATCTCATCGCGTGCGGCCTGGCGTACTTCACTGACACCGTCACATACACGGCCCAGACCTGCACAGCAAAAGCAGCCTTCAAAGGTTTGCTGGCCAGGCCCACGCATATCCCCGTGGCCACCGGTTTGCGAGAGTGCTCGCCCAGCGTACATGATGCGTGGCCCGGCCAGCGTTCCTTCGTCTACCGCTTTGGCGAGGCCATAATCCGCGCCACCTGCATCACGCACAGTGGTAAAGCCGCGCATCAGCATGGCTTCAAGCAGCTCGCTGGACTTGGCGCCGACGTAAAATGGCGAAAGCGTGCCTAGGAGCGCAAAGTTGGGAGTGATAGCGGTTACGTGTACGTGGGAGTCCACCAGGCCGGGCATCAAATAGCGGCCCTTGACATCGATCACCTGATCGTCATCGCCTTCAAGCAGCGTTGCGCTTACCGCGTCGATACGGCCATCTTTAATACGCACCTGATGATTAGGAAGCACTTTACCGTTGCGTGAATCGATAACGTTGGCGTTGATAAAACGAGTTGTTGTCATGTGTGTTCCTTATTGAGAAAGCGTCAGAACATTTTCTGAGGAAGATAAAGCGAAAGCGCGGGAATCAATACGATGAGTAATAGTGCGACGATATCCATTACGATAAACCAGCTCACGCCCTTAAAAACTTCGCTAAGAGTAACGCTGTTGCCTAGCGCACCCTTGATGACATACACGTTAAGCCCGATGGGCGGAGTCACTAATCCGACTTCAAGGAGCTTAACCACGATAATGCCAAACCAAATTAAATTAAGGTCTGCGCCTTCAACTAAGGGAAGTATCAGCGGCAGTGTTAGCAGCAGCAGACCAATTGAGTCGATAAACATTCCAAGCACAAGATAGATCAGCGCTACCGCCAGAATGATCCACCATGTTTCAGTACTGACACCCAGAATCAACTCAGCGAATGCAGCAGGCACGCCGCTCATGGCCAAGAAACGGGTAAAAAAGAGCGACCCAATCAAAATAATGAAAATACTCGCCGTGCTGACTGCAGTTTGCGTTACGGCTTCACGAACAGCTTCAAGGGTCAGGGTACGTCGAGCCAAGGCAATTAATGCGGCAATGGTGGTTCCTACCGCTCCTGCTTCGGTAGGTGAAAAGACTCCCAGGAAGATCCCGCCAAGCACTGAGCCAATAAGCAATGGCAGTGGCCAAATATGTTTGAACGCCTCCCATTTTTCATTCCAAGTGGAGCGAATATCAGTATCACCCGCAAGCTTCGGATTCAGCTTGGTCCTCACCATAATCATGCCGATGTATAACAGCGCAGAAATTACGCCTGGAATGAAGCCTGCCATAAACAGCTGGCCGACGGACACTTGGGCATAAACTCCATAAAGCACTAATAAAACGCTGGGTGGGATCAGCGAACCCAGTGTCCCAGAAGCAGCTACGGTACCGGTGGCAAGCCCCTTGTCGTAATTGTGTTTGAGCATTTCGGGTACAGCGATGCGCGACATGGCCGCTGATGTCGCTACACTAGAGCCAGACGCAGCCGCAAAAAAGGCAGAGGCCATCACGCTGGAAACGGCCAAGCCTCCCGGAAGACGCGCTAGATAAAGACGCATAGCCTGAAATAACCCTTGCGTCATATTTGTAGTGGTACACAAATAGCCCATGAACAAAAACATAGGCGCAGCGGTTAACTCCCAAGTGCCTGCAAAGTCGAAAGGAGTGGCAGAAATCATCCCCCATGCCACGCGCATACTGGTCATTTCGCCTATACCAATAATCGATACCAGGCCAAGGGCAATGCCGATTGGCACCCGTAGGGCGATCAGGGCCAAGGCAATGGCGATACCCGCCACACCTATCTCGATGTTAGTCATTGATTAGCTCCTACAATGCTTGACGTTGCTGCACTGCCTTGATCATGTTGGCGAGAATCGCTAGGCACATGGCGGCAAAGCCAGCCGGTAAAGCCCAACGGCTGGGCCACAAATAAAACGTGAAGTTGGCCATCGCGGTTTCTTGGCGGACCGTGGCACGCACGGCATCAAGATAGCTCTGGTAACAGAGCATGCCGAAGTACACCAGGCCAAGCGTACCGGCGAATAGGTAGAACGCCAGCTGTACAGGAGGCGAAAACCTGCCTACAAAAACATCGACACTGATGTGCTCCCGCTTCAGCTCTACATAGGCAATGGGCAAAAAAACCACCGCAACCATGTAATAGAAGGAGACGAACTCCAGCGTTCCGGTAAACGATTTGCCAAAGAAATAACGCAGCCCTACATCCAGCGAGACATGTAGTGCCATGAGGATAAGAAACAGCGCCGCCAACACTAGTGCACTCTTGGCAACCCATTGGCTTAATGACTCAACAATGCGCGCGATCATACATACTCTCTTTTCTTCGCTTACGAAGATGAAAAGCCAAGCTCGATAAGGGCATCTTTCCAGAACAGCAGCATATCGCGGTAAAGCTCTGGATCGTCACGCCATATGCTCTGAGCGCCCATGCCGCGCATCATGCAAAGCGTGGCATTCAGGGCCACGCGCTTTTTCCGTGACGTATGCCTGGAGCTGGCAACCAGCTGTTCCCATATAGCCTCTAAAGAGCCATTGAACTTGGCCGCAAGGGGAATAAGCACTTTCATGATGTCAGGATCGGTACGAGCGGTAGTCAAATACTCCAACGTCACCATGTACAGATCTCCTTTGAAATGCTCGTGCAGTACTCTCAGCAGGCTATCGAAGTCAAAATTTCCCTCCTGCACGCTGACCGCCAGTTGGCGAACGCTCTCAACCTCTTGGTTAAGTAAGTCCTCCAGTGCTGACTGCATCAAAAGCGTTTTGGACGGATAGTGATGAACCAAAGCCCCGCGAGAGACACCGGCCTGACGAGCGACATCCACCGTCGAAGTGGCACGAATTCCCTTGGCAAGGACGCATTCGATCGTTGCCTGCATCACGCGAGCCTGAGTGTTGCGTGAGCGCTCTTCCTGGTTTTGTCGCTTCGTCATACCGGTCCCTACTTATTGCATTAACGTTGGCTGCCTAAGAGGCAAACAGAATACGTTAAATTAATAAATGCCGTAATCAGCGGGAAGCTTGCTATAGATTTCATCCATCGCCAGCTGGGCCAAGGCAGCTTCATCGCTGCGATCAACGCCTTCAAGCAGCTCTTGCCACTTTTCATAAGTTCTTAGGAAATCATCAATCAGAGCTTCGGGGTCTTCCACACCGTACTCATCGCGCGCTTTGTCGTAGACGTTGGCAAGTGCCTGCTCGCGGAAAGCGACCACGGAATCCATGAGATCGGCTTCCGGCTCATAGACGTTGTTACCTAGCTCTTTGGCCTCTTCGATAGCAGACTCTGAAGCGCTAATAAATTGCACAATCATGCGCGTCATGGCTTGGGCCGTAGCTTGCTTGAAAACATCGCGCTGCGCGTCATCAAGGCCTGACCAAAACTCTTCGTTAAAGCCCCACTGAGGGCCAGACCAGTACATGCCGGTAGGCAGAAGCGTTGTATGCTCGGCAACTTCCCAGAGGGAGCGATCAATCAGGTCGTTAGTCGCGTTGGTAGCACAATCCAGTGATCCACGATCAAGACCACTATACATTTCACTGGAAGGAACATTTACTGGAGTACCGCCCGCTTGTTCTACCCAGGCAGACACCGTTGAACCTGCGGTGCGGATACGCTTGCCGCGCAGCTCTTCAAGATTACGCACCGGCTCCCTGCAAAACATCATGTACGGTGGGGTGCTATAAGCTCCCAGATAAACGATATTAAGCTCTTCCCACTCAGCTAGCTGGGTGGGATTGTTCAGGCTAAAGTCGGTAACCGCCAGTATGCTGATTAGCGGGTCATCATAGTTAAACCCCAGTTCCTGAACCGCATTGGCAACCGGCATTTCGGAAGGCGTGTAAATAGCCGCATGGTGCGCTACCTGCACAATATTGTCTTGAATACCCTGCAAATTAGCACGCGGTGCTAGCAGTACAGTCCCGGTATAAACCTCGGGCTGAAGCTCTCCATTAGAAAGCTCCTTGACCATTTCAGCCCATTCGATATAACCATAGCGGGAGTGAGGATGCTGCTGGTCATAAAACGAATTGGCAATAAATGAAGTTGAGGCTTGAGCGGAATTTGCTATTACCGGTAAGGCTAAAGCCGCCACAGCCATTGTTATTACATTGCGCTTGAAGTTCATATATCAGTCTCCTGAACCGAATCAATCGGCTTTTTTTAGTGTTATATTGTTTCATTTTTTTAATAACACATTGCCTAGCGGTATATGTGTACTGTTAAATCTAAACGTCAGGAATAATAAAAACAAGCAGGACTGTTTGTTTTTATTATTCACTATCAAAAGATGCCAAGTAAGCTTATGAATAAAAGAGAAAATAAAATAAAATTAGATACGGCAGGCACGTGGCGAGGTATCCGTATGATGCTTCCTTTGGCCGCTTTCACGGTGGCGTTTGGTTTAGCCTTCGGCGTAGCAGCTATCCATGCAGGCATCGCTCGTTGGGAAGCGATGTTAATGAGCGTGTTTGTATTTGCTGCTCCCTCACAGTTTGCGGCACTTGAACTATGGACAACACCGCTGCCCCTTCTGGCCCTGGCGATGACGACCATGGCCATTCATACCAGACACCTATTAATGAGTGCATCGCTTTATCCTTGGCTCAAGCCATTACCTTTACCGCAGCGATTTGCCGTCATTTTTATGCTAACGGATTCAAATTGGGCCATGGCACTGGGCGAATATCAGCGAGGAGAGCGCAATATTGGCATTCTTCTAGGAGGGGGTATCGCGCTATGGGCTGCCTGGGTAATAGGCACGGGTATAGGCTTGGCATTTGGCGGTGGCATCCATCAACCTGAACGCTTTGGTCTTGACGTGATCATGCTATGTTTTCTGTTGGTGATCGTGATAGGTGGTAACCCAAAGGTAGTAATGATTCTTCCGTGGCTAGCAGCAGCGCTCAGTGCACTGCTAGCCTATTGGTGGCTACCGCCCTATCTACATGTAATGGTTGGCGCACTGACAGGAGGAATGGTCGCCATATTACTTCCCAAACGTTGGTATAAGGCGGGTGTTTTGTGAGTTTGTCACCAGTATGGCAATCGCTATTCGCCATCGTGCTGATGGTAGTTATCGGCTACGGGTCTCGAATTTTGGGACTACTCATTATGGCCCGCATACCATTAAGCCCTAACACTCGTCTGTTTATTGACGCCATGTCTAGCTCAGTGCTTATTGCCATCATCACCCCCATCATTGTGCATGGTGACGGCGGAACCCGGTTTGCTGCTTTAATGGCAGGCGCTGTCGCTATTATCTTAAAAAGTCCTCTGGCATCAATTGCCGTTGGCATTATATGTGCGGCAAGCTGGCGTTGGTGGTTTGTTACATAACTAATTGCTAGCCTAGTTCAAAGTTCCGCACAGCGCTCGATGGTGCCACCAGAAGTGCCGTCAGCCAAGTGGCTGAAAAGAGTACCCTCAGATCCCGAGCCAGAGCCTTTGGCCCACCACTCTAAATCGTCACCCACATAGCGCGCCCCGCTGCCAGAAACTGCAATTTGCATACCGTAGCTTCGACCCTTGTATTGCACCCTCGCCGTGTCTGTTGAGGGGTAGGCAGCGGCTATCGTTTCTCCGCTTTCACACTGATAGCGGTGCAGACTAGATGCTGAAGGTGTCGCGGCAGGCGCTTGGGCAGCTACTTGATTCTGCACTGAAGTTGCACAGCCCGACATGAGCAGTATTGAAGTAATTGTCAGTGGAACGAAAATTTTCAAATGAACCTCCCAATTCTTGTGACATAGACGGGTCAACATCGCTTAGTTCTGTCTTCAATATGAGGGATATTACCGCCCGCCCGCTACATCAATAAATGATCCCGTCACATAAGAGGCTTCATCCGACAGTAACCAAGCGATGCTATTCGCCACTTCCTCAGCGGTACCGCCACGCTGCATAGGAATCTGCGGTGCCAAGCGATCAACCCGCCCTGGCTCGCCACCATCGGCATGCATATCGGTGTAGATAGATCCGGGGCGAACGGCGTTGACACGAATACCCAAGGCGGCAACTTCTAAAGATAATCCTTTAGTCAGCGTGTCCATGGCTCCTTTCGATACGGCGTAGTCAACGTATTCAAAGGGCGAGCCTGTTTGTGAGGCGCGCGAAGAGACATTGACGATCGCACTGCCTTGCTCAAAGCGCCGGATAGCTTCTCTGCAACACAGAAAACAGCTGTCGACGTTGCTACTCATAACCTGTTTGAAGCGTTCAAAGTCGATATCAACTAACTTAGATTGCGTAAACAAAACACCCGCATTGTTAACCAAGTGGGTCACGCTTCCAAGGTGCGTCTCTGCCGCATCAAACAAGCGGATGACGTCAGCTTCCTTGCTGACATCCGCTTGACAAGCAAAGGCTCGGCCGCCGCCACGTACAATGGAATCAACCACCTCTTTTGCTCGCTCTTGATTAGCCAGATAGTTGACACACACCGCATAGCCTTTGGCGCCAAGCAGTAATGACGTGGCCGCTCCAATACCTCGGCCTCCTCCTGTCACGATGACTACTTTCGACATAATTCTTCCTCAGTAGCGCGTTAATGGCCGGTTCATGCAAATACCTTAACCGTGAAATAACGCATTGGATAGCGTCTTGTTCACTGCATTACACGCTGAACAACTGGCTGGCTATTGATTTCTTTTCGCTTCGCAACTACTGTATATAAAATCATAAAAGAGGTGAACACATGGCATCTCTTGGCCAGCCTTTCCAGCCAAACCACTACAAGGGCCGCGGTGCGACGTATGATCCGCACAACCGCTTTGCGCCGACACAAAGCATCGCAGAAGACGACGGATGGTGGCGTGAGGAAGCGTCCGCGACCATTGCCACAGAAGTGCGTGAGGAAGTTAGCAAGAGCGCACTGTCGTGGAATAAATCGCCGGATTTACCTTTTGACCGCTCATTAAATCCTTATCGCGGCTGCGAGCATGGCTGCGTTTACTGCTATGCCCGCCCTTCCCATGCCTACTGGGATCTGTCGCCTGGGTTAGATTTTGAAACCAAGCTGATTGCCCGCAGCGGTTTGGTTGAGCAATTATCAGAGGAGCTTTGCCACCCCAGCTATGTGTGCAGGCCAATTAATCTTTCCGGCAATACTGACTGTTATCAACCTTTAGAGGCTACCCATCAAACCACCCGCCGGTTGTTGGAACTGTTATTAGCGTGCCGCCACCCCGTCACCATTGTGACCAAAAGCACCTTAGTGCTGCGTGATTTAGAGCTATTGGCCGAGATGGCCGAGCACCGCTTGGTGCGTGTTTTTGTTAGCTTGACCAGCCTGGATGCCAACTTAAAACGCACCTTAGAGCCACGCGCGGCGTCGCCCCAGGCACGTTTGAGAGCGATACGAGAACTGAATACGGCGGGCATTCCGGTGGGAACGCTGATTTCGCCGGTGATACCAGGGCTTACGGATCACGAAATCGAAAAACTATTGGAAGCCGCCAGCCGCGCCGGTGCACGCACCGCGGCCTGGATGCTGCTGCGCTTGCCCTATGAAGTCGCACCGCTGTTTGAAGCGTGGTTGGAAACACACTACCCAGAGCGGGCCGCTAAAGTCATGAGCCTAATGCGCCAATGCCGGGGCGGGAAGATATACGACGCTCAGTTCGGTAAACGCTTTCGCGGTGAAGGCGTCTTTGCAGATTTGATCGCGCAACGCTTCGCCCGCGCCAGCCGCCAATGGAAGATGCAGGATCGCACCGAGCAGGGCTTAAACACGCGCGATTTTCGTCCACCACGGGCGCAGGGAGATTTATTCATTTAAGCTAGGCAGCAACGCCAATAAGTTTGCTGCAAAGGAAGCCCCATGCCCGACCTTAGTAAAACCAAATCAAGCTTTTATAGACGTTTATACGTGGCCCATTTGATTGAGCAAGGCATTGCCAGTGTACCTGCGATAATAGAAACCACCGGCATGCCACGACGCACTGCTCAGGACACGATAACATCGCTTGCCGAACTGGATATTGAGTGTGTATTTACGAAAGACGAGGGCCAACGCCATAACATTGGCCGCTACCAGATTCAAAACTGGGGCGCCATTGACCCCCGCTGGGTAGCCACACATGCTGAACGGTTAAAACAAGTGCTTGGCTATGCAGGTTAGTGTTTTCATCTAACTCACCTGAATCTCGTAACCCGTGAATTTACGCAGGTTAATCACGCCGCTATCGAGTATCAAATACTGCCCTTTAATCCCCTGCAGCAGGCCTTCCACCAGCGGCTGCTTATCAAAGTTATGCGACGCGACTTTTTTTGGAAAGACGCTAACCGGATAGTGAAAATGATGCGCTGGCTGATCTAGCGTGCGAATAGCGTCTGCGCCATGGGTATCACGCAACTGGCTCAAGCCACTGGATAACAGGCTTAGCAAACGGTCACGCTCGGCGCTTAAATCCATGACGTCGACATCGCCCTTAAGCATGGCTCGCCAGTTAGTGCGGTCTGACACCTGCTCTTTGAACAGCATTTCGACGAACCCTGACTGCTGACGAGTATCCACTTCAAGAATAGGCAGCGCCTGAATCGCGCCTTGATCTAGCCAACGGGTAGGCATCTGTGTGTTGCGCGTAATGCCTACCTTGATGCCGGAAGAGTTGGCCAAATACACCACGTGAGGCTGAAAGCAATGGCGCTCGCCCCACTCAGGCTCGCGGCAGGTGCCTTGAAAAAAGTGGCAGGTTTCAGGCTTCATAATGCAGGTATCGCACTGCGCTAATCGTTTGAAACACGGATAACAGTGGCCCTGGGCAAAACTCTTCTTCGTGGCTCGCCCGCAGTGAGTACATGCAATGGCGCCTGTCCAACGTAGGCTAATCGGCTCACCAATGCGCTCGTTAAGCGCAACGCGATGTTCACCGGCACGTAAATGGTAGACCACTTGATCATCTTGGCGGGCTGGTAACGCGACCGCCATTTTGCTTAAACAACCTTGTATTGCCGCTTCAATCACGCGTTGCATCCCGCGCTAAGCCCGCCATTTCTGGCGTTACGCCTGCGCCCGTCGTCGCCGCACCGCAGGTGCGCTGCTCTAAGTAGCCCACGCGATTCTCTTCAGGCACGTTATTTTCTGATTCATAGCGCATCACGGCTTCCAAGCACAGCTCGGTTTGTTCCGGCGTTAGCCGGCGGCCATCGGGCCACTTACGTAACGAGACCGCCTGCTTCAGGCTCTCATAGATCGCCGGCGTCATTTGATTAATCATTTTTTCGAAGGTCATTTCGCTCATTGCAGGCCTCTTAACTGTTTTTCAAACGGCGGGACGAATAATACCAGCCTGTGACAAGGCCCACGAGTAGGCCGCCCAAATGCGCTTCATTAGCGACATTGCCAAAGCCAACGCTGCCTGCCAGGCCCGTCATGGTAAAGACCATCCAGCCCAGCATAAATACCACTAACATTTGAGGCACAAAAAAGCCGCTTTGGGGTACTCGGCGCGACATCAGCCAAACGTGTGCTAACAGGGCATACACCACGCCTGACATGCCACCAAAAAGCACGGTACCGGTCATATATTGAGCGATGTTCGCACCGATACCGGCAACAATAAGCAGTAAAAGCATGGTGCGGCTGCCTTGTAAGGCTTCAATCTGACGACCGAAATACCACACCCACATCAAGTTAAAGATGAGATGCATCAAGCCAAAGTGTAGAAAAGCCGGCGATAGTAAGCGCCAGACTTGTCCTGAAGAAAGCATCTGCGACAGATTACCGAACGACAGCTCACCACCAGAAATGCCAACGGGCACGATGGTTAAGGCAACGATTAGCTGATTGCCCAGCACTTCGATCAGTGCAAACACCACCACGCTAATAATAATCATCAGCGACGTGACCGGCACTTGGCGCAGCGATGCGAGCGAGTTGGCCATAGAACGCGGGGGCTTAGTCGTTTGTTGAAGCGTTAAGGGTTCACCCTGCTTCCACTGCTCGACAAGCGCAGTGAGTTCACTCTGCTGGCGTGGGTCGGCGATCCATAATAGCTGGCCGTCGGCCTCGTTGGTAATGCGGTGACCAATACGGTGTCGCCATAGAGCTTGGCGCAGTTCGCTCGTATCCGCGTGATCGGGCAAAAGCATCACTGGATGCATAACATCCCTCTAATCAAAGCGCTCGCGGCATACTGGCCGTAGCGGGTAGGTGTTCATTGCAACGATGGTAACTAACGCGCTGGAAAGCCAACAAACAGGCAAAAAAAACCGGCGGTAAGGACCGCCGGAGAATAAAAGCAAGGGATCATTCAAGGGAACACTTACTCTGATAGCCGACAGCAGGGTTAGTTCATCTGATTTGCAAAAATTATGTAAAGATATGTAAATTTTAAAAAATACCGCTAATCGAAATCTATTTCCCATGGTTTAGGAAGCATCCGCTCTTCTTTAGGCACCTTCACCCAAGCAAAGTGATCGGCATTTAACGTCGCCTCTCCACTCCAGCGATAAGCGACCAAACGCCCATATTTAACCGCGCTATAGTCTAAACAGGCGATATTGTGGGCAGGCAGTGCCGGTATACCTTCGCACCAATAATGACCAATAAATAACGGAGGCTGCTCAGGGCCATAATAACTAAGTTTCTGGCGCTCGTGGTCTGATAGTTCGCGAGTTTCAAGATCGCCGGGTAAGTTATCCGGCTGAAAGACAACATCCCCCCACTGCTGCGGCGCCTGAGCCCAAAAATGAGCGCGAAAACTTTGCCGAGTAAAACCATCGCCTGAGTGAATTGCAATGCCGTCAGGTAAAGAGACATGCGGGCCTCGGGTTAAGCGATCTAAAATACGAAACGCCTGCGTAGTCGGATCCGTCGATTCCACTAAAAATTGCGTATCCATGCAGCAGTCAGGGCGGCGCTGCTTAAGCTCGGCAATCAGTTTCTCGTCCCAGCAAGCGTGCACCACGCGAATGCCTTCTAACTCTAGGCATAGCGGAATGGTTTTAAACCACGCCAGCGTATCGTCCCATTCATTGGTGTAATCGCGGTACTGCGCCAGGGTGTCTTGAATAATACGGTTGTGCCTGGGCGTATGCTCGCGCAGCCACCGCTTATGGCTGCCCGCAGGCCCCGGGTGAGTATATGCCAAGGCGTTATATTCGTGATTACCCATCACAATATATGCCTCGCCCTGCTCCACCATCCGACGAGCGATAGTCACCGCTAGGCGAATACGCGGCCCGCGATCAATCAAATCACCTAAGAAAACAACTTTTCGGCGCGGGTGTCGATAAACGCCGTGACTTTGGTGATAGCCCAGTTTTTCTAGTAACGAGGCAAGCGTAACGCCACATCCATGCACATCACCAATCAGGTCGTAGCCTTCTAGCGGGAGCTTGCCCTGCGTTTGACGCTGCATGCTTAATCCCCCAACCGGTGGCTCCAGCCTAACTTGCTGCGCAGTACTTCGTAGAAATTATGGCCGATGGGATGTACTAGCTGTACTCGCTCAGGCTTGCGTGTAATGACCAGCACATCATTGGGCTTGGCCACCGCCCGGGTCTGTCCATCACAGCTAATATGTGGATAGGTTTGGTTCGTTTCGCCAATGTGAATACGAATTTCGCTGGCAGCATCAATAACGATGGGCCGACTCGACAGCGTATGCGGAAACATCGGCACTAGCGTCACCACATCGAGCTTTGGATGCATGATCGGCCCGCCGCCCGATAGCGCATAGGCCGTTGAGCCGGTTGGCGTGGCAACAATCAAACCGTCGCTGCGCTGGCTATAAACAAACTGGCCGTCAATAAACAACTCAAACTCAATCATGCGTACCGCTTTACCAGGATGAAGCACGACTTCATTTAGGGCATCGCCATTGCCGACTGCAACCCCGTTACGATAAAGCACCGCATCGAGTAGGAAGCGCTGTTCAATCTCAAACTCGCCCGCCAGCACTTCACCAACGCGGGTTTCTAGTTCATCCGGAGAAATATCGGTGAGAAATCCCAGCCGCCCACGATTAACGCCTAAAATGAGCGTACCGCTTCGGCACAGGGTGCGCGCCGCGCCCAGTAGGCTGCCATCACCACCGATCACAATGACAAGATCGCATAGCTCTCCCAATACGCGGCGGCTAGCTTCTGGCTGGCCGTGCTGGGGCAAAGCAGTGGCTGTGCGATCTTCTACCAGCACGCTATAGCCGTGCGCGACAAGGTACGTCACCAGCCGCTGAAGGGAGTCGACCACTTTATCGCTACCCAAACGACCAATCAGCCCAATCGTTTTAAAGGGTTTTTCTGACGGGCCGCCTGAAGAAGGCATAGTGTCTGGAAGTAACGTGTTGCTCATGGGCCGACTCTCGCTAGCATAAGTCGCCATTATGGAGACACCTTACCTGCCGGGCAAATAGGCTTAAGCCCTGCTTGAACATTAGCTGGCCGGCGCCGCCTGCCGACGCTGGCACCACCAGTGATTCAACCAAAGCGATGCGGCCATGATAAGCGCACCTAATACCAAACGCGGAATATCCGCATCGCGGTTCCAAATCAATAAATTAACAATTAACCCCGCGGGCACTAGCGCATTGTTCATAACGGCTAGGGTGCCCGCATCCACCTTGGTGGCGCCCTGATTCCAAGCAAAGTAGCCCACGCCGGAGGCCACTAGGCCTAGCCAAGCCAACACGCCCCACTGCACCGGTGTGCTTGGTAGTGCCGCGCTGTTGCCAAAGAGTAAATACGCGGGGAGCGCAACAATCATCGCACCAATAAAAAACCAGCCAAACACGTTGTGCCATGCAAGCGTAGGCGGCAAATCAGCCGCCAAACGACGATAGCCCACTTGGCCCAGGGCAAAGCAAAGATTGGCCCCCTGCACGACTAAAAAGCCCGTCCAGAAGCCACTATCAATGCCGTCGTAGCGTATAACGCCCGCTCCAATCACGGCGAGCAGCGCCGTCACAATATAAATCGGCGTAAAGCGGCCAAACAGTAAGTCATCAAGCAGCGCGATATAAATAGGTGTAAAGATGGTGAACAGCAGCACTTCCGGCACTGATAGCAGTAAAAAGGACTGGTAGAAGAAGGTATACATCACTCCCAGCTGCACGGCACCTAGCGCCATTAGCGCCAGACGCTGCTTACCTCGCAACAAGCTTGGCCGTAAAAAGGGCAGAAATATCAGCATAGCCAGCGATACCCTTAACAGCACTGCAAAGTAGCTATCGACCTGCCCTGCCAGATAAACGCCTATTAGCGAAAAGGAAAAAGCCCAAAGCGCTGTAACGCCAACTAAATACCCCATCGTAAACTCCATTATTGAAATAAGTTTACGCAGATTATACGCAACTACGTCAGCCTGCCAAGCAGTAAACACTCTTAGCGCAGATAGGTTAACGGCGCTGCAGCCACCAAAAGGCATAGGCAACGCCGGGCAGCCAGCCCGCCACTGTCAACACCGCCGCAATAGCGACACGCTTAGCGCCACCCTGCGTTAATCCTACCGCCAAAGGCGGCAGCAGAAGTGCCAGCGCTTGATAGGCCAGCGCTAAGCCCGCAGTAGGCGCGGCTACTTGTTCAGAGGCTGGCTGCTGCGGATGCTGCTGCTCACTGGCGGCCACTGGCGGTGGCGTGAAGTGTTCAACGCTAGCGGAGGCTGGGCGAGCGGGAACCTGTGCCGCCTGCTCTTGAGTAGATCGATGCGCATCTTTGTCAATTTTCTGCTCTAACGTCTCAGCACCTTCCGCAAGATCATCATGGTGGCGTTCCCAATCTTCCCAATCATGGGGCGTCCCGGATTTAGGCCGCTTGAAACCGGCACCGCGCGCGCGTTCCCAGGCTTTTTCTTCCAAGGTATTTGGACGATCAGCGTCCCGCTCAACGCCCACCCCTTTCCGGTTTAAATACTCACGTGCATCCATCAGAGGGTCCTTTCAAAGTTAAATAATAGTGCTTTCAGGGTGAGAGCCGTAACGGCTTATAAAATTCACTGCTCACAACGTTGAATAGCGCCAGCCTTCCACAGGCGCATAAAAAGCCAATTCAGCTACAGTTTACGACGACAGTTTCAACTACAGTCAATAGAGTCGATGATACATGAAGGCCAAGCACTAAGGATTGCCCTTTAACAGCAGCGGCACTGCACGCGATGAGAAAGGAGTACCTACGATGAGTACCACCAGCATGCATACCTCATCTATGAACAAAGCAACGATGAAGGCAGCACATCCCAATACCGTTCGCGACATTATGTCCCGGGATTGCTACCGAGTGGCACCAGACGCTTCAATTACTACGTTAGCCAAGGGGTTAGCACTACACCGTTTACCCGGCGCACCGGTCGTTGACGCCACCGATCGCCTAATCGGCTTTATCTCAGAACAGGATATTCTAGGGCGAGTACTCGACAGTATTTATCATGACCATGAAGCACCGCTGGTTAAAGAGCTAATGCGCCATGAGGTGCTCAGCGTATCGCCGAATAAAAGCATTACCGACTTAGCTCAGGAAATGCTTGGCGCCAAACCAAAAGTGTATCCAGTCGTTGAGCAGCAGCGGTTGGTGGGAATCGTCACCCGGCGTGATATCCTGGTGGCACTATTGACTATTCGTTGCCATTAGCCAGTTATAAAAATGTCGAGTGGCAAAGAAGATAGACAAAAAAAACCGTTACTCGAAGAGTAACGGAAGCAAGGGATCAAAACATATAGAGCCAGAACAACTTTAGCGACTGCTATCGCGATGTTGCCTGTACTAACTCAGACACGCTGTGAAGGAAAAGTTCGCAAAAAAGTAATTTTTTCCGTGTGAAGACCGCCAAGCGTATAGTTAAGTGGCGATTGACTGACCGGCCACGCCTAATCGCATAGATAGATAGGAGCACAGACAATGGCGCTGTTTTTATTAGTGTTCGCAGTGTGCCTGCTGGTGATCGGCGCGGTCATGCTTGTGCTAATGACGTCAAGTACGCCTCGCTACCGCACTGAACCCAAAGATTTAATCGCTTTGTTCGATAAGGCGCTTAGCAGCCAAGTAAGCGAGACAGAGTGGAATGCTACGATCGGCTATCCAATCCGCCATAATGAGTATTTGGAAAGCATCCGGCGACGCGGCGAGCACTTAATGGAGCAGCACGGTCGGCGCTGGATGATTGCCCAGGGCAAGCCACTGCTTAACCAAGAGGGGCAACAAGAGCTTAAGGCCCTGCGCGATCATTTGTCCGCTCACACCGCCCTTCGTCAGCAGTAGAGACTGTTTAAAAAGACTGCTCAAAAAGACTGTCCAAAAGAGCTATGGCGGCTCAGGAGACCGATTATGCCCAGCACGATTCGTCAGATTCCGTTAGCCAGTGCTACGCATCACCACACGCACGACTTTCATCAGATCGTAATTACGCTGTGTGGCTCATCGGAGTTTGAAATCGAAGGGCTTGGCGGACGCGTCAATGCCTTTTCAGGCTGTATCGTTCCGGCGCACCACGAGCACTACTACTCAGGTTACGGCCATAATCGACAGCTAATCTTTGACCTCCCAGAAGATGCCCCCGCATTGACCGGAGAAAACCGTGAGCTGGTGGCGCTGTTTGATGCACCGCGCTTTTTTGGCTTAGATAACGCGCTTCGCCACTATCTCGCCTTTATGCAAAGCGAGCTTGCTCAAGAGTTTGATACCTCTACTGATTCTTTTCAGCAAGATCGCTTAGCGGCCACCATGCTCGGCGCACTCAAGTCGCGACTGGGCAAGGACACTCACACAAGCCCGAAGCGCTTAGACTTGACCCGCATTGATCACTTCATCCGCCAGCATCTCGCCGATGACATGCGGGTTGCCGATCTAGCGCAGATTGCCTGTTTAAGCGAAGCCCATTTCTCAGACTGTTTCCGTATGCAAACGGGTCTCTCGCCCTGGCAATACGTTAAACGACAGCGGTTGCATGCGGCACGCCAGCTGATTTTACAAAGCAGGCTTCCCCTTACCGACATCGCTATGCAAACAGGCTTTGCCAACCAAAGTGCGCTATCCCATGCGTTTCGTCGCAGCTATGGATTATCGCCGCGCAAGTTGCGCCAAGCAGACATTGCGCCAGTGACCGTTGGCTCGCTAAATCCGTCATCAGGGCCACTAGCAGGCCAACAAAAACTCTACTAAAGTCTTAAAGACTCGGCGCTTGCCGTGGAATTGACACGTTTTACCTTGAAACCAGCATGCACCTAACGTGGTCGCGCTCTACATTCGCTTATTAGCTTGGGCCTGATGCCCTGTTACCCATTCGTTCCGTTCAGACTTCCGGAGGCTTCAATGCTCAATGCCAAGAAAATGCGTGACCCAGCCATCTGGCAAACTGATCTCGACACACTCATGGCTCGCGTTAGCGATCACTACTTAGTCGATGAAAGTGCTTACGTCAGCGAATTGATCAAAGTGCTTGATACAGGCCGCGATGACTTTGCCCGCATTGAAGCCAACACAGCGGCGCTGGTTCAAGATGTCCGTAAAATGGATACAGCCGTCGACACCATTGATGAACTACTTCAGCAATACAGCCTGGACACTCACGAAGGGCTGATGCTGATGTGTCTAGCGGAAGCCATGCTACGGATTCCCGACAAGGCGACCGCAGATGCACTGATTGAGGACAAGCTGGGCCCTGCCGATTGGCAAGCCCACGTCGGCAAAAGCGACTCATGGATGGTTAATGCCTCTACCTGGGGCCTATTGATGACCGGTCGCGTGCTTAAAATGGATCATCCTAAAGAGGGGCAGCCTGCTAACTTCATCCATCGCATGGTTAATCGCATGGGCGAGCCGGTTATTCGCCGCGCCATGTACGAAGCAATGAAAATCATGGGCAAACAGTTCGTGCTGGGCCGCGATATCAATGAAGCCCTTAAGCGCTCAAAGCCACTGTTCAATAAAGGCTACACCTACTCTTACGATATGCTGGGCGAAGCGGCGCGCACCCGCGATGATGCCAAGCGCTATTTTGATGATTACGCTCGCGCTATCGAACAAGTCGGCAAAACCTGTAAAACCTTAGGCGATAAGACGCCTGCACCATCGGTGTCTATCAAGCTTTCGGCGCTACATCCGCGCTATGAGTTTGGCCGCCGTGAGCAGGTGCTTGTCGAGCTGGTCAACACCGTCATCCAACTGGTTAGCAGAGCCCGCGAGCTAGAGGTGGCAGTCACTATCGATGCCGAAGAAGTGGATCGCCTAGAGCTTTCAATGGAAGTATTCCGCGCGGTTTATGAAAGTGAAGCGGTCAAAGGCTGGGGCCACTTCGGGCTGGTGGTTCAGGCTTATTCCAAACGCGCGCTGCCGGTATTGCACTACATCAACCGGCTAGCCGAGCAACAAGGTGATGAAATTCCGCTGCGCCTCGTCAAAGGCGCCTACTGGGATACCGAAATTAAAGAGTCCCAGCAGCTGGGGGTTGACGGTTACCCGGTCTTCACCCGCAAAGCGGGCACCGATGTGGCGTACCTCGCCTGCGCTCAGTTCCTGCTTTCTAACGACACCCGTGGGCGTATTTTCCCGCAGTTTGCGACTCACAATGCGCACACTGTGACGACTATTTTAGAGTTCGCCAACAACGACAGCCGCCCGTTTGAGTTTCAACGCCTGCACGGAATGGGCGAAGCCCTTTACGAAGCCGCCCTGGAGCGAGCGCCTGAAGGCACCTACTGCCGTATTTACGCCCCGGTAGGCGCACATAAAGATCTGCTGCCTTACTTGGTACGCCGCCTACTTGAGAACGGCGCAAACTCGTCGTTTGTTCACCAGCTAGTAGATCCAGACGTTCCGGTTGAATGGCTATGCCAGCATCCTATTGAAACGCTGCGTCAGCAAAAAAGTTTAACCAACATGAATATTCCGCTACCTAAGGATATTTACGGCCCCAAACGACTCAACTCTCGCGGCGTGAATCTCAACATCCGCAGCCAGTACTATCCGCTGATGGAAAATATGGCCGCGTTTATGGACAAGCAGTATCCGGCTAAGCCGCTGCTAGCCTTTGATGTTGCCGATGATGCAGCCCTTACCCATAGCGTTACCAGCCCCTTTGATCGCCGCCAAACGGTGGGCAGCGTGCAGTGGACTAGCAAAGAACAGGCCACTCAAGCACTTGACGCTGCCTGGGCGGCATTCCCCCGCTGGGATGCAACGCCCGTGGTTGAGCGTGCAGCCATTGTGCGTCGGCTAGGAGATTTGATGGAAACGCACATGCCGGAGTTAATGGCACTGTGCTCGCGTGAAGGCGGCAAGCTACTTACCGATGGCGTCGATGAGATCAAAGAAGCCGTCGATTTCTGTCGCTTTTATGCCATGCGCGCTGAGGAAGATTTCGGCGAAGCGATCGTACTGCCTGGCCCCACCGGTGAATCTAACCGTCTCATGATGGGCGGTAAAGGTGTGTTCGCCGCCATCAGCCCCTGGAACTTCCCCGTCGCCATCTTCTGCGGTCAGGTAGTGGCGGCCGCTGTAGCAGGTAATACCGTGCTGGCCAAACCGGCGGAGCAAACCTCAATTGTGGCGCACCGTGTCATTGAACTGCTTTACGAAGCCGGTATGCCACGTGACGTTGTGCAGCTGTTACCCGGCGATGGCCCTACCGTAGGCAGCGTTTTGACCTCCGACCCGCGGATTACCGGCGTGGTATTTACCGGTGGCACCGACACCGCTCACATTATCAACCGCGCACTTGCGGCACGCGAAAACGCACCTTTGGCCACGCTAATCGCTGAAACTGGCGGTATGAACGCGATGATTGTCGACTCCACCGCCCTGCCTGAGCAGGTTGTGGTTGATGTTGTGCAATCCGCGTTTCAAAGTGCCGGGCAGCGCTGCTCCGCGTTGCGCGTGCTTTATCTTCAGGATGACGTGGCTGACCGGGTGATTGAAATCCTGAAAGGCGCGATGAACGAGCTGCGCATTGGCGATCCTCGCGACTTGGGTACCGATGTTGGCCCCGTTATCGATGAAGACGCCCGTAAAGGCTTGCTTGAACATATCGAAAAGCTTAAGGCTGAAAATCGCTTGGTGGCGGAAACGCCGATGGATGCCGAACATACTCAAGAAGGTACTTTCATTGCGCCGGTAGCGTTCACTATCGATAACATTGATGCGCTTACTCGCGAGCAGTTCGGCCCGGTGCTACATATTGTGCGTTACAAGGCCAGCGAGATTGATAAAGTCATTAACGATATCAATGGCCGAAACTACGGCTTAACGTTTGGTGTGCATAGCCGAAACGAGTCTTTTGCCGCTGAAATAGCGCAGAAAATTCGAGTCGGCAATGTGTATATTAATCGTAATATCATTGGTGCTGTCGTGGGTGTGCAGCCCTTTGGTGGCCAAGGGCTATCGGGAACAGGCCCGAAAGCCGGTGGGCCACACTACCTACAGCGCTTTGTGACTGAGAAAACGATTACCAATAACACCGCTGCTTTAGGAGGGAACGCGTCGCTGTTGGCGCTTGGTGATGAGTAAATAACTCATACAATACTAATAACCTGTCGGAGCCGCATCCGACCTCATAACTAAGAATAGGGAGACGTTTTATGGCTATTGGCGTTTGGATCAGCCTTTCTGCTTACTTTGCGCTTATGATCGGCATTGGGCTTTATGCTATGCGCACATCCACGTCCACGTCTGAAGATTATATTCTGGGCGGCCGAACACTTAGCCCTCAGGTAGCGGCTTTGTCGGCCGGTGCTTCAGATATGAGCGGCTGGCTGCTGCTGGGCTTGCCCGGCGCGATGTTTGTGTCCGGTCTAGGCTCAGCTTGGATCGGCATCGGCCTGTTCGTGGGTGCCTTCTTCAACTGGGTTTTGGTCGCACCGCGCCTGCGTGAACAGACGGTTCACTACGGTAATGCGATCACCATTCCCGCCTTCCTGGCAAATCGATTCCCGACACGGGCGCTGTCGTTAAGAACGGTTTCCGCTATCGTCATCGTCGTTTTCTTCGCGGTTTACACCGCATCAGGCCTAGTCGCCGGCGGCAAATTGTTCGAAAGCGCGTTTTCCGGCGTTATCAGCATTGGCAGCCTGAGCGATTACACGGTTGGCATCATTATCACGCTGGGCGTGGTATTGGCTTATACCGTAATCGGAGGCTTCTTGGCCGTGAGCCTGACAGACTTCGTGCAAGGCTGCATCATGATGTTCGCGCTGATCATCATGCCAGCCGTTGTGCTCTTTGGTGAAGGCGGTGGCGGCTTCAGCCAGGCGTCACAGACGCTGAATGAGGTCGATCCCGCGCTGCTGTCTTGGACCGACGGGCTAACCTTCATCGGCTGGCTATCGGCGGTAACATGGGGCCTGGGATATTTCGGGCAGCCGCATATTATTGTGCGCTTCATGGCGATTCGAACGCTGAAAGATGTGCCGATTGCTCGAAACATTGGCATGAGCTGGATGGCCATCTCGCTGATCGGCGCCGTGTCTCTAGGTATTTTCGGCCGCGCCTATGCCGTTCGCAACGGCATGGACGTCCAGGATCCGGAGACGATCTTTATCATTCTGGCAGACCTGCTGTTCCATCCATTGGTAACCGGCTTCCTGTATGCGGCGCTACTTGCCGCTATCATGAGCACCATTTCTAGCCAGCTTCTAGTGGCGTCTTCATCACTAACCGAAGACTTCTACCGCCTGTTCCTGAACAAGCAGGCGTCAGAGAAACAAACGGTTGGCGTAGGCCGGATCAGTGTTGTGCTAGTAGGTTTGGTGGCGGCCGTTATTGCGTCTGACCCGAATTCACAAGTACTAGGATTAGTGAGCAACGCCTGGGCAGGCTTTGGCGCGGCATTTGGCCCGCTGATTATCCTCTCGCTGATGTGGTCACGCACCAATGGCGCCGGCGCTATTGCGGGGATGATCGTCGGTGCTCTTACCGTGATGATCTGGATCTCGCTAGGCTGGAGTGGCGAGTTCATGGGTGGTCCCGGCGTTTACGAGATCATTCCTGGCTTCATCGCTTCCTTTATTGCCATTCTGGTCGTCAGCAGCGCGACTGCCGATGCCGGTGAATACCAGCACATTGATCGTTAGATCAGCATGAATGCAGTGACTTGATGCTGCACGTGTCATCCATAAAGCCTGCCTTGCGGCAGGCTTTATGCGTTTAAAGGCGTCGCCAGCAAACCATTAGCTTTCAGTCACTATCTGATCAACCTTTTCTACCGCCCGAACAACCAGCACTAAATGATGGGCAGGAACTTTCTCTTGCAGCAAATAGGCCGCCACGGCTGGGGCCACTTCACATTTAGACGGCATAGCGGCACCTGCTTCAATTAACGCGTTCAAACGCGCAACAAACACAAACCGTATCCACTGCGGAAGCGACATCGTATCGATGCAAAAAGGCTGCTGACTGGCCAGCGCGTCGGCATCCGGTGTTGGCATACGCCATAAATCGGCGGCTTTCATCGATGCTTCAAGTTCAAGAAGCGCAGTTTGCAGCGTCTGGTAAGTGCTCATAAATACCTTGGTAAAATTAAAAAAAGTGTTTATCCAGCGATTATCCCAACTCAAACGCTTGCTTACTACAGGTCATCGCTTTTGGGCATGGCTCATAGACCCACAGAAAACGTGCACGAGCCTGTGGATAAACTATGGAAAGGTGTCGCATCCTCAACTCTCATGCACCTTTCACCCAGTTGTTTAATTTTTAACCGCTCTGTCATGAACACTATGCTTTATTACCCGCTACGGCTGACAGCGTCATATCAGCAAGGTAGAGTGCGGGCTTGCAACGCGGAAGGATGTCATGCAATCAATTAAAACACTTGATGAGTTTTTTACCCGTAGCGGTGCCGAGGTCTCCCTCTATCATATGGGGCGACGCGTTATTCCCTGCCCACGGGAGTCACTCGCTGTCTTTGAGCGAGGCGAAATAGCGTGGGCGGAGCCCTGGCAAGGGCAGGCGCGAATGGCCATTATATTTCGCTTGGGCGATATGCCTGAGCCCGCAATCTGGTTTTTAGCGCTACCGCTGGATGAGCAAGGCCTGTTAGCGCCAGCCCAGCGCGATGCGTTTTTAAATCGACTGCTGGAGACACTAGGTCGCAATGTATCGCAAGTGGGCCGTGAAGAAACTGCAGACGTGGATCATTTAATGAAGGATAATCCTCTTGCCTTCACGCCTAACATCACCTTTCAAGCCATGCTTAATGCACGCGCCACAAGCGATATGGGGCTGCCTGCAAGCCAACATCTCGAACCCGTTGAGGCTTATGTTAGCGGTCAGCAAACGATTGACTGGCAGGCGTTGGGGCTGCAGGGAATCGCTGATTACATTGTTCGTATGCAAGCGCATGAAAGCGAATCGCTAGCGCGACTATTTGAGTCACTGCCTACCTCCGTTATCCAAACCTTGTGCTACTGTTTAGAGCATCGGGCATTTCCAGACACGTTAGTTTCTGCGATACACCAGCGCGGTGAGAAAGCCGCTCAAACGGGTGATATGGAAACACTGTGCGCCTGCTTGCGCGCCGTGGGTACCACTAGCGCCTCAGAAGCTGGCGATTGGTACACGAGCATATTGAGTGATACTGCCGCCTGTGGGCCTGATGTGCTGGCCGCAATCGCAGGCCGTGGCTGGCAGCACCTTGAAGACGCTCAGCGCCTGCCGCTTTTTCTACAGCGCCTAGCGGAAGATGAACGTACTGACTTTGCGGCGGCTGTACGCGATATTGCACTGATACCGCGGCTGCGTTTGCCCGTCATGATGGCACTGCGAGATGCTCCACAGGGTTCTGCTATTCAACGTCGCTTAGCCATAATGACGTCACATAGGAACGCTTGATTTAATGCAGTCCGTTATATTTTCAAGGAGTGAGCCGTGAAGGAATTACCCTATCAGGCTAAAGCGGTCATTGGTCGCCGTGAGATGGTCACACTACCCGAACTAGGCCTTCATCTATGCTGCAAAGCGGATACGGGGGCACGCACGTCCGCCCTGCACGCAGAAGAAATTGAGACCCTTGAAGATGAGCATGGCCAGCTGTGGGTCAGTTTCATAACCCATAGCGGCGGGCCAACAACGCCTGCCCACCGCTATCAGCTGCATCTGCATGATAGACGCCGGATCACCAGTTCCAACGGTCATAGCGAATGGCGCTATGTTATTCGTACTCCTATGCAAATGGGCGATTTGAATTTCCCTGTTGAACTAACCCTGACTGACCGCAGCAATATGCGCCATCCCATGCTGCTAGGACGCCGCGCTATGCGCCGCCTACTGGTTGCACCCGGCGCCGCGTTTTTGCACGGTGAGCCTTAAATTCCTTTTTAGTCGCCTTTAGCCCGGAGTTTTTTACATGCATATCGCCCTGCTTTCGCGCAACCGCAATCTGTACTCGACCCGCCGCCTCATTGAAGCCGCAGAGCAGCGTGGGCATACCGCACGCGTAGTGGACACGCTACGCTGCTATATGAGCATTACCTCGCACCACCCATCCATTCACTATAAAGGCGAAGAGATCGAGCCGTTTGATGCGGTGATTCCTCGCATCGGTTCATCGGTGACCTTTTACGGCTGCGCGGTGCTACGCCAGTTTGAAATGATGGGCACCTACGTTATCAACGATAACGTCTCGATTACCCGCTCACGCGATAAGCTACGCTCACTGCAGCTGCTGTCGCGCAAAGGGCTGGGCCTGCCGATTACTGGCTTTGCGCACTCACCTGATGACATTCCTGACTTAATCACCATGGTGAAAGGCGCGCCGCTGG